>PULM01000047.1 GCA_003552345.1 Ectothiorhodospiraceae bacterium
CATCGCCGGGCGCCTGGATCAGGCAGCCCGGCGGTCTCTGGCGCAGCAACCGGGGCGCTCCCGCCCGGCTGGTTCACCCCGTACCTGTGACGGTGGGGCTCAGCCCCGCCGCAGCTGGTCCTCGGGAACGTCGCGGGGGCCCACCTCGGCGGCGTCGCCGGCGTCTTCCCACGCCCAGCACCAGCCATTGGCGTTGACCAGGCGCTTCTCGTCCATCCCGAAGGCGGCGCAGTAACCGTGGTCACCGTCCTCTTCGTGCGGGACGTACAGCAGGCAGTTCGCGCAGAACTGGTGGCTCTCGAAGCGGGGATGGTCCATGTCGGCGTCGGCTTGATCGTGCACGTAGCCGATGCCCTTGGCCTCCGGCGCATCCTCGCTGATGATCTCCCAGGTCTGGCCGTTGTCGTTGTTGTCATCGGCCATGGCCTTGGAGCCGAACAGGCCCGCCGCCGGGATCGCGGCCGTGCTCATCAGGCCCAGGCGCAGGAACTTGCGGCGGGAGCGGTCACACGGTTTCTTGCTCATCATTCTGGCTCCTCTCACGTCAGGGTCGAGGTGACCTTTCAATGCCCCACCCCGGCCGACTCAGGGGGCCGGTGATGGATCTCTCCAGTATACGGTTTTGTGCGACGTAACGGCGCATTTGCCAGCGTTTAGAGAATGGTCGTAGTATCGCGCCAGGCGCAAGGGGGGCGCGACGATGTTGCCCAGCAGGCGCCATGGTCGGCAATGCGGAGGGGATGATGGAGCACGTGGTGATCGTCGACCCGCAGGGGCGGCGAATCGGTACCGAGGAGAAAATCCGCGCCCACGCCGGCGGCGGCACCCTGCATCTGGCGTTCTGCGTGCTCGTTTTCAATCCTCGCGGGGAATTGCTCCTGCAGCGACGTGCCGACAGTAAATACCACTTCGCCGGGCTATGGTCTAATTCCTGCTGCGGTCATCCGCGCCCGGAGGAGGGGGTGGTCGAGGCGGCTGAGCGCCGTCTGGGCGAGGAGGTTGGCTTCAGCACGCGGTTGCAGCCGGTGGCCCGGTTCACCTACCACGCCGAGGATCCGCGCAGTGGGCTGGCCGAGCATGAATACGCCCATGTGCTGATCGGCCGCGCCCAGGACGAGCAGCCCGCCCCGGACCCGGACGAGATCGGCGCCTGGGCGTGGGCGGCGCCAACGGGCCTGCGCGCAGGCACGGAAGAGGAACCGCACCGTTACACGCCTTGGTTCCGACGTCTCATGCGTGAGCAGCCGGTCGATGAGTGGGCCACCCGCTAGGGCTGTACGGGTCGGGCCGCTCTGTTAATCTGCGCGCGGGCCAGGCGGCCCGTTTCGTAAGGTCACTGATTTCAGAAAACTGGGACGGCACAATCCATGGCACCAGCGTTTCCCTTCTCGGCGATCGCCGGGCAAGACGAGATGAAGCTCGCGATGACCATCGCCGCGGTGGACGGCTCCATTGGCGGCGTGCTGGTCTTTGGCGACCGCGGCACCGGCAAGTCGACCGTAGTCCGCGCCCTGGCCGGTCTGCTGCCGAGCATTCGCGCCGTCGCGGACTGCCCCTACCACTGCAATCCGGAGCACGAGGACACCCTGTGTGATCACTGCCGGGAGCAGACCCAGGCGGGCAAACGGCTCAATGTGCGGGAGATCAGCGTGCCGGTGGTCGACCTGCCGCTGGGGGTCACCGAGGATCGGGTGGTGGGCGCCCTGGACCTCGAGCAGGCCCTGACCCGTGGCGAGAAGGCCTTCGAGCCGGGGCTTCTGGCCCGTGCCAATCGCGGGTTCCTCTACATCGACGAGGTCAACCTGCTTGAGGATCATATCGTCGACCTGTTGCTCGATGTGGCCGCCAGCGGCGAAAACGTGGTCGAGCGCGAGGGGCTGAGTGTCCGCCACCCGGCCAAGTTCGTGTTGATCGGCAGCGGCAACCCGGAGGAGGGGGAGCTGCGCCCGCAGCTGCTCGATCGTTTCGGTCTGTCGGTGGAGGTCTCCACGCCGGAGGAGCTTCACACGCGCATGCAGGTGGTCCGCCGGCGGGACGAGTACGAATCCGATCCGAAGGCCTTCGTGCAGAAGTGGGCGGATCAGGACGCGGAGGTACGCCAACGCATTGAGCGCGGGCGCGAAAAGCTGCCCCACGTCGAGGTGACCGACGAGATCCTTGAGCGCACCTCGACCCTGTGCATCGCGCTGGGCACCGATGGTCTGCGTGGTGAGCTGACGCTGATCCGCGCGGCACGCGCGGCGGCGGCCCTCGAGGAGGCCGACCGGGTGGAGGTCAAGCATCTGCGTCAGGTGGCCGGTGTGGCGTTGCGCCACCGGCTTCGTCGCGATCCCCTTGATGAGTCCGGGTCCACCACCCGGGTCCAGCGAGCCGTGGAGGAGCATCTGCCTGCATGAGCGCTGCGCTCGACTACACCAACGCCGAGTCGGCCTGGGAGGATGCGACCACGGCCGCGGCGCTGCTGGCCATCGACCCGCCGGGTGTCGGCGGCGTGTGCCTGCGCTCGCTGCCGGGCCCGGTGCGCGAGCGGTGGGTGCAGATCGCCCGCGAGCTGCTGCCCGCCGGCACCCCTTGGCGGCGCATCCCGATCAATATCTCGGACAGTCGCCTGCTCGGCGGGCTTGATCTGACCGCGACGCTGCGCTCCGGCCGCCCGGTGGTCGAGCGGGGGGTTCTGGCTGAGGTCGATGGCGGGGTGGCGGTGCTGGCCATGGCCGAACGCATCGCGCCGGCCACCGCCGGCAAGCTCGGTGCCGTGCTCGATAACGGTGAAGTCCGGCTGGAGCGCGATGGCCTCGCCGATCGCATGACCAGCCGCTTTGGGGTGATTGCGCTGGACGAGGGGGCCGAGGAGGATGAGCGGCCGGTGGGGCCGCTGCGTGATCGCCTCGGCTGCCATCTCGACCTCAACGGGATCCCGGTCCACGTCGCCGGCGGTTGCGAGTACACCGCCGAAGATGTCGCCGCTGCCCGTCAGCGTCTGGATCAGGTCCAGTGTTCCGACGAGCTCGCCGAGGCCCTGTGCGCCGGTGGGCTGGCACTGGGGATCGGCTCGCTGCGTGCGCCGCTGCAGGCGCTGCGTGCGGCGCGGGCCGCCGCTGCCCTGGATGGGCGCAGCGAGGTGAGCCAGGAGGACGTGGCGCTGGCCACCCGGCTGATCCTGGTGCCCCGGGCGACTCGCATCCCGGAGATGCAGCAGCCGGAGGAGGAGGAGCCGCCCGAGGAGGAGCAGCAGCAGGAGCAGCAGGAGCCCGAGGAGCCGCCCCCGCCGCCGGAGGAAGAGCCGGAGCCGCCCGAGGAGGAAGAGGGCAGCGACGAGGAGCAGGCGGACGATGATGAGCAGGAGGAGCAGGCTCCGGCCGAGATCCCGGCAGAGCTTGTGCTCGAGGCGGCGCGTGCGGTGCTGCCCGATAACCTCCTCCAGCAGATGAAGATCCGCGAGCTGGCTCAGCGCAACCGCTCGCAAACGCCCGGGCGGGCGGGCGCACTGCAGCAGGGGGGCGGACGTGGTCGGCCCGCGGGTGTGCGCCCCGGGAGCCCTGGGGCGGGCGTGCGGCTGAACGTGGTGGAGACCCTGCGCACGGCCGCGCCGTGGCAGCCACTGCGCCGCGAGCACGATCAGAGCGGTCGACGGGTCATCGTCCGGCCCGAGGATTTCCGGGTTACGCGGTTCAAGCAGCGCAGCCAGACGACGACCATCTTCGCCGTGGATGCCTCCGGCTCATCGGCCATGCACCGTCTTTCCGAGGCGAAGGGAGCGGTGGAGCTGCTTTTGGCCGAGTGCTATGTGCGCCGGGATGAGGTCGCACTGGTCGCCTTCCGTGGCCGCGGGGGCGAAGTGCTGCTGCCGCCGACGCGCTCGCTGACCCGGGCCAAGAAGGGGCTTGCCGGCCTGCCCGGCGGTGGCGGCACGCCTCTGGCTGCGGGCATCGACACCGCCCGTCAGCTCACCGAGGAGGTCCGCCGCAAAGGGGCCACCCCGGTGCTGATCCTGCTCACCGACGGCCGGGCGAACGTCACCCGCGAGGGCGTGGGGGGCCGGGAAAAGGCGCAGGAAGAGGCCAACCAGGCGGCCCGTGCTGTCCGCGTCATGGGGATTCGGGCGCTGGTGGTGGATCCCTCGCCGCGGCCGCGCCCGATGGGGCGAGAGCTGGCTGAGGCGATGGGGGCCGATTACCTGCCACTGCCTAGGGCGGATGCCTCGTCGATCAGCTCGGCGGTGCAGGCGGTGACGGGCACCGGGCGCTAGACCGAGGAGGAAGGTCATGGGAGCGGGTCTGGCCTGGGAGCGGGAGGCTGCCGGGTGGCCGAACCACGAGGCCAGCCGATTCGTGGATGCCGGTGGGCTGCGCTGGCACGTCCAGGTTTACGGCGAGGGCCCGCCCGCCCTGCTGCTCCATGGCAGTGCCGCATCGGTCCACTCCTGGCGCGATTTCGGCCCCTTGCTGGCGCAGCACTACACGGTCATCGCCCCGGATTTGCCGGGTCACGGCTTCAGCGCGCCGGCGCCGCGCCGTCTGCAGACCCTCTCTGGTGCCGGCGAGGGCCTGGCTGCCCTGGTGGATGCACTGGGGCTCCCCCCGCAGGTGGCCATCGGCCACTCGGTGGGGGCGGCGCTGCTGGCGCGCATGGCCCTCGATGCGAGTATCCGTCCGCAGGTGCTGATCAGCCTCAATGGGGCGTTCCTGCCCTTCAGCGGGGTCGCTGGCCATCTATTCCCCACCACCGCGCGGCTGCTGACCTACAACCCCCTGGTGCCGTTCTGGCTGGCGTTCCGCGCCCGCAATCGGGCGTTCCTGGCCGACGTTCTGGCGCGCACCGGCTCGCGAATCGACGAGGCGGGGGTCGATCTTTATCAGCGGCTGGCCACCGATTCGGGGCACGTTGCGGCGGCGCTGGGCATGATGGCCCGGACCCACGACGGTCTCTACGCCTTGATGGACGACCTCCCACGACTGACCACCCCGCTGGTGCTCTTTGCCGCCAGCGGGGATCGCACCGTGCCCCCGGCCCAGGCCGAGCGGGTGCGGCTGCGGCTGCCCTCGGCCCGTCTGGAGACCCTCGCCGGTCTCGGCCATCTGGCCCATGAGGAGGCACCGGGCCGGGTGGCCGATCAGGTCCTGGCCGCGATCCGCGCTACCGCGCCAAAAGGTCGCGGTAGCGCGGATGTTCGTTGACATAGTCCCGACCGTACTTAAGGTGAAACCTATGCGTATGAATCCTGATGCTCCTGCGCCCGCTGTCGGCGGTCAGTCCCCCCACGCCGTGGTCATCGGGGCCGGCTTCGGCGGGCTGGCCGCGGCCATTCGCCTGGGGGCGCGCGGTTACCGGGTCACCGTGGTGGACCGGCTGGACCGCCCCGGAGGCCGCGCCTATGTGCATGAGCAGGACGGTTTCACTTTCGACGCCGGGCCCACCATAGTGACTGCCCCGTTCCTCTTCCAGGAGCTTTGGAAACTGGCCGGGCGGCGCTTTGAGGACGACATCGATCTGCGCCTGATGGATCCGTTCTACCGGGTGCGTTTCGATGACGGCAGTCACTTCGACTACACCGGCGACCCGGAGCGGATGCGTGCCGAGGTGGAGCGCTTCGCGCCCGGTGATCTCGACGGCTACCACCGGTACATGGCGGCCAGCGAGGAGATCTTCCGGGTTGGTTTTGAGCAGCTCAGTTACAAGCCGTTCAACCGGTTCACCGACATGCTCCGCGTCGTTCCGGATCTGATCCGGCTGCAGAGCTACTACAGTGTGCATGGGCTCGTATCGCGCTACGTCAAGGACGAGCGGCTGCGCCAGGTGCTCAGCTTCCACCCGCTGCTCATCGGTGGCAACCCGTTCTCGGTGACCTCGGTCTATTGCCTGATCGAGCACCTGGAGCAGCACTGGGGCGTTCACTACGTCATGGGCGGTACGGGCAAGCTGGCCAGCGGCATGGCCGATCTGATCGCCGGGCAGGGCGGCGAGATCCGCTATAACGCCGACGTCGAGGCGATCACCGTGGACCAGGGGCGGGCTACCGGCGTGGAGCTGGCCAGCGGCGAGCGCATCGACGCCGATATCGTCGTCTCCAACGCCGATGCCGCCTGGACCTACCGCAAGCTGGTGCCGGCCAGCGCGCGGCGCCGCTGGAGCGACCGCCGCCTGGAGCGGGCGCGCTACTCAATGGGGCTCTATGTCTGGTACTTCGGTACCCGGCGGCAATACCACGATGTCCCGCACCACACGATCCTCATGGGTCCGCGGTACAAGGAGTTGATCCGGGACATCTTCGATCGCAAGGTGCTGGCCGACGACTTCAGCCTCTACCTGCACCGGCCGACGGCCACGGATCCGTCGCTGGCGCCGGAGGGCTGTGACGCCTTCTACGTGCTCTCGCCGGTCCCGCACCTGGGGGCCGATGTGGACTGGGAGCAGCAGGCGGAGCCGTACCGGCAGGCGATCTCTAACTATCTGAGCGAGACCGTCCTGCCCGGGTTGGAGGACGAGTTGGTCACCTCGCGGGTGGCCACGCCGCTCGATTTCCGCCATCGCCTCAAGGCGTGGCTGGGCACCGGATTCAGCCTGGAGCCGGTGCTGCAGCAGAGCGCCTGGTTCCGCCCGCACAACCGCAGCGAGGACGTCCAGCACCTCTACTTGGTCGGTGCCGGAACGCACCCCGGTGCCGGGCTCCCCGGTGTGGTTTCATCCGCCAAGATCCTCGATGAGGTGGTCCCAGATGCTCGTACCTTCGCCTGACTCTAGCCTTGCGCCGGAGCCGTATCTGCTCCATATCGATCGCCGGGCTTGTCGGGCCTTGCTCAGCACCGGGTCGCGGACCTTCATGGCCGCGTCCTGGCTGCTGCCGCGCGAGCGGCGGGATGCCGCCACCGCGCTTTACGCTTTCTGTCGCGAGGCGGATGACGCCGTGGACGAGGGCCCGGGGGATGCCGCGGCGCTGGCGGCGCTGCGCGAGCGGCTCGACGCGGTCTACGCCGGTCGGCCGCAGTCGCATCCGGCGGATCGCGCCTTCGCCTGTGTCGTCCACTACTACAACCTTCCGCAGACCCTCCCCGGAGCGCTGATCGAGGGGTTCCGCTGGGACGCGGAGGGGCGCAGTTATCAGACCATCGAGGAACTCTACGAGTACGCCGTGCGGGTTGCCGGGACCGTCGGCGTGATGATGTCCCTGCTCATGGACGTGCGCAGCCCCGCGGCCCTGGCGCGCGCGTGCGATCTGGGGGTTGGCATGCAGCTGACCAACATCGCCCGCGACGTCGGTGAGGATGCCCGGCGCGGGCGCCTTTATCTGCCCAGGGAATGGATGATCGAGGCCGGCATCGACCCGGATGCATTCCTCGCCCGGCCCCGGTTCTCGCCAGAACTCGGTGGTGTGATCCAGCGGTTGCTGCGCGATGCGGATCGCCACTACGAGCGGGCCATGCCCGGTTTCCATGCGCTGCCCCGGCGGGTCCGCCCCGGCCTGTGTGCGGCGCGGCTGCTCTACGCCGAGATCGGCCGCGAGCTTGAGCGCCTGGGCTGCGACTCGGTGAACCACCGGGCCGTGGTCAGCGGCCAGCGCAAGCTGCGTGTCCTCTCCCAGGTCGCCTCCACGCTGGCCGCCGCGCCGCAGGACGATTCGGCGCCGGCCTTGCCACAGGGGCAGTACCTGATCGATGCTGTCCAGCAGACCCCGGAAGCCGCCGGGCCACCGGGTCGCCTGGAAGGGCAGGTGGCCTGGGTGCTGGGCCTGTTCGAGCGCCTCGAGCGCATGGATGCCGCCCGCCTGGAGCGTATGGACGCCGCCCGCTCCGGTCGCCAGGTCTCCGGGTAGCCGTCGGCGGCGTCACTGCTCGGAGGGGCATCCCATGGATCTGCCCGGGTTTATCATCTTCAAGCTGGCCCTGGTGGCCCTGGCCATGGCCTACGCCGTGCGCGAGGTGCTCATCATGCGCCGCGACCTGCGCCAGATCCGCGAGGAGCGCGAGCGGGACGAGGCCGGGGAGTGACCCCGGGCCCCGTCGCGTTGCCCGCGACGGGGCCGCAGTTGGAGCCGGTGGATCAGCCGCCGCGCGTCGTCCGGCGCGGCATCCGGAACGGCAGCAGGGGCTTGACCCAGAAGCTGGCGAAACGATCCAGGTTCAGGCTCTCGTGCACCGCCCGCAGGGGGCGTCCGTCGGCCTCGGTGTCCACCAGAGAGCGGGCGTAAAACGGGGTATCCTCCAGAGTCTCCACCAGGCGGGCCTGCCCCGGCGTGTCGGCGGGGATGCGCCGGCGGATCCCCCACAGTGCGGTCGGCAGCGGTGCCGGCTCAGGGGCCGGTGTCTCTTGCATGGTTCCCTGGTGGTCGAAGCGGATTGTCTTGCGATAGGCCGCCCCCTGGCGCGGCGTGACGTCATAGAGCACGGTTGTGCCCTCCGGGTCGCTGGCCCGCGCCCAATGCCAGCCGCTGAATCCGTCCTCCAGCGGTTCATCGCCGGCGTTGGTGTCCAAGTACCCCTCGCCCTGCCAGCGGACGCGTGGCTTCTCCATCTCGACCTCGACCCGCGCGCAGGGTGCCAGGGCACACCAGCGGTGGCGCCCGGCGGGGTCGAGGACCAGTGCCTGGTCGTTGGCCACACGGGGGGTCAGGCGAATGCGGCCGCGCAGGTAGGCCGGGCGCGGGAAGGTCAGCTCATCGATATCCAGAAGCAGCTCGCCATCAACCCAGCGGGCCTGACTCGGACCCACGATCAGGGTGTCCCGGTCGCGGTGCAGGGTGTGCCGGTCCCGCTCCGTCATGGACCAATGTCCGCGTTTCTCGCCGTAGAGGGCGACATTGAAGGCGCAGTGATCCTCCGGGTTCGGCTGCCCGCGCCGCCGCGCCCAGGCGTAGTAGGGCGAGAAGACGCTACCTACGAACAGGATCACCGTCAGTCCATGACGGCCGTCATCGCTCAGGGCGTCGAGGTACCACCAGACATAGCCACCCGAGGGGACCGGATGGCGGAAGTCAGGTCGGCCAGCACCTGCTCTGCCGCCAGACGACCCGACATCATCGCCATCGGCAGCCCCGCCCCCGGGTGTGTGCTGCCCCCCGCCAGGTACAGCCCCGGCACCCGCGTGCCTGCCGCCGGCCGCTGAAAGGAGGCCCGCCAGCCGTGGCTGGCCATCCCATACAGGGCCCCGCCGGTGGCCGGATAGCGCGCCTCGAAGTCCGTGGGCGTGTGGATCACCGGCGGCTCCTCGGTGGGCTGGAGGCTGAGTCCGCAGCGTTCCAGGAGCGAGAGGGTCCGTTGTTGGCATCGATGGATCTCCGTGTCACTGAAGCGTTTCACGTCGCCCTGAGCGGGGGCATTGATCAGGCAGAGCAGCCGCTCCGGGCCGGATACCGGCTGCTGGTCGTGCCGGTCCTGGGCGCAGATGTAGACGGTCGGTTCGACGGGTGGCTCACCACGGCGGAAGACGGCGTCGAATTCGTCGGTGTAGTCGCTGCTGAAGAAGACCGAGTGGTGGTGGAGGGG
>PULM01000206.1 GCA_003552345.1 Ectothiorhodospiraceae bacterium
CGCAACGGGCGGTCCGAGGCCCATACCTGCCAACCGGTGGGGACCAGCGCCAGGGGCCGCAACCGGGCATCGTGGTAGGCTGCCTGCAGCGGCTCGCTCCAGAGCAGTTCCGGGTCGTTGAGGGCCCGGGCGTTGACGTAGGCGTCGTCGCTGTAGATGAAGTGCAGCCCAAAGACCTGGCTCTCGGGCACCGCCCCAGCCAGGTCTCCGGAACCGAAGGCGAAGTGCACCGCATTGCGGCGCACCTGCTGGTGCACGGTCTCGGTGTCGCCGATGGACCCATAAGGGAGAACGCGCACCTCCACAGCCCCGTCGGTGCGCTCCTCCACCTCCTCGGCGAAGCGCTCGGCGTACTCGTGCTGCACGCCGCCGGCTTTCTCCTCCAGGGCGATGCGCCACTGCTCCGGAGGCTCGTCGCCACAACCGGCCATCAGGGCGGCGGCGGCGGCGATGGCGCTCAGGCGCTGGCGCATGCCCCGGTTCCCGTTGCCGTCAGGAGTCGCCGTGCTCGCTCTCGGCCTGTTCAACGGCCTCGAGCAACCGCTCCAGTGCCTGTTCACCGCGGGCCCCCACCTCGCCGATGAAGGTCTCCCGGGTGGGCAGGGCGCGCTCACGGAAGGCCTCGCGCTCGTCGTCGTCGAGGGTGATCACCTCGATATCCGAGTTGGCCTTCATATCGGCCAGGCGCTCCTCGTTGACCTCCTGCTGCATATCGTGGGCCCAGTCCACCATATCGGCGACGATCTCGCGGACCATCTCCTGCTGCTCCGCGGGCAGGCCGTCGAAGAATAGGGAACTGGCCATGAAACCGGCGATGAACTGCGCCTGACGCGCCTCGATGAAGTAGTCCTGGACCTCGTAGAAGCCCATCTCCTGGTGGGCAAAGTAGGGCTGGATGTTGGCGTCGATCACGCCCTGCTCGAGCCCGCCGTAGACCTCTCCGTAGGCCATGGGCGTCGGGTCGGCGCCGTACTGGCGATAGCTCTCGCGCAGCAGACGGTTGTCCATGGTGCGGATCTGCACGCCGTCGAAATCTTCCGGGGTGCGGATCCGCTCGTTGGCACTCCACACCTGCCAGCCCTCGGGCAGAACCGAGACCAACTCCATGCCCCGCTCGCCGAAGGCCTGCTGGACCGGATCACTGTGCAGGAAGTGCGGGTCGTTCAGCGCACGGGTGTTCACGTACTCGTCGTCGCTGAGTACGAAATTAACGCTGAACAGCTGACTCTCGGGCACGGTGCCGCCGAGGGCCCCGGAACCGAAGGCGAACTGCACGGCGTTGGCCTGCAGCTGCTCGTAGATATCCTCCATCTCGCCGATGGTCCCGTAGGGGAAGAGCTCGACCTGCACGTCGCCGTCGGTGCGCGCCTCCACCTCTTCGGCGAAGCGCTCGGCGTACTGGTACTGGATGCTGCCCTCGACCTCCTCCAGGGCGATGCGCCACTGATCGGCGTGGGCGGTGCCGGCAAAGGCGACGCTGCCAAGCAGCACGGTGGCGATGGCGTAACGGTGCATGGGGATGATCTCCCGTCAGCGTGACGATCGTTTTGCACCCTAGCACACGCCGCGGCACTGTACGTATCCCCCCGCGGTTCGGTATGTTCACGCGATCGATGCATTTGGAGCCCCGGGATGGGCACACGCAAGCGGACCTGGCTCGGGCGCCTAGACGCGGGCATCGCCCGTCTTGAGGCGTTCATCCTTGCCGGCGGCGTGCTGCTGCTGGCCGGGCTTTCGATCGCCAACACCCTCTCGCGCAATCTCACCGGCAGCACCGTGCCGGGTACCTTCGAACTCACCGAGATCCTCATGGTCTGGATCACCTTCGGCGGCCTCGCCTATGGGGTGCGCCGGGCCCGGCACATTTGCATGAACGCCGTCTATGACCAGCTGCGTGGGCTGGCGCGCAAGGGGCTGCTGATCCTCACCCATGTGGGCACCGCCGGGCTGCTCTTCTACATGGCGTGGCACGCCGGGCACTACGTCTGGGAGGTTCACGAGAGCGGCCGGACCAGCACGGCGCTGGGCCTCCCCATGGGGCTGGCCTACGTCATCGTGCCGGTGGGGCTGTTTGCCGGTGGCGTGCAGTACGCCCTCAGCGCCTGGAAGAACCTGACCCACCGGGAGCTCTATCGCTCCTACACCGAGCGTGAGACCTACGGGCCGGGTGAGGATCCGGCGGGGGATGCCCGGCTATGACCACCCTGGTCATCACGGTGATGCTGATCCTGCTGCTACTCGGCTTCCCGCTGATGGTGCCATTGCTCGCCGGCGCGCTGCTGATCATCGTCGTCGAACTGCCGTTCATCGACGCCGATGCGCTGATCCGGCAGATGATCACCGGCATCGAGCCGGTGGTGCTCTCGGCGGTACCGCTGTTCATCCTCGCCGCCGACATCATGACCCGCGGGCGCACCGCGAACTCCCTGCTTGACCTGGTGGCGACGACCATCGGCCACATCCGCGGTGGCCTGCCCATCACCACGGCGGTCAGTTGCGCGCTCTTCGGCGCCGTCTCGGGCTCGACCCAGGCCACCGTGGTCGCCATGGGCACGCCGTTGCGCCCGCGCCTGCAGCAGGCGGGCTACAAGGACAGCTTCAACCTGGCGCTGATCGTCAACGCCAGCGACGTGGCGCTGCTCATCCCGCCGAGCATCGGCATGATCATCTACGGCGTGGTGGCGCAGACCTCACCGGCACAGCTGTTCATCGCCGGTATCGGCCCCGGGCTGCTGATCCTGCTGCTGATCAGCCTCTGGTGCTACGTCTACACCCGCTGGCAGGGCATCGAGGGCAGCGAGCGGGCCACCTGGGGTGCCCGCGGCCGCGCCCTGCTACGCGCGTTGCCGGCGCTGGGATTCCCGGTGATCATCGTCGGCGGCATCTACAGCGGCATCTTCACGCCCACCGAGGCGGCGGCCATCTCGGTGCTCTATGCGGCGATCCTCGAGTTCGGGGCCTACCGCAGCCTGGGCTGGCGGGATCTGCTGGAGGTGGCCCGATCCACCGGCCTGATCACGGCGGTGGTCTTCATCTTGGTCGGCGCCGGGCAGGCCTTCGCCTACAGCATCTCCTTCGCGCAGATCCCCCAGGAATTGGTCGGGCCACTGATCGACGCCGTGGCCCACGATCCGACCCTCGCGTTGCTGGCCATCGCGCTGATCTACTTCGTCGGCTGCATGTTCGTCGACCCGATCGTGGTCATCCTGGTCTTCACGCCGATCCTGGCGCCATTGGTCGAGGCCGCTCAGCTCGACCCGGTCCTGGTGGGTACGCTGGTGGTCCTGCAGGCGGCCATCGGCTCGGCGACGCCGCCGTTCGGTGTCGATCTTTTCACGGCCATCGCCGTCTTCCGCCGGCCCTATCTGGAGGTGATCCGCGGCACGCCGCCGTTCATCGCCATCATGATCCTGGCCACGCTGCTGGTGATCTTCTTCCCTGAGATCGCCCTGTTCCTGCGCGACCTCGCCTTCGATTAGGGCATCGCGAGCGCTTCAGCGCAGGCGGAACTCGATGGTCACGTTCAGTTCGAGCCGCTCGAACGACTCGTCTTCGGGGATTTCGGGCATCTGCACCGCCTCGATCATGCGCTCGACCTCCTCGTCGAAGAGTTCGTGCTCGGAGGCCTCGGCGATCTCCCACTCGAGGACCTGCCCCTCGGCGTCGAGGACAAAGCTCAGCTCGACCGACCCCTCCAGCCGGCGGCGCTCGGCCGAGCGGGGATAACGCTGCTCCTCCTGCAGGGTGCGGTGGACATCGGCGAGGAACGAATCCGACACATCCGACTCCGTGCCAACCTCAGCCTCCTGGGGCGGACCATCGTCGGCCTCCTCGTCGTCCTCCTCCTCGACTTCGTCCTCGTCCTCAACCGGATCGGGCTCGTCGTCCGGCTCGGGGTCATCCTCCTCCTCGACCTCATCCGGCTCCGGTTCGGGGTCGGGTTCGGGTTCGGGCTCTGGTTCGGGTTCCGGCTCAGGCTCTGGCTCCGGTTCCGGTTCCGGTTCGGGCTCCGGCTCCGGTTCGGGCTCCGGCTCCGGCTCCGGTTCCGGTTCAGGCTCCGGCTCGTCCTCTTCCGGCTCTTCGACCACCTCCTCCTCTGGTTGCGGCGGGGCGGCGGACAGTTGCACCTCCACCCCTTCCGGGGCGTGGCGCTCTTCAACCTGCTCTTCGGCGTCCCGGGGCACCCAGGCCAAGATGGCGGCGTGGGCACCCAACGCCACGGTGCCCGCAACCACCCAGTGGATCCAGCGCGGCTCCATCTCAGTGCTCCCGCCGGGTCACCAGCTGCATGCGCTCGGCGCCGGCCTCGTGCAGATCATCCATGACGTCGAGCAGGCGGGCGGAATCCGCCTCGGCATCGGCCTTCACCTCCACCGGGCGCTCGGGCGCCTCTTCCAGCGCCGCTTTGAGTCGCGCACGGAGCTGCTCGCGATCGTCGACGACATCCTGGTCGATGGCCAGCTGTCCCTCGGCATCGATCAGCACCCGCAGGGGCTCATCCACCAGTTCGGCCCCCTGCTCGCTGTCCGCAGGGTCCACGGACAGCGGCGAGTCCGGCTCGAGGGTCCCGGCCACCATGAAGAAGATCAACAGCAGGAAGACGATGTTGATCATCGGGATGACGTTCTCTTCCGGCTCGCGGCGAGGCGGCTGGGGCAGTTTCATCCCGACTCCTCCTCGCGCAGCACGGCGACGTCTTCCAGGCCCGCCGCAGCCGCGCCATCCAGGGCGCGGATCACGGCGCGCACCGGCGCCCCCTCAGCGGCGATCACCAGCAGGCGGCGTTCGGCATCGGCGGCGTAGGCCTCTTCGAGGCGACCGCGCAGGGCCTCCTCGGCCACCGACTCGTCATCCATGCGGTAGCCCTCGACGGTGACGTAGAGGCGCAGCGGTTCCTGATCCCGCTCTTGCTCAGCGGCGCCCTCGGCCGGTGCGTCCACCCCGAAGGCCTGCCACTCGACGAAGGTCGAGGCGAGCATGAAGAAGATCAGCAGGATAAAGACGACGTCGATCAGCGGCGTCAGGCTGACCAGACGCCGCCGCCGCGGGGCTTCCTCAATCCGCATGGCGCAGCGGCGGCGGCGCCGTGGTGAAGACCTGGGTGACGGCGTCTTCGACGCGGTGGCGGAAGCGCTCAACGATGCGCTCGAGCCAGGTGAGCGCGGCCACGGCCGGGATCGCCAGCGCCAGCCCGGCGGCGGTGGTTAGCAGGGCCTCCCAGATGCCGCCGGAGAGCATGGAGGGGTCCACCTGGCTGCCGGCAGCCTCCAGCTGGCGGAACGCCTCGATCATGCCCAGCACGGTGCCGAGCAGACCCAGCAGCGGGCTGAGCACACCGATGGCCTCAAGGCCGCGAAGGTAGGCACGCAGCTGCTCCAGCCGACCGCTGGCCAGCCGGGTCACCTCTTCGCGGACCCTTTCCTGGTCATCGGGCGACTCGAGACGCCCGCGCATCGCCACAGCCAGTGGCTCGGCACCCAGGTGCTTGCTCTGATCGAGCCGCTGCAGGGCCTCCTGGGTCTGCCCGGCGCGCCAGGCAGCCAGCGCATCGTTGAACGTGCGCCGGTCGTAGAGCCGCGCGGCAGCGAACTGCCAAACCTTGATCAGGATCAGGGCCAGGGTGAAGACCGAAAGGACGGCCAGCAGGGTGAGTACCGGTCCCCCATCGTCGAGGAGGGTCGTCAGTCGCTCGATCACGGTGCCGTCGGCGAAGGGGCCTGCTGCGTCGCTTGCACTCATGGGGACTCGCTCAGAGGTCTCTCATCGTGAACCAGGAAAGTCTAATGTTGTTGCGAATCGTTTTCAATACCATCTAGGCGACCCTCGAGCCGCCCGACCGGTCCGCTCTAGCCGTCCTCGGAGGCGTAGGCCAACAGCTCCCAGCTCAACTCGCCGCCTTCGCTGAGCTCATAGGCGAGTAGCGCCGTGCCGCCGCCGGTCTCCATCTCGATGGTGGCCAGCACCCAGCGGTCCGAGAGCACCGCACTGCGCTCGCGGTCGATGCTCAGCGGCTCCTCCAGACGGGTGGCCTGCTCCGCCAGCCACGCCTGCCGCTCCTGCAGATCATCGAGCAGGTACCGCTCCGGATCGCCGTCGATGCCAGCGACCTCGAACCGCCGCACCGCTTCGGTGCTCAGCCCGAACTGAGTCAACAGCCCCTCGCGTTCCTCATGGGCCGCCATCTCGGCCTCGAGCTCCTCGGCCCGCTCCTGGGCATCGAAAGCCACGTAGGTCAGCCAGCCGGTGATCGCCAGCAACATCACCACCGCGGCACGCCAGACCAACCGCTCGCGGATCTGCTGTGGATCCCGCGGATTGCCTTCCGGGCTGCGCTTGTCGTTCACGTCTCATCCTCCAGCAACCGGAGCAGGTCCTTCTGGGTCGCCACCTGGCGCACCCCCCGGGAGAGCACCCGGTTGACCAGCTCCTCATTCTTCGCCTCACTCGGCCCGAACAGCGCCCGGGTCTCGGTACGCACCCGGGCATCGGAGCTGTAGCGCTCACCGTCGATGCTGCCGCTGACCGTCCACTCACTGTTCAGCTGCGCCCGACGATTGAGGAAGCCACCCGTGCGCTGGTAATCGAAGGTGTAGATCTCCACCTCCAGACGCCGCTCAGCTTCGCCATTCCACTCGGTTACCGTGATCCCCTGGCGCTCGAACGCGCGGGCCAGTCCATCGTGGACGGCCTCAGCCAGTTCGGGTTCGCCGCTCAGGGTCACACCGGCGCCCTCGTCCCGATAGCCGAAGATTTCCCGGGGGCGCCGATCGGTCACCCGCAGCGCCAATTCGGTGGACTCGGCCCGCTCCCGATCCTCGATCTGCTCGGCTTCGGGGGCCAGTTTTACGGTCTGCGCGCCGGGGGCACACCCGCCCAGAACCACGGCACCGCCGAGCAACAGCACGATTGCTAACGCTCTCATGTTGGGATTGCCTCGTTTGCTGACGCCGGCGGCCGCCGGCGTGGCGTCATCGTACCTGATCGCCCGCTCCGCTTTGCAGCAGGTCCTGGATGGAGGGCAGCATCCGCTCGACCATGGCCTCGCCGAGGCCGATCGCCTCCTCGGCACGATGGAACTCCAGCAGCCCGATGTGGGCCAGACGGGGGGCAAGCATCAGTTCCGGCGGATCGCCGGCCATGCGACTGCGGGTGATGCGATCCTGCATGATGTTCAGCGAGCCGGCGAGGACCTCGAAGACCCCGGGCGCCTCGCTCCGCTCGGCATCCCGTGCGCCGGTCCAGTCCCCCCACAGCCCTACCAGCGTCTGGGCATGACTGCGCACTCCGGCTGGCAACTGCTGCAGCCATCGCTCCGGATGCACGCCGGAGCCGGTGTGGTGGGCACCCTCGCGCATGTGCCGGCCCACCAGATCGCCATTGAGGTTGACGGCGATCACCACATCGGCGTCGAGGGCGCGGCAGACGCTGACCGGCACCGGGGTCACCAGCCCGCCGTCGACCAGCCAATCGCCGCCCCGGCGCACCGGACTGAATACACCCGGCAGCGCGCTTGAGGCCCGCACGGCATCGGCCAGATCGCCGTGCCTCAGCCACACCTCGGTACCGCGTCCCAGGGTGGTGGCCACAGCGGCGTACGGCATCGCCAGCCCCTCGATGCTCGCCCCGGCCAGGTGCTCCTGATAGAAGTCGTGCAGGCGGCGGCCCTCGATCAGGCCGCCGGTGGTGCGCAGGGTCGGGTCGAGCATGCCGAGCACGTCGCGCCGTGTGAGCTTGCGCACCCACGGCTCGAGGACGTCGAGCTTGCCGGCGGCGTAGAACGCGCCGACCAGCGCACCGATGGAGGTGCCGGCCACCACCTGCGGATGCACCCCGGCTCGCTCCAGGGCGCGGATGATACCGATGTGCGCCCAGCCCCGCGCCGAGCCGCTGCCCAGCGCCAGTGCCACCCGCGGCGTATGCTGCCGATGCTCACTCACCATACGGATTCCTGCTGACGCTCTCTCTCGAGCTCGCGCAGCATCGCAGGGCTTGGCGGCGCGTTCCACAGCTGCAGCGGCGGGAAGTGCAGCCCGGGCCAGTCGGGCTGAACCCGCCGCCACCTGCCCCCATGCAGCCGGCGGGCCGAGCGCAGCCACACCCCCGGCGAACTCCTCAGCCGCACTTCGACTCCCCGCAATTGAGGCAGGTCAGGCAGCCGTCCATCTGCACCATGGCCTTCGTCTGGCACTTCTGGCACAGCTGTGACCCCTCGGGGAAGGCACCGGGCTCGCCGTCGCCGGCGTTGGCCGCGGGGCCGCCGCCTTCGACCTCGGCGCGCTTTTGCTCGATGAAGCGCTTCTGGTGCTCGTCGAGCCCTTCCGGCTCGAGCATGCCGATCTCCCGCAGGTGGGTCTCGATCACGTCGCCGATCTCCGCCACCAGCGAGGGCATGAACCGACCGCCGCGCTTGAAGTAGCCACCCCGCGGATCGAAGACCGAGCGCAGCTCTTCGGCGAGGAAGGTGCAGTCACCGCCCTTGCGGAAGACCGCCGAGATGATCCGCGTCAGGGCCACGATCCACTGGAAGTGGTCCATGTTCTTCGAGTTGATGAAGATCTCGAACGGGCGGCGGATCTCGTGCTCGGTCCCCGGGTTGAGGATGACGTCGTTGATAGTGACGTAGAGCGCGTGCTCGGAGAGCGGCGTCTTGATCTTGTAGGTCGAGCCGTGGAGCGCCTCGGGGCGCTCGATGTGCTCGTGCATGTGCTGGATGTCGGCCTCCGGCTGGCCGGCCGCATCCTGGTTCGTCTCTGGCGCATCCGCCTCGTTGCGGACCACCTCGTAGTCGACGATGCTCTTCTCGATTTTCTTGGCCATTGCGTTGCTCCCCCCGCGTCGGGGCTGCGATTCGGTTTTCGGGCCTTAGGCAGTCTGCGGGCGCCCGGCGTTCCGCACCGGACAGGGCTGCCCCCCGCCCAGGCGCGGCGCGCCGGGGTGCGCCGGGTCAGAACTTGCCGTAGTACCCCTCCTTCAGCGCCTCGTAGAGGTTGGCGGCGCTGTGGGTTTCGCCGTCGTACTCGATCTCCTCGTCACCCTGCGCCTCGATCACGGTGCCGTCCTCCAGATGGAAGCGATAGGTGGTCTCGGAGAGGTCCTTCTCCTTGACCAGCACGCCCTGGAAGACTTCCGGGTTGAAGCGGA
>PULM01000104.1 GCA_003552345.1 Ectothiorhodospiraceae bacterium
CCTTCGAGTTTCGCTTCAAATCCTCGAGCACGCGCTGGTTCTGGAACGCCGCCTTTGCCGGTGGCTCGATCCTCGCCGCGGCGGCCCAGGGCTTCGTGGTCGGCACCTACATCCAGGGCTTCGAGGTCGAGGGCTTCACCTATGTCGGCGGGCCGTTCGACTGGTTCACGCCGTTCACGGTCTTCACCGCCGTCTCGCTGGTGATCGGCTACGCGCTGCTCGGTGCCGCGTGGGGGGTGCTCAAGACCGAGGGCGCCACCCAGCAGTGGCTCTACCGGGTCACGCCCTGGCTGATCGTACTGCTCGCCATCTGCCTGCTCGGCATCTCGGTCTGGACGCCGCTGACCTCGGAGCGGATCCTGGAGCGCTGGCAGGAGGCGTGGACCGTCCTCTGGCCGCTGCCCCTGCTCGGTCTCCTGGCCCTGACGGCGTGCTGGTACGGGATTCGTCGTCGCCTTGAGATGCTGCCCTTCGTGGCCGGCCTGGGCCTGTTCGTCACCGTCTACCTGGGCTTGATCGCCAGCCAGTGGCCGTACATGGTCCCGCCGGAGATCACCTTCCGCGATGCGGCCTCGGCCCCCGAGGCGCAGCTCTTCCTGCTGCTGGGGATCCTCTTCCTGCTGCCGATCATCGTCGGCTACACGGTTTGGACCTACTGGATCTTCCGCGGCAAGGTGCGGGCCGGCGCGGGCTATCACTAGGCCGTGAGCGCCTCGGCGGATGACCGGGGGGCCGGCACCCGCGCTGCGGGGCGCTGGCTGCTCGATCAGGCCCACCTGGCCCGTGGTGCCATGGCGGCCACGGTCGGGGCCGGCTTGGCCGATGCCCTGCTGGTCGTGGTCCAGGCGCTGCTCATCGCCTGGATCATCGACCAGGCCGTGATCCACCAGGTGGCGCTCTCGGAGCTGACGGGGACGCTGGCGCTGCTCGCCGCGGTCTTCCTAGCCCGGGCCGGCGCGACCTGGGGGCGTGCGGCGGCGGGGGCGCGGGCTGGGTGGATCATCACCGCCGCGGTCCGCCGGCGCCTCTACCGTCATCTGGCCGATCTCGGCCCAGTGCGTCTGCAGGCCCATCACAGCGGGTCGGTGGCCAGCGCCCTGGTCGAGCAGGTGGAGGCCCTGGAGGGGTACTACGCCCACTCCCTGCCGCAGATGGTCCTGGCGGTGACGGCGCCGGTGCTCTTTATCGCCATCGTCGCCGCGGTGGACCTGCTCGCCGGGCTGCTGCTGCTCATCGCCGCGCCCCTGGTGCCGTTGTTCATGGCCCTGGTGGGGATGGGGGCGGCGCGGCTGTCGCGGCGTCAGCAGCAGAGTCTGGCGCGGATCAGCGCCCACTTCCTCGACCGTCTCCGCGGGCTGGCCACGCTGCGCATCTTCCGCGCCACCGCGGCAGCCGCCGAGGCGGTGGAGGCGGCCGCCGAGGAGTACCGGCGGCGCAGCATGTCCGTGCTGCGCGTCGCCTTCCTCTCCTCGGCGGCGCTGGAGCTGATCGCGGCCATCTCCATCGCCCTGGTGGCGATCTACGTCGGCTTCTCGCTGCTCGGCTATCTGCACTTCGGGCCGGGGCCGGAGCTGGGGCTGTTCGCCGGGCTGTTCATCCTGCTCCTCGCCCCGGAGGTCTTCTTCCCCCTGCGCCGGCTGGCCCAGCACTACCACGACCGCGCTGCGGCGGTGGGCGCGGGGGCGGAGATCCTCCAGCTCCTCGATGAGCCCCTGCCACCGGCCAGGGTCAGCGAGGGTCAGCCGGTGGCGCCGGTACAGCGCGATGCCCGGACCGACCTGCCCGTGCCCCGTCCGGCGCCGGTGCGCTTCGAGCAGGTGGTCGTCGCCTTCCCGGGGACTGCGGCAGCGGCGCTCGACGGTTTCGATCTCAGCATTCCTGCCGGTCAGCGGGTGGTCATCTCCGGGCCCAGCGGCGCCGGCAAGTCGACGCTGCTCCACCTGGCCGCTGGATTCCTCCAACCCGATGGTGGTGCCGTGACCGTGGGTGGGGTGGCACCGGCGGCGGGTCAGGCCGCCTGGGTGGGGCAGCGGCCGTGGCTGTTCCACGGCAGTGTGCGCGAGAACCTGCAGCTGGCCGATCCGCAGGCCGATGACCCGAGGCTGTGGGCCGCGCTGCGTCACGCCGACCTGGATGCGGTGATCGCCGCCCTGCCGCAGGGGCTCGACACCCCACTGGGTGAGGACGCCCACGGCCTCTCCGGGGGACAGGCGAGCCGGCTGGCCCTGGCCCGGGCGCTGCTCTCCGGGGCGCCGTTGCTCCTGCTCGACGAGCCCACGGCCGGGCTCGACCCGGACAGCCGCGAGCGGGTGCTGGCGGCCGTCGCCCGCCTGGCCGATGGCCGGCGGACGGTGCTGATGGTCGCCCACGACCGCGACACCCACGACTGGGGGGACCGCCATTTGGTGATCGCCGCCGGCCGTTGCGTGGAGGATCGCCATGCGTGAGCTGATCCCCTTCCTGCGCGACCTGCGTCCGGAGCGCTGGCGCCTGGCCCTGGGCACGCTGTTGCTGATCGCCACGTTGGCGGCGAGCATCGGCCTGATGGGGCTCTCCGGCTGGTTCATCACCGCCACGGCGGTGGCCGGGGTGACCGGTGCCTACCTGGATATCTACCGGCCGAGTGCCGGGATCCGGTTCTTCGCCCTGGCTCGTTCCATCTCCCGTTACTTCGAGCGCCTGGTCCACCACGATGCAGTGTTGCGCACCCTGGCGCGGCTGCGCGGCTGGCTGTTCCGGACCCTGGCCCCGCTGCCGCTGGCCCAGGTCGGCCGGCTGCGCCGCAGCGACCTGCTCAACCGCATGACGGCGGATGTCGAGGCCCTGGACAATCTCTACCTGCGCATCGTCGGCCCCACCCTGGCCGCGGTGGTGACCCTGGGGGCCACCGTGGCCGTCCTGGTGCTGGTCGCCGGACCGGCCGGATGGGCGGTGGGCGCGGTACTGCTCGCCGGCGGCGTGCTCCTGCCCCTGTGGGCCTGGCGGCGCGGGTCGCCCCACGGCGAGGCCGTGGACCGTCACTTGCCGGCGCTGCGCGGTGCCGGGGTCGATGCGGTCCAGGGCCTGGCGGAGCTGCGCGCCTGCGGCGCGGTGGCACGGCACGAGCAGCGCCTGATGGCGGCGGCCGACGGCCTGGCCGCGGCGCGGGCGCGGGCGGCGCGGCTGACCGGCGCCGGGGAGGGGGCCGTGGGGCTGCTCGCCCACGGCGCGCTGCTGGCCGCGCTGATCGTAGGCATCCCCCTGTACCAGTCCGGGGCCGTCAGCGGACCGCTGCTCGCCCTGGTGGCTCTGGCCGCACTGGCCGCCGGAGAGGCGCTGACCGCCCTGCCCGGGGCGTGGCAGCACCTGGGCCGGACCCGAGCGGCGGCCCGGCGCCTGCTCGAGCACGCCGATGCGGATACCGGCGCGGCGGCGCCGCGGCCCGAGGGGCCGCCGCGCCAGGCGCTGGGGCTGGCCCTGGAGGCGGTCACCTTCCGGCACGAGGCGCACATGCCGCCCGTCTTGCGGGACTGCTCCCTGACCCTGGCGCCGGGCGAGACGGTGGTGGTCCACGGCCCGTCGGGCTGCGGCAAGTCGACGCTGCTCGACCTGGCGGCGGGGCTGGCCCGCCCCGATGAGGGCACGGTCACCCTGGGCGGCGCGCCCGTCGCCGAATTGCCGGAGGCCCAGCGCTTCGCCCGTTTGACCTACCTGACGCAGCGCACTGAGCTGTTCGCCGACAGTGTCGCCGGCAACCTGCGCATCGCCGACCCGGCGGCCGACGAGGGGGAGCTGTGGCGCGCACTGCACATCGCGGCCCTGGATGAGCGCGTGCGCGGTGCCCCGCGCGGCCTGCACGAGTGGGTGGGCGAGGGCGGTGGCCGGCTCTCCGGCGGCGAGGCCCGTCGCCTCGCCCTGGCCCGTCTGGTGCTGGCGGATGCCCCGGTGGTCCTGCTTGATGAGCCCTTCCGCGGTCTCGACGACGACACCGCTGCCTGCGTCGCGCGCCGCCTGGCGCCGTGGCTCGCCGAGCGCACCGCGCTGATCATCAGCCACGACCCGGATCACGCCCCGGCGCACGACCGACGCCTGGCCTTCCTGGAGCTCAACGCCCCCGGCGGCGAATAATCCGCCCCTGCGGCTTGGCATTCCGCTGGCCGGGACGGGATAATACCGGGCTTTCCCTGACCCGAGCGGAGACCCTCCATGAAGCGACACGTGGCCAGTCTCCTGGCGCAGGCCCTGGAGGCCATGCGCGAGGCCGGAGAGCTGCCGGCGGACCTCGAGCTGCCCGAGGTGCAGGTCGAGCGTGCCCGCGACCGCGCCCACGGCGACTACGCGGCCAACACCGCCATGGTGCTGGCCAAGACCGCCCGGCAGAAGCCGCGGGACCTGGCCGAGACCATCCGCAGCCGCCTGCCCGCCTCGCCGTCCATCGCCGACGTGGAGATCGCCGGCCCCGGCTTCCTCAACTTCACGCTCACCGCCGAGGCCCGCCGGGAGAGTGTCCGCCTGGCCCTGCACCAGGGCGCCGATTACGGGCGCAGCGACGTGGGCGCCGGGCACCGGGTGCACATCGAGTTCGTCTCGGCCAACCCCCCCGGCCCGCTGCACGTCGGCCACGGACGCGGGGCCGCCTTTGGCGATGCCCTGGCCAGCGTCCTCGAGGCCGCCGGTTACCAGGTCCATCGCGAGTACTACGTCAACGACGCCGGCCGGCAGATGGACATCCTCGCCACCTCGCTGTGGCTGCGTTATCTGGAGGCCGCCGGCGAGACCGTGCCGTTCCCGGCCAAGGGCTATCAGGGGGCGTACATCGTCACCCACGCCGGCGAGCTGCTGGAGGCGGACGGCCGCGCGCACGTGCGCACCGCCGCCGAGCTGGCCGCCGGGCTGCCGGCGGAGGACGACGACCCGGAGGGCTATCTCGACGCGCTGGTCGCCCGCGCCCGGGAGCTGCTCGGCGAGACGGCGTACCGGCGGGTTCTCGACTTCGCCCTGGAGGCCATCCTCGGGGATATCCGCGCCGATCTGGACGCCTTCGGGGTGCGCTACCACCGCTACTTCTCCGAGCGCGAGCTCGTCGAGCAGGGCCGCATCGAGCAGGCCCTGGAGCGGCTCGACGCCGCCGGCTACACCTACCTCGCCGACGGCGCCCTGTGGTTCCAGGCCTCGGCGTTCGGTGACGACAAGGACCGGGTGCTGCGCCGGGACAACGGCCTGACCACCTACTTCGCCGCCGACGTGGCCTACCATCTGGATAAGATCGAGCGAGGCTTCGATACCCTGGTCAACGTCTGGGGGGCCGATCACCACGGCTACGTGCCCCGGGTCCAGGCGGCGCTCAAGGCCCTCGGCGTCGACGCCGAGCGGCTCGACGTGCGCCTGGTGCAGTTCGCCATCCTCTATCGCGGCGGTGAGAAGCTGCCCATGTCCACGCGCTCCGGGGAGTTTGTCACCCTGCGCGAGCTGCGCGACGAGGTGGGCAAGGATGCGGCGCGCTTTTTCTACGTCATGCGCCGCTCGGAACAGCACATGGACTTCGACCTGGATCTGGCCAAGTCGGAGTCGGCGGACAACCCGGTCTACTACTGCCAGTACGCCCACGCGCGCATCTGCAGCGTCTTCCGCCAGCTCGAGGAGCGCGGCCTCGCCTGCCGTGCCGGCGTCGACGAGGCGGCGCTGGATCGGCTCGATACCGAGCACGAGGCCATCGTGCTGGATCTGCTCGGGCGCTATCCGGAGGTGATCGAGTCGGCCGCCCTCTCCCGCGAGCCGCACCAGGTGGCGCAATACCTGCGGGAGCTGGCCGCCGCCTTTCACACCTACTACAACGCGGTGCCGTTCATCATCGACGACGAACCGCTGCGCGACGCCCGTCTGACCCTGGTGAGGGCGACCCGGCAGGTCCTGGCCAACGGCCTCGAGCTGCTCGGCGTTGATGCCCCGCAGAGCATGTAGCGGCGGATCATGGCGCAACGGAGCACCAAGTCTCGCAGCAGCCCGCGCGGCAAGTCGGGCAAGGCACGCGCCCCTGCCCGCGGCCGCGGCGGTGGTGCGCAGGCGCGCCGCACCGAGCAGCGCGCCGTGCCCGGCTTCGTGTGGCTGCTGCTTGGCGGCGTGATCGGGGCCGTGGTGCTGCTGTTCATTCAGTACCAGCAGGGGCGCGATGACGCCGCCCCGGTGGATCCGGCCGCCGAGGTCGAGCCTGCACCCGAGGAAGAGGCCACCGAGGAAGAGGACGAGCGCAGCTACGACTTCTACGAGCTGCTCATGCAGGACGAGGTCACCGTCCCCGAGGAGGACCTGGGCCGGGCCGACGAGCGCCGCACCGAGGACGAGGAGGAGGAGGCCATCTCCCGGGCCGCCACCTTCGAGGAGGGGCGCAGCTACCTTCTTCAGGCCGGCTCCTTCCGCCGCCATGACGACGCCGAGAGCATGCGCGCCACCCTGGCGCTGGTCGGCCTGCCGGCGCAGATCCACACCGTCGAGCTGGATGAGGGCGAGGAGTGGCATCGGGTCCGGGTCGGGCCCTTCGATGATGGGGACCGTCTCGATGAAGCGCGCAAGCGCATGGAAGACAACGACATCCAGCCGCTGATGCTGCGGCAGGACGGTTAGCGGTCAGGGTTCCGAATCGAGAGTGCCGATTTCAGAGTCCGGATGTCAGGGTTGAGCGGTTTGATGCCGGGGCTCTTGGCGGTGGGTCGGGTGCCCCGTTCTTTTTCCGGAGGAGGGATTTCATGATTGTGTTGCGCAGCATCCTGTTGCTCGCCACCGTCGCCTGCCTGGGCTTTCTGGGCTACACGCTCTACGCCGCCGACGTGCTCGGCGACCCGGCGGCGGGGGGGATGGAGCTGGAGACGCTGATCCTCAGCCCCTGGGTGCAGGTGGTCCTCGCCGCCTACTACCTGGGCGTGCTGTGCTTCCTGGCGGCCATCGTGGTGATCGAGAAGCGGCTGGCGCCGCGGATCATCTGGGCCGTCGTCGGCCTGCTGCTGACCTATCCGGCGCTGGTCTTCTGGCTGCTGCTGCGCGGCCTGCCGGAGATGGGCGAGCGCAGCAGCCGGCGCCTGCGCACCCTCGGCTGACGGCCCCGGGCGGCTGTCTCCGGGCGGGGATCCCCGCCCGGAGACAGCGGCTCAGCCGCCGCCCAGCTCGGCCTGCCGCAGCCGGTAGAGCGCCGAGATGTCCTCATCCCCGTACCCCTGCTCGATCAGCCGGTCGTAATCGGCCAGGGTCCGCTCGATCAGAGCCAGCTCGATGCCCTGGGCGGCCAGCACATCGCGGACGATGCCCAGATCCTTGCGGTGCAGGGCCAGCCGGAATCCCGGCGGGAAACGGTCCTCGACCATGTTCGGGCCGCGGTGCAGCAGCTGCCAGTTGCTGGCCGCCCCGGCGCCGACCACCTCAATCACCTGCTGCAGATCCAGCCCCTGTCCCTTGCCGTAGGCCAGGGCCGAGGCCACCCCCTGCATGACGCCGGCGACCATGATCTGATTGACCGCCTTGGTGGCCTGCCCGGCGCCCACCGGGCCCATGGCGTGGGCGGCGCTGCAGATCGGCTCGAGCACCGGGCGGATGCGTTCGAGCACCGCCGTATCGCCGCCAACCATCATCACCATGCTCCCTTGCCGGGCCCCTTCCGGGCCGCCGGAGACCGGCGCGTCGAGGAACGTGGCCCCGCTCGGCGCAATCCGCTCGGCGGCCTGTCGCGCCGTGTCCGGCGCCACCGTCGAGGTGTCGACCACCACCTTGCCCGGCTCCAGGGCGTCCACCAGGGCATCGAGCACCTCGAGCAGATCCGCGTCGGCGCTGACGCTGATGAAGATCACCTGCGCCGCGGCGGCCACCGTGGCCGGTTCGTCGGCCAGGGCCACGCCGTGCTCGCCAGCGAAGGCCTCGGCCTTCTCGCGGGTGCGGTTCCAGACCGCCGCAAGCTGCCCGCTTCGCGCCAGGTTGGCGGCGATGCCGCTGCCCATGGCCCCCAGGCCAATAACCCCTGCCTTCATGCCGTTGCCTCCTTGTCCGTGCCCCGGCGCCGCGACGCTCAGGGGCCTTCCAGATAGGTGCCGCCGAGCAGCCCGGCCTCCAGGTCGGCCAGGCAGGCGCGGCGGGCCGCATCATCCAGATCCGCGGCGGCCACGCGGCGCCGGTAGGCGCCGCTGAGTTCGCGCTCATCGAAACCCACCGAGCGCAGGACGCCACTGATGCTCTCGCCCCGGCTCGCCGTCACGAAGCGGTAACCGTGCTCGTCCACTTCGACGTTCACCGAGTCGGTGGCGCCGAAGAGGTTGTGCCGGTCGCCGAGGATCTCCTGATAGGCGCCGACGAGAAAGATTCCCAGCCACAGCGGCTCACCGGGCTCCGGCTCGGGCAGGGGCAGGGTCCCCTCCACCCCGTCACCATCGACGTAGAGCGAGACCGTGCCGTCGGAGTCGCAGGTCAAATCCTGCACCACACCGCGCCGGCTGGCCGGCCGATCGAGCCCGGAAAGCGGCACGATGGGGAAGATCTGATCGATGGCCCAGACGTCGGGGATCGACTGGAACACCGAGAAATTCGCGAACAGCTTGTCGGCGAGCCCCTCGTTGAGGGCATCGAGCACCTCCCGCTGGTGCGGGCGGCTCGGGTTGAGCCGGCCACGCAGACGCATGCCGATGGCCTGGTAACAGCGCTCGGCGTAGGCCCGCTGAGGCAGGTCGAGGACGCCGTGGAGGTAGAGCCCGCGCGCCTCCTGCAGGTAGTGGCAGGCGTCGTGGTACGCCTCGGTGGCCGGCCGCTGGGCGTGTTCCTCCAGGGTGCGGTAGAGCTCGCGCAGCACCTTCGGGGCGTCCGCCGGCGGCGGCTCCGGGGCGGCGGCCTCGCGGCTGTCGGTATCGATCACCGGCGTGACCAGCACGGCGTGGTGGGCGGTCATGGCGCGGCCGCTTTCGGTGATCAGCGTCGGGTGGGGCAGGCCGGTCTCGTCGCAGACCGCCTTCAAAGCCGCCACCACGTTGTGGGCGTACTCGGTGATGCTGTAGTTCATCGAGCAGAACGCCCGCGAGCGCGTCCCCTCGTAATCCACCCCCAGACCGCCGCCGAC
>PULM01000098.1 GCA_003552345.1 Ectothiorhodospiraceae bacterium
GCCCGCGGCGGCGACACCGAGCGCGTCATGGACAGCGACGACCTGGAGCGCGAGCGGGGCATCACCATCCTGTCCAAGAATACCGCCATCGACTGGCAGGGCTACCGAATCAACATTGTTGATACCCCGGGCCACGCCGACTTCGGCGGCGAGGTCGAGCGCGTCCTGTCCATGGCCGACTCCGTGCTGCTCCTCGTCGATGCCCAGGATGGGCCGATGCCGCAGACGCGCTTCGTCACCGAGAAGGCCTTCGCCCTCGGTCTGCAGCCGATCGTCGTGGTCAACAAGATCGACCGCCCCGGGGCGCGGCCGAATTGGGTGGTGGACCAGACCTTCGATCTCTTCGCCGACCTCGGGGCCACCGAGGAGCAGCTCGACTTCCCGGTCATCTACGCCTCGGCCCTCGGTGGGTATGCCGGCGAAGAGCCGAGCATCGACAGCGGCGACATGACACCGCTGTTCCAGACCATCGTTGACCAGGTCCGCCCCCCTCAGGTCGACAGCGATGGCCCCTTCCAGATGCAGATCACGACCCTGGACTACTCCAAGTACCTGGGGCAGATCGGCATCGGCCGGATCAAGCGCGGCCGCGTCGTGCCGGGCACATCGGTCACGGTGGTCGATCGTGAGGGCAATCAGCGCAGCGGACGGATCCAGACCCTGCTCGGCTTCCTCGGCCTGGAGCGGGTCGAGGTCGAATCCGCCGACGCGGGCAACCTGGTGGCCATCACCGGCATCGACCCGCTGGACATCTCCGACACGCTCTGCGACCCGCAGCAGGTCGAGGCACTGCCTGCGCTGACCGTCGACGAGCCAACCGTGAGCATGGGCTTTGAGGTCAACAAGTCGCCGTTCGCCGGGCGCGAGGGCCGGTACGTCACCAGCCGTCAGATCCGCGAGCGCCTTGATCGCGAGCTCAAGTCCAACGTTGCCCTGCGCGTCGAAGCCACCGAGGACCCGGACCGCTTCCACGTCTCGGGTCGCGGTCTGCTGCACCTGTCGGTGGTGCTTGAGAACATGCGCCGGGAGGGCTACGAGATCGCCGTCTCGCGCCCGGCGGTGATCACCCGCACCGGCGCGGACGGGCGCACCGAGGAGCCCTACGAGCGCCTGGTCGCCGATATCGAGAGCGATCACCAGGGCGCCGTCATTGATGCCCTGAACGAACGCGGGGGACGCCTGCAGGATATGCAGGTGGACAGCAACGGGCGCGTGCGCCTCGAGTACACCATCCCGGCACGCGGACTGATCGGCTTTCAGACCGACTTCATGAGCCTGACCTCCGGGACTGGCATCCTGACCCACGTCTTCGATCACTACGGCCCGCGCAGCGACAAGGAAGTAGGCCAGCGCCGCCAGGGGGCCATGATCTCCGGCAACGACGGCAAGGCGGTGGCCTACGCCCTGTTCAACCTGCAGGAGCGCGGCCGGCTGATGGTCTCGCCCAACGACCCGGTCTACGAGGGGATGCTCATCGGCCTCAACAGTCGGGACGCCGATATGACCGTCAACCCGCTGAAGGCCAAGGAGCTGACCAACGTCCGCGCGGCCGGTAGCGACGAGAACGTCATCCTCACCCCGCCCATGCAGCTGACGCTCGAGTACGCTCTGGAACTGATCAACGACGATGAGCTCGTCGAGATCACTCCGGAATCGATCCGCCTGCGCAAGCGCCTGCTGACCGAAAGCGAGCGCAAGCGCCACAAGCGGGCCAGCTAACCGCTACCGCCCCGGTGGTGGACCTCGGCGCCGAGGCTCAGCACGCCCTCGGCGTCGAGGACCACCCGCCGCCCCCAGATCCGCACCTCCCCCTGCGCGTCCACCGCGATGCCCGCTGACCCGGTGGCGTTGTGCAGGTTCACCGTGCCGTCGCGGCTGCGCAGAGAGATCTCTGCACCGGCGCTGAGGTGCAACTGGCCCCGCTGCACTTGCCAGCTCCCCTCACCGCGCCGGACCCGCAGCCGGGTCCCCTCGGCGGCCAGCACCCGCAGCGATTCGCCGGCGTGCAGGCGCAGGTCGCTCCCGGCGTCGGCCGTCAGCCCGCCCTGACCACCGAGGCGCACCGACCCGGCGGCCCGCAACGCTGCCGTCCGCTCACACCGCGCGACGATCCCGCCGTCGGCCTGGACCCGGCGCTCGCCCTCGATCCGCTCGCGCCGCTGGGCGCCGGCGCGCTCGCCGATCCCCGGCGCACCAGCACGCAGCTTCAACGGCCCCGCCCCCGCCTCCAGGCCGACGCGGTCTTCCTCCTCTTCACCACCCCGCGCGGCAACGGCGTGAACACCATCCGCCGCCGCATCAAGCCGCACCCCGGCCGCGTGCCGCTCTCCCCGACGTCCGCCCCCCGGCAAGTAGACCCCTCGTCCCTCCGGCGTCGTGTAGGCGCCTACCCGACCCCGGCTGCTGGCTGCCGGGTGGCGCTGCCCGGAGACCGGCAGACTGCCCAGGAGCACCGGCGCATCCGCATCGCCCTCCCGACAGCCCACCAGCACCCGCTCGCCATCGACCAGCGGCGCCTGCCAACAACCACCCGCGCCACCGGGCGGAAACGGCAACAGGCGCACCGCGACATCCTTCAGGCACCAGCGGGGATGTTCACCAGCCCCGGTCGCCCCCGGCTGGCCGTCCTTGCAGATGCGCGCCGGGACAGGCAGCCGCCGCACCGGCGGCACCGGCTCCGGTGGACGGTAGGGCCGTGGCGTGGCGCCCACGATCTCCGGTACCGCCTCGACCTCGGCACGGCACGCCGCGCCGCCGGTGGAGGTCGCCTGATCAGCGCTCACCAGGTTGTGACGAACCCGCGTGACCAGGAACCAGCGCCCCCACCCCGCGATATCAGCCTCGCCCGCCGCCCCGGTGACCACCACCGGCACGCGCACCCCGGCGCCCATTCCGACCCGGCGGGTGACCAGCTCCAACCACTGACTGCCTGCCGCCTGCCCCTCGCGCCGGACCCGACGCAGGTGCGCCGCCGTCGCCTCCTCCAACCCGGGTGGTACCGGCCGCGGCGTTCGCATCGCCCGAACCCGCACGCACCAGTCCGCCTCCACGGCCACCGGCGCATCGGTTCCGGGCAGGCGCACCTCGGTCTCGAGCCGCGGCAACCCCACGGCCCCATCGGTGAACCGGGGCCGCTCATCCGCTCCGTCCCGCCAGCTGAGCGTCACGCCGGCCTGGGCCCAGAGTCGCTGCAGGAGGGCCAGGTCGCTCTCGCCGGCCTGTAGCAGGGGACGCCGCTCGGTAGGCGCCTCTTCCATATACCATAGGGGATCGCCGCGGTCGTAGCCGACCGCAACGAGCCAGCGTCGGGTCAACGCCTCCAGCTCCGCCTGGGGGAAATAGCGGTAGCCGGCGCGCCGGGCCAGTTGCGCCAGGCGCGGCTCGATGACCGCATGAAGGCGACGGTCCTCATCCACCTGCCACGCGGTCACCTGCCCGGCCAGAGAGCGCCGCCCACCGAGGCCGTCGCCCCAGCGCAGGCGCACCCGCTGGCCCGAGGAAAACTCGCCATCCCCAGCCACGGCATCGCCTGGTGCCCCGGTGACTCGAAAGCGGAAAGGGTGTGAGAGCGCTTCCTCTCCCTCCAGCCGACAGAGGGAGAGCCGTCTGCCCGGGAGTTCCAGCTCCGCCCAGGGGGCCGGCTGCAGCGGCCCGCCGGTCACCGCCCCTCCTCGATACGATCGGCCGAGAGGACCAGTTCCTCGGCACGGATCTCAATCCTGCGCCCCTCCAGGTGGATCTCACCGCTGTCCTCGATGCGCACGCCGAGCCCGTCACCGATCTGGATGCGCCCGCCGCCGGTACTGACCAGTGTGCAATCGCCAGCCGCCTCCAGGCGCAGCGCACCCGCCTCGCAATGCCACTCCCCGTCGCCTTCGCGGGCGACCAGCCGCACGTCGGCCCCGGCCTCCGCGCTGAACGCCCCACCTGCCTGCAGGGCAATCTCGCCGTCCGGGGCCTCCTGGTGCAGATCCCCATCGCCGCTTTCCAGGCGCAGGGCCTCACCGGCAGAGCAGCACAACGCGCCATTCTCCGTCTCCAGGCGGCATGCTTCCGCCACCTCCAACCGGTAGGCTCCGGCCACCTCGAGTTTCTGATCACCGCCGCTGCGCACGCGCTGCTCGCCGCCGCTGACCAGCTCCAGACGCCCCTCCGGCGCCTCCAGGATCGCCCCCGGATCGTCCTCGCCCCCGTGCAGGGTCAGCCGCGCCGCCTCATCCACCGCTAGCTCGGCTCGCTCTCGGCCCGGCCGGTCATCGAGCAGCAGCCGCTGCCCGGCGGCCGTCTTCAAAAGGTGCTGATGGGAATGGTCGCCATCCACCGGGCCGGGCTGATCCTGCCCGCTGAGGGCCCCGAGGATGACCGGCTGCTCGAGATCGCCATGCAGGCCCGCCACCGCCACGCGGGTGCCGGGCAAAAGCGGCAGGTGCAGACCGTGGTCCGGTCCCGCGCTTGGCTGGACCGCCCAGACCGGGGGGCCCGGTGGGGGCGCCGAGTTGGACTCGTTCGTCTCATCCTCTTCCTGCAGGCGAATCCGGTACGCTCCGTACTCGTCGAGTTCCGCGCGCTGCGGGTCCCCGCCTGCCACTCGCGCAACCGCCACCCCGGGCACGGCGGGCGCCGGGACCGGCCTCGGCCGATAGCCCGTGTCGGTCGGCAACAGCTCCACGCGCCCCAGGTAGTCGACCCCATCGGCACCACCCCCGCCGTGGATGGCTGCCGCCTGATCCCCCTCGTGCTCGACACGACCGACCCAGTAGTCGCCATCCACACCCGCCTGCGGATGGCCGCGGAGGACCACGCGCATCCCCGGCACCAGCGGTATCCCGACCCGGGCCTGGATGCGTGAACGCTGCGCCGTCATCGCCTGACGCACCCCCTCGGCCCACCCGGCGTGGGCGGCCTCGCCGCCGGCGCTCACCCCGTGGAGGCCAAGCGGTGGACAGGGCTCCGCCTGCGCTGGATCCCCTGCCGTGGCATCGGCGCAATGATCCGGCAACGCCGGATCGAAGCCGCTGACCCGCACGCGCCCGGGCTGAAGCTGAAAACCCCGCACCACATCCCAGAAGATGGCCGGGGTGGTTGCCATTGGCCCGCCGCTTGGATGCCAGGTCAGCGTCACCGTATCCAGTCCGGCCTGAGCCAGTCGATCGACGAGGCACACCTCGGCCCGGCCGCCTGCATCCCGCAGCAGCGGGAAACAGCCATCTCTGGCGAGCACCCGCAGCAGGAACGCCAGGTCATCCGATGCGCCCTGCACCAGGAACGGCGGCTCCGCCACGCTCCCATCCACACCCACGCGGACCGAGACACCGCCCGGCAGGGTCTGCTCGAGGATCTCCCGGGCGATGGTTACCACCGAGCACTGCCGGTAGACCCGCCGACCGTGGGCACCGCTCAAGGGGAACAGCGGCGAGCGCAGGGTCACGAGGGCCGCCCCGGCGCCCTCGCCGTCGCCTTGCACCCGGGCCATCTCGGCGATCACGCCATGGATCCTCTGCGCCGCGCCGCCCTGCCCCAGCGTCAGCGACGCCAACTGCCCGGGCCAAGCCTCAATCCCTGAACCAGGGAGGCCGCTGACCCGGACCTGCAGGCGGTCCATGCCCTCCAGGGCCTGATGCCCGGTCACCCGCTCAACCTGCAGCGTACCCGGCCCCACGCCGGGGAGCTCCAGCCGAAACCGGGCATGACCGCCACTACCGAGCTTCCTCGCATCCTTGCTCATCCCGCCTCTCCTTGTGCACTCGGCTCGCCGCCCGCCGCTGCTGCCAGCGATACCGGAAGCACGGTTTGCCGGGCGACCCGCGGACCCAGCCAACTGCCGACCCCGAGCCGTGCCTCCGTGCCCAGGTGCCAGGCGGGCACGGCCCCTGATGCGGCCACGACCTCCATCCGCACCCGCGTCACCGGCCCCAGGTAACGGCGCAACCAGGACCCGAGCCGCCGGACGCGGGCGGGATCGATCAACCCGCCCGCCGTGGCCGCGGGCATCGGCCCCACCCGCACATCCACCTGCCCGCCAGCGACCACCGCCACCCCGCCCAGGCCCCAGCCATCACCCAGGCGCGGCTCTCGGCCTCCCCCCAGCGGCCGCTGCTCCAGGCAATGGGCCACCGGCTGGCCGTCTGCAACCTCCACGGGGTGCGACCCCACCGCCCGCTGCACCAGCCGCTGTACCCCGAACCGGTTGGGCCGGCGGCCGAGACAGGCATCGAGGCTGTCCAGCCCACCCCCAGGGGTGCTGCTCAGGGCCACCAGGGTACGAGCCCACGCAGCAGCGGAAGCCGCCCCGTACAGATCGCGCCAGCCCGAGGCCACCGCCTCATAGACCGGGGCGTTGAGCATGGCCAGCAGGCGGCGCACGCATTGCGCGCTGGCATCCTGACGGGCCGCCGACTCCAGCCAGTAATCGGGCAATGGGGCCTCTGGCCCGAGCAACGCGAGCACATTGGCCTCGATCACCACGCTTCGATCGGCGATCGCTCGGCAGCGACGGATCTCAGCCGGTGGGAACGTCCAGTCGGCAGCCGGCTCGATGCGATACCCCGGTCCGGGCTCATCGCCCGTCAGCGCCTTCAAGCCGGCGGCCTCAAGCTGCCAGATGACCTCCTGCAAGCTCAGGCGCGGCCCACAGGCCACCACCCGGGCCACGGCACGCTGTGCATCCGTCACGGCCGTGGCCACCGCGCCACCTCCCCATCGGGCTCCAGATGCAATCCGAGCGTCACGAAGCGATCCAGCGGCGCCCAGGCGGCCAGCACCTGGTAGACCCGCTCGGCAAAGAGATAGGCCTCGCCCCGGTCGCGCCAGGGGCGCGGGTCAAGCTCCAGCGCCACATCCAGGCCAGACTCCACCACCCCCTGGCGCACCCGGATCGTCGTGGTGCAGGTCAGATCCCTCAGCGCTGCCAGACAGGCCCGTGCCGACGGACTGTCCGGTGCGTCCGCGAGGCCGGTGATCAACTCCCGCAGCCCCTCCGGGGTCGCCCAGCGCTCCGCATCACCGCGGACCAGCCGCGAGAGCGCCCGATCGCGACCCGCCTCCAGCGGCGCCGGTTGGAAGCCGGTCGGCCGGCGAAGGTTGGTCACCGCAACGCCCTCCGGCACCCCCGCTCCCGGTTGCGTGATATCCCCGCGGCCGAGACAGCGCCGCGGGAGTTCACCGTGGGAGTAACGCAGACGGGCGCCCAGAGTCCCGGACCCTGCCGGCGCATCCAGATACACGGCGACGTCCTGCCCGCCACCCTGCTCCCGGCGCTGCACCCGGTACCGGACCCCCGACCCACCCTCCGGCTCGGGCTGCCAGAAGGGGTGACCGGTGCGGGTCCGAGCGCTCTGCGCCTCGCGCAGGCGCACCTCGAGCACCTGCTGCACCGCGCGACGCCCCGGGCCATCGGCATCACTGCGCAGGCGATAAGGCCCCGGCCCACCCTCCATCCACTGCGGTTCGGCCTCGGCGTACCCGCCGTTGACCGCGGGCAGGCAGTTGGCCCGCAGCAGCTGGCGCTTGCCGGCGGCGGCGGCCGGCGCCGGCCAGTCCAGTTCGCAGCAGACCTCCACACACTCCGCCCCTGCCGGCAGCCGCACCTGATCCAGCCCGTGGAGGCGAACGAAAGCGAGCAGCGGGCGGGCGAGAAAGAGGCAGCGAAAGTGCTGCAAGGCCGGCAACACCGATTGATCCGGGGTCCCCTGAAGCGTCCCCGGCAGCCACGGGGCGAGCAGCTCGGCGCCACCGATCACCTGTCCGGCGTCCGCGTCTGCACCGAGGCCGATACGCACCCGGCGGGTGCCATGCAGCAGCGCGGCACGCAGCCGCTCCCAGAGCCCTGCCTCGGCATCGATGAACAGCGGCAGGGCGGCCGGCAAGACAGGCGCCGCGGCCTCCAACGCGGCGATTCGAAGCGTCAGGCGCAGCTCGCTGCCACCCCCGGATGCCGGGAGCCACTCCGCCCGCTCGACCTCAATCGGCTCGATGGTGCCATCAACCAGCGTTTCAAACGGGATCGCTACCCCCTCGGCCAACGCCGGAGACGACCAGGCCACAGCACCCCGGGGAAGCGCCACCGGAGCGCCCTGCCCGGCGGCAGGCGAGAAAGCCAGCACCGTGGCACTCGGCCAGGGCTCGGCGAGTTCGGGCGCGGCCAGCTGCAATAGCAGCTGATGGATGTCATCGAGCCCCGCGGCAAGCTCGGCGCGGACACCGGCGGTGAGAAAGGCCACCCCCTCGAGCAGGCGTTCCACGTAGGGATCACGGTCATGGGGATCATCCAGACCGAGCATGCGCGCCTCGGTCGGGAAGGCTCGGGCGAAGGCCGCGCCGCCCTCGCTCAGTCTGCGCATCTCCTGCTTAAACGCCCGGCGCAGGTCCATGCTCACCTCCGTTCAGCAGGTGCACCACGGCATTGCCATCCACCGCCACCTCCAGCGTCAGCCCCTGCCCATCGCGTAGACGAATCCAGAGCCCCAGCCACAGCACGTGCCCACTATCCACCGGGGCTGGCCGGGACTCGGCATGGACCTCCACCACGCGGGGCTCGTAACGGGGTATCAGCTCGCGCGCGGCGTCTGCCAGGCCCGCGGCGGCCCGCTCCAGATCGTGGTAGTCCGCCGATAGATCCGGCAGGCCGTACCCGTTCAGATGGAACGGGCGCCCGCGCCGCGCTGCGAGCAGCCGGAGGATGTGGCGCACCACACTCGCGCGGGCGGCACGGCAACGGGCCTCGGCGGCCTGCACCGGAAACCGCCCTGCGGCACCATCGAGCATGTCGAGCAACCCGGGTGTCATGCCTAAACCCCACGGACGCGGACGGGGCCCACGGCCCCGGCGCGCTCTCGGGTCCATCACCGGGCCTCGGTCCAGGAGTCGGAGAACTCGATGTTCCCGTCGACGTAGGCCCAGGTGATGCGCCCGTAGCGGATCGCCACCTGCTCCATGTGCGGGAACCGTTCCTTGTCGGCCTCCTTGACGTTGTGCATCACCGGACGCACCGAGGTGATCTTCACGTCGTTGAGGGTGTGCCGGAAGTACTCCTGCTCGTTGCCCGATTCATCGATCTGGTACCAGCTCAGCACCAGCTCCTCGAGGGTCTGCCCCTTGCTGCACGCCTTGTACAGATAGGGCGAGGCCGCATCGAAGGCCTTGGTGAAGACAAACGGCTCGTGCTTGCGGGTACCAGTCAGCGATCCGGTATCGCTGTCGGTAGGGATGCGCAGCTCGTGCTCGAAACCGAGCACCTCGATGCTGCCCTCGCGGTCGGTAACGGTCACCGACCCCTCGATCTCGTTGCCCTGATCGTCCTTGAGCCACATGTAGGCGGGGATCGCCATGGTTTCGCCTCCTCTTCCTTGAGCGTGGGCGGGTTCAGGTCGGCAGCTGCGAGACCAGCGAGAGCTTCAGGTCGATGCCCTCGATCTGGAAATGCGGCATCACCGACATATTGACCCGGTAGAAACCGGGGTTCTCGGGGACCTCCTCGACCTCGACCACCCCCTCGCGCAGCGGGCGGGTGGCCACCAGTTCGGGGTCGGGGTTCTGCATCTTCGTGACCAGCCCCTGCAGCCAGTCGTTGAGTTCGTTCTCCAGATCCTGCCGGCTCTTGGCCGAACCGATGTTCTCCCGCTGCAGCACCTTCAAATAGTGGGCCAGACGCGAGACCAGGAAGATGTACGGGAGCCGGGCGTTGATCCGGGCGTTGGCGGTGGCCGCCGTGCTGCTGTAGCGGGCCGGGCGCTGGGCCGAGTTGGCGGAGAAGAAGCAGGCGTAATCGCTGTTCTTGTAGAAGCTCAGCGGGATGAATCCGGCCTCGGCCAATTCGAGTTCCCGGTTCTCCGAGATCAGCACCTCGGTCGGGGTCTTCGTCTGCGCCCCGCGGCCCAGGTCGAAGACATGGATGGGCAGCTGCTCCAGCTTGCCGCCCGACTCCGGTCCGCGGATGTTCACCGTCCAGCCGTGGGCCTTGAACGAGCGGGCCATGTTGGCGGCAAAGGCAAACGCTGCATTGCCCCACAGGTAGCGATCGTGGTCGGGACCGGTGACGTCCTCGTGATAGTCGAAGGCGCGGGTCGGGTTGTCCGCCCCGTAGGGCAGGCGCAGCAGGAAACGGGGCAGGGTCAGACCGACATACCGGGCATCCTCGGTGTCACGAAAGCCGCGCCAGCGGGCGTACTCGGCCTTGTCCAGGTAGCTGGCGATATCCGGGATGCGGACCACCTCATCGAGGGAGGCCTTGCCGAAGAAATCACGCCCGACGGCCCCGAGAAAGGGACAGTGGGCGGCAGCGGCGATCCGCGAGACCTCGCTGAGCAGATTGATATCCGCCGCCGAGCAGTCGAACTCGTAGTTGGAGACCATGGCGGCCAGCGGCTCGCCGCCCGGAGTGTCGTACTCCTGGACATAGACGTGCTGGTAGAGCCCTGACTGGGTGATGTCGGTCAAATCTTCCAGTTCCCCGGCCAGTTCCTCCTTGGAGACATCGAGCAGCTCCAGCTTGATGTTCGCCTTGGGGTCGCTACGCTCGACCAGGAAGCGCAGGCTACGCCAGGCCGCCTCGATCCGCTGGAAGTCCGGGTGATGCAGGACGGCGTCGAGCTGCTGGCTCACCGCCGCATCGATACGGGCGATGTACTCGTCCAGCAACGTCTTGTCGATGCGCTCGACCAACTCGGCATCCTGGCTGGCCAGGTCGAGGAAGACCTGAAGGGCGGCGGTCAGCCGACTCTCGCAGGGGATGTCCGCCATGACGGCGGAGTCCTGGAAGGTCTCGATCTCCAGGGCCCCGGAGACCGGCTCGACCTCGGCAAGCTCGCATAGACGCGCGTAGCTGGCCTCAGGGGGTGCGGCTTCTGCACGCTCTGCGCTCTGCTCGGACATGGCTCACTCCTGGGACTTCCCGTCGGCATCCGGGTGCTCATCGCCGGATGTTCCTTGTTCACCATCCTCGCCGGTGTGCAGTGGCGCGATCTGCTTGAGTTCGCCCATGACACCCTCGAGCTCCTGCTGGCTCTGCACGATGCGCTCCAGCTCCCGCCGGAAACGGGCGTTGTCGAGTACGTTCGACTTCAGATCCTTGAGCAGATTGCGCATCGCCAGCAGGTTGTTCACCTGGGGGATCTGTCGGGCAACGGCCTCGGGCGTGAAGGCGTGGAAGCCGTCGAAGCGCAGTGCCACCCGGGTCTGCGATCCGTCGCCACGGAAGGTGTTGGGCACGGTCACCTGCAGCACCGGACTGAGATCACCGAGCACGGCGTCGAGGTTCTCCCGGTCGATGGGTACGCGCTCGCGTTCGGCCAGCCGACCGCTGGCCTGGCCGTTGCTGAAGTCCCCGAGAACCAGCATCTTCAGGGGTAGCTCCAGGGTCTTGCGGGCGTCCCCGGTATCCACGTCGAGGGTGATATTCACCCGGGACTTGGGCACTTCCTGTTGAAAGCTCTCCATGGCCAGCTCCTTGGCATCAATCAACTCCGTCGGACACCGCCCCCGGTCAGGGAAATGCGGTAGCCGCCTCCAGATCGACCCGCGCCACTCGGCGACGCAGGTCGGACAATCGTCGTCGCACCCCCTCATGCTCGAGCTGCCCGTCGCGTTCACAGGCGCGCACTGCAAGCGCCAGCTCACGCCAGACAGCCAACGCGGAGTCGGGGTCCCATGCATCCAGACCGCGTCGGTCGATGTCGGTCTCCAGCCCCTCGAGCCGTGCCAGCGCGAGCCCAGGGTGGCCGGCCTCGAGGCAGAGCCGGGCCCGGGCCAACTCCAGGGCGCAGTGTTCGCGCCCAGAGCGCGCCGGACTGGCATCGATCCGCCGCAACCCGGCCACCAGCCCCTCGCTGCGCATCAGCGCCCGGGCCTCCTCAAGCGGCAGCGGGGCTTCTTGGGTCTCCGCCGGGCACGGGCGCTCTGCCTTCTCGAGACGATCCGTCACCCAGGCCATCTGCTCGGCAGGCACCAACGGGGTGCCGTCGCTGAAGCGCAGACCGGGCAACTCTGGCTGGCGCCGCAGCAGTTCCGCGGTGGCCGAGCGGATGTAGCCGGCGACGTCGTCTCGCCCGAGCTCCGTTGCCGATCGCTCGGCAACGGCCTGGATCTCCATGTGCAGGTGGCCGGCCGGCTCCAGAAACGCGGTCTCGGCAGCCAGGTAGGCGGCCTCCCAGTCCCCTTCGTCAAGATGCCCGCGCATTAGTGTGAGCGGTGCCTGGCGCGGCGGTTCGATGCGCAGTCGCCCATCGCGGGCCTGCAAGGTGGCCAACCGCCCCCAGCGCCAGGCGCGGGCCAACGCCGTCATGGCCAGCCACTCGCCCTCTGCGCGCAGGTATTCCAGCGTCTCGCGCAGCCGCCTGGCCATTTCCTGGCCACTGCGCGGACCCTGCGCCACGGGCTGCTCTTCTGACGCACTCTGGGGGGTCGGGGTCGCCTGCTCGGCGGCCACAGCCACAGCGGTGCGCCGGGCATGCACCCAACCGCGCAGGGCCCGGAGCGCCGGCGGGTCCGTCCACCAACGCGCAAGCTCCTCCCCCAGCCCGGTGAGTTCGTCGTCCAGGGCCTCGAGCCGGTCCGGATCATCGCGCCCTTCGGCCCGGTCGAGCAGCGCCAGCATGCGCCGCTCACCGAGCCACTCAATCGCCGCGCGACGGCCGCTGTCGCGCTGCGGGTGGATGTGTTCGCCGAACTTGGCGAGGCTGCCGCGCAGCGCCGCCAGCGCCAGCCGATAGCCGTCCAGCCCGCGCACCTGGAGCTCGGCCAGACAGAGGTAGCCGAGCACGCGCAGATCCTTGGCCTCTTCTTCCAGTAGGCCCACTGCCTCCTCGGCAACCTGGGAGAAATCCACCCCGCCCAGGCGCTCAACCGCCTCACGCAGACGCCCGAACCGCTCGCCATGGCGCGGATCACTCCCCACGCCCTGGCCGTCTGACAGGGCCTCGAGCACCCGTTCCGGCAACCCCATCGGATGCACCCGGCCTTGATCCCACGGTGTGCCGCTCACGACCCCGCCTCCCCGATGACCCGCTCGGGCAAGTGAAACCGGGTCAGATCCCCCCAGTGGAGCAACGGGGTGCTGCGCTCGGTCTGCAGCAGGAACGTCACCGGCTGATACCGCGCCTCCCCCCCATCGCGCAGCGACCACTGCGCCCGGACTGCGTTGGATCGGACCTGCTCGCGCTCATCGGCGCGACGAAGCAGCCGGAACAGGGCCCAGGGGCCATCGGCTTCGATGCTGCGAACCGTGCTCTCGTGGGTAGAGACAGCGGTGATGCGCGCCGGGCGCGGCGTAGAGCGCGGCCAGCGCAGATCCGCAGAGACCGGCGGACCATTGTGGTAGCGCAGCGACTTGCCCTCGGATTCCCAGCGCATATCGGTCAGATCGGCGTTGGCCTCCGGGGAGACGCGATAGCGCAGACGCGCCTGTCCGGCATCGTCGAACAGACCGTCCCGGATCTGCGCCGCCGTGTGATAGGCCTCGCGCGCCTCGGTGGCGATGCCGAGACCGGCACCCCGCCACTGCCGCTCGCCGCCCTGGGCATCCCTGCCGCGCAGAAACGGGGCCAGATGCTCAGCCTTGAATTGCCACAATGCCCCTTGATCCGGCGCAAAGAACGCTTCGAAGTCGGCCAGGGCGGCGTCGGCACCCTCAGCATCAAGGGGGAAGCGGCCAGCCAGGCGATCCCGATAGCCCTCGACGACCTGCGCGCGCCAACGTTCGTTGAGCTCCGCCGCCACCCCCTCCCGCAGCCGGTCCCAGGCGGCATCGACTCCCCCAAGCAATAACGGCTCAAGGGCCTGCTCGACTGCCCCCGAGGCTGGCCGTAGGGCCTGCGCCACCGCCATCTCTGCCGCCCGCAACGAACAGCCGTCCTCCTCGCCCTGGAGGACTTCGACGGCGCACTCGAGCGCCCCAGCACCCGGGTCCGCCGCGCTCGACACGCCCTCGAGCCGGTCGGCCACCTTGGCGAGGGCCCTCGCCACCTCGGCCAGCGGCGCCACTTCGTCGTCCTCATCCGGCGCCATCAGCGCCACCAGCTGCAGCCCCCTGGGATCGTGACGATAGCCGCCCAACGCCTGCGCCGGTGGCCGGTCCAGCACCGCCGCCGGGTCCTGGCCAACATGGGCGCCGAGGTGGGCGTGGATACCCTCAAGCAGCGCGGCCAGCGCCCCGCCTTCCGCCGCCTTATCCAGCTGCCTGGCCCGCTCGCGCAGGTCCTCCGCCGAACGCCAGCGCAGCGAACCAAGCCACTCCAGCCAGTGGTCGACAAAGGCACGCAGGTACCGGGCCTCCACTGCCTCGGCCAGGGCCCGGGCCTGTTCGGCCTGCAGAACCTGCTTCTCGTCCCGCCCCAGAACCAGATCCGGATGACTCAGCTCGTCAACGACCTCCTCCAGGGCCGGCTGTAACCGGCTCTCCCAGGCCTCGCCGCGGAACACGCCGGCCACCGGCCTCTCGGTCGCCCAGACCGCGGAGGCAGTGCCGGGGGCGATCGCCTCCAGTTCCAGCGGCGGCAGATCCGCGGCGGCGCCGGCGAGCATCCGCTCCTTCACGGCCTCCGTGCGGGCCGGCGTGCGCAGATGCTTCCGGGCCTGCTCCAACCGCTCTCGTCCGGCTGCTGTATCAAGTCGCTCGCGTGCGGCCTCCCACTGGCTCGGCTCCGCCAGCGCCCGGGATAACCCGCGGACCAGCGAGGTCTGGCCCTCCTGCGCACCGGCACCGCGCTCGTCGGCGACCAGCCCGGCCAGCAGATCGGCAACGGACCCCTCGCCATCGACCCCATCAACCAGCCGCACCCAGGCCTCCACGACCTCCCGGTAAGCCGCGCGATGCGCCGCCCGTTCCTGCGCGTCCCACTCCGGCCACTCCTCCACCAACGCCTCCAGCCGCTGTCGCAGGACATCCACCGCATCGGGCAGCAGGCCCTCGCCGGCGACCGTGACCGACAGCTCATGCAGACCCCTGCTCAACCCCTGGATAGGTCCTCGCCCTGGATCCAGTGCTAACGCCGATCCCAGCCCCGTTTCAGCGCTACCGCCCAGGTCAGCCTCCAGCCCCTGCAACCGCTGCAACGCGCGGAGCGCCGCGCCCGGCTCACCCGAGCCGGCAGCCATAGACTCGGTAGCCTCCGCGACGCCCTCGGCCACCGCTGCGCTCTGGGCGAGACGTTGCTGGTAAAGCTCCGCCGTCCGGTAACCGATCAGCGCCACGATCCCCACAGCGCCCACCAGCAGCGCCGCCGCAGCGATACGGCGACGGAGACGACGTCCTGGCGCCAGACGTACCCCCCGTGCCAGTGGGACCACCGCCTCGGCGAAGAGCCCCGGTGAAAGGGTCGGCTGAGCGGGGGCATTACCGGTGAGGTGGACGGCCTGCACCAGCGGCGGCCCTAGGTAAGGATCCGGGCGCAGCAGCAGGCGCAGGAACTCGGAGAGCCCCCTGGTGAGCGGGCGCATCTCGGCGATGAAGGCGAGCACGCCGGCCGCGTCCGTATCCTCGGTGTCAGTGGCGAGCATGGCCCTGCGCCGGATCTGCTCAGCCTGCACCTGAAGCCGCTGTGCCGTCTCGCCCGGATCGGTCCGCGACGCTGTCGCAACCCCCCAGTGACCGGACTGCCCCGGGTTGCCGGAGACGCTCATGAAGGCCGGGTACCCTGCGAGCCGGTCGAGGCCGGTGACGATCAGCAGCACCGGGGGACGCACCCCGAGGGTGGCCTCCAGCTCCCCGAGACGCTCGCGGATCACGCGGACCCGGGCGCGCAGCTGCGAACCGGCGGCATCCGCCAGCTCCCGGGCCGAAAGGGTGAGCAGCACGCCATCCACCGGACGGCGCCGGCGCGCGGAACGCAACAGGCGCAGGAGCGCACGCCAGCCGGTGCGCTCGGCCGGCTCGGTGGTGTAACGCCCGGCGGTATCGATGAAAAAGGCCTGATCCGTGAGCCACCCATCGCAGTGCTCGGTGCCACCCTCGCCCCGCGCCTCCAGCCAGGCATCGTCATCGTGGGGAAAGTGCAGGCCGCTGCTGCGAAGCAAGGTGCTCTTGCCCGACCCGCTCGGCCCCATGACCAGGTACCAGGGCACCTGGTATCGTGCCCCAGCGCCGAGCCGGACGCCGGCGGCGCTCCGATCCATCAGACCCAGCGGACGTTCCAGGGCAGCGGCCAGAGCCTGCTCCTCATCGGTCGGGAATCGTCGCCGGTCGCCCGCCCGAGTGCGCAGGCGCGCAGCCAGCCCAAGGGCCACACCCACCAGCCCTACAAGGGCCAGCATTCCCCCCGCACGGGCGATCCTGCCGTCCACGCCGACCAACGGCAGCCCGAACCAGGCGGCAATCGCGGCCAGCAGGGTCACCCCCACGGAAAAAACCAGAAAGCGCCGGGAAAGCCCCACCCACCGCCGGGGCGCTGCGCTCTGAACCCCGTCCACCGGCGCGGTCATGGCCGCTCCCCCTCCCGCAGGAGCATCCGGGCGGCCTCGATCTCCTCGGCGGCGAGACCGGCCGCGCGCTCGATCTGCACGCCGGCGTGGAGATAAGCCAGCACGGCCAGGGCCACCACGGCCACCGCCGACCAGAACCAGCCGACACGCTGACCGCCGCCGGCCGGGCCATGCACTGCCGGTTCCGACCATGGGGCGGGCGACGCCCCGTCATCCAGCCAGCTTCCCAGCCGATGCCGATATGCATCCAATTGCGCCTGTTGCTCGAGCGCATGGATCCCCTGGAAGCCAAGCCACAGGCAGGCCAGATAGAGTTCCAGCACGGCTTGCGGCGGCGCCTGCTCCCGCGGCCCCTGGAGTCTCTCGAAAAAACGGGTGCCCGCCGAGCGCTCGCCGAGGCGTTCGGCCTGCAGCGGCTGCGCCAGCCAAGCCGCTCGCTCCGGGTGCGCCGAGGCGATGACCGCCTCATCGACGAACGCCGTCAGCGCCAGCTCGGCGTCCGCCAGAGCGGCCGCATCCAGGCCCTGGGCTCGCCCCTCCTCGCCCAGCCGCTCGAGCGTCTCACGTGCCCGCGTTCGCAACCCTTCATGGCCAGCCGGTTCGTCATCGCCGCGCCGCAGGGCCACTGCCTCGAGCAACAGTGGCTCCACGACATTGACCAGTGGCGATGGCGCATCCAACGCCGTCTTGGTGCAGGTGCCGGTCATGCCGAAACCTCCTCGCGCAGGGCCAGCATCTCCAGCTGCAGATCGCCCAACTCGGCCGGGCGGTAGATGGCCAGCGATCCGTCCTGCTGCACCTGCGCCCACTGGGCACCGCCTGGCTCGAGGCGGAAGTACTCGTAACCGCCCTTGACCGGGAGCTGGCCCGGAGGCCTCGGGCAATGCTCCAGGATGACACCGCGCCCCCCGGCGGCCACGAGCCGCTCCAGGGCCTGCCGTGAACCGATACGCAGATCCGCGGACAGCCGCTCGATCCAACCCTCCGTGGGCATCGCCCCCCGGCGCGCGGCCAGGAAGAACGTGCACCCCTCGGCCAGCGCTTCCGCGGCCGACTCGGCCACTAACACCGCCTCGGACTCGCGAACCAGCTCGATCCGCCGGGCGTGGCGCGGCATCGCCTGATCCAGCAGTTCCGCCAGGGCCGATTCCAGCTCGGCGAAGACGGCAGCGGGGCGCTCGTGGTCGTAGACCGGGACCGGCTCCCGGGATACGGCCGTCTCGCTCAGCGCACCAAGCGCTGCGACCAACCGCGCGAGCACGTCGTAGAGCTGCCACGGGTGGGTGCCAGGATTGGCGAGCAGCGAGCGAAGGGCGCCGGCGGCCGGCTCGAGGCTCTGACGCAACAGCAAACGCGCCACCTCCCCCGGCTCGAAGGCGCTGACGCGCCCCACTGTCCCCTGCTCCTGGCGCAAACGGGCGCAGCGACGCTCGATCCGGGCCGTTACGCGGGCGAGCAGTTCCTGCCAACCGGCCGTCACGTCCAACCGACAGACGACCGGCAGGAAATCCGGGTCAAGGCGAAAGCCGTCGGAATCGGCAGGAATCACCCGCGCCACCGCCAGGCCGACGCGGGTGCCGGAGGGCGGCTCGATGCCCAGCGCGAGCTCCGGCGCAGCCAGCATCACCTCGCGCTCCCGCTCCTGATCATGCAGATCGGGCAGTTCGACAAATCGGGGCCGCCAGCCCGCGCCACCGCCACGGTCGGGATAGCCGGGCAATGCGTGGACACGGTCGTTGCGCGGCAGGGTCAGATAGACAACGCTGCCCGACGCTGGAAGCTGGCCCAGGTCCAGCTCCAGGGGTTCATCATCCGGGCCGTGGGCCACCAGGCGCCCGTCCGGCAACAGCGCCTGGCAGGACTGCAGCCGCAAAACACCCTGAGCCAGCGGCCCTTCTTCAATGACCAGACGGAGCAGACCGCAGGCGTGAGGAGTTACCGCACCCAACCGATACGCCTGGGCCGCCTCGAGGTAGCGATCCCAGCACTGAAAGTGCTGTTGACCCAGCAACACGCCCTCGGCCCAGACGGGACGTTGCCGCAGCGCCGCCGGATCCATGTCAGAGCCCTGCCGCTTGCCGCCCGGTGGATGCACGGGCGTCGTCACGCCGCCAGGTGGCGCGCTTGCGCTCGGCCTCGGCACCGACCCAGAGCATCCCGCCATCGAGGGCCAACGTCAGCCGCTGACCCGGGCGCATGCCCAGCACAGAGCCCGGCAGCGACTCCAGCAAGCGCCAGCGTTCCGCCTCATGGTCGAGGTAGAAGACCGCCAGCGCCAGGTAATCGGCGCCATCGGCCATCTCCAGTTCCACCTCCTTGTGCGCACCAGGCCGCAGCACCAGTTCGCGTCGCTGCAGCCAATCGCCGAGCACAGCCTCGTCGTCCCGGGCCAGTGCCGCACGGTCCACGTCCTCGAAGGGTTTCCGCCCATCGAGCTGATAGACCCGCAGGAGTACGGGCAGTGGTTCACCTTCCGGTCCGGGATTGAGGCGAGGGCCGGCGGCCATATCGAGCTCAATCCGCGGCGTACACGCCGCGACGAGCGAGGCCATCACAACCAGCCCGATCCGGCGGCGTAGGGCGGGAACCAATCGGTAGCCAAGTGCAGTTCTGACGGCGGGGGCCGGCCCGGGGCCAACCTGCGCGGGGTACCCAGCGGTGCGCCCCGGGCGCACCGCCGTGCGGTGGTGATTCATGCCTGCTTCCCCTCGTCCCTGAGGTTCACGGGGCCAGCGCCCTCCCGGACGCTGGCCCGGCCTCGGCCCCTCTTCCCTGAGGCAGCCTTTGTCCTCACTGAGCCAGATTTCGAAGCCGCCCGCAACCCCATACATTGCCAGGAAGCCTACGATCCGCGGGATCACAGCGCGGCAGGTTGGCGCACACGCCGGGGCCGATCGGACGCATCCCCCTACGCGTGGTAAGGTGCCAGCCGGCAGCCTCGGCAGCGGGCGCGCCCAGAACGAAGGAAGGGAGAAGGAGTCGCCCCATGCTCGCGAACTGGCCCGTGCGCTACAAACTCGGCCTGTCTTTCGGTCTCATCGTGGCCCTGATGGCCGTCAGCGGACTGCTCTCGCACCTGGCCCTGCAGAACACCGCGGCCGAGAACCGCGAGGCCGTCGCCTATATGGAGCAGTCGACCATGCTCGTCGAGCGGGAGGTCGACCACCTCAACTGGACCAACGAGCTGGCGGACAGCTTCCTGCTCGAACAGCCCTTCACCGGCGAACTCGACTACACCTCCTGCGCCTTCGGGGAGTGGTTTTACGACTATCAGGGCTCGGCGCACTACGAATCGGCCAGCCCGGAGCTGCGCCAGGCCGTCGACGCCCTGGAAGCCCCCCATATCGCCCTGCACGAGGCCGGCGAGCGGATCGTCGAGCTGCAGGAGGCAGACCGCTTTGCCGAGGCCGAGACCTTCTACCACGACGAGGCCCAGGCCCTGCGACGGGAGTTCCAGAGCGAACTCGCCGAGCTGCGGGACCTTCTTGAGGCCGAACGAGACCGGCACGTCGAGCAGGCCGAGGCCCAGCAGGCGCAGGCGGCGCAGATCACCGCGGGCAGCCTGGTGGTGACCGTACTCATCGCCATCGGCATGGCAGCCCTGGTTTCGCGCCATCTGACCAGCCGGCTGCGCGCCGCCGTCAGCGGTCTGGAGGAGATCGCCGCGGGCGACGGTGACTTGACCCGGCGTCTCGACGCCGAGGGCCGGGACGAGATCGCCGAGTTGGGGGCCGCCTACAACCGCTTCGTCGACAAGATTCAAGAGATGGTCCGCGTCGTCCAGGACTCTGCCACACAGATGGCCTCGGCCACGGAGCAGCTCCAGCGCAGCGCCGACGAGGACCAGCAAGGGGTGCAGAACCAGCAGGAGCGCACCTCCGAGGTCGCCACGGCCATGAACCAGATGAGCGCCTCGATCAACGAGATCGCCCGCAACACCCAAGAGACGGCCAACGCGGCGGGAGATGCAAGCCAGCAGTCACGACAAGGCCAGGAGGGGGTCGGCCGCACGGTCGAGGCCATTCACGGGCTGGCGGGCAATGTCCGCGAATCCGCCGACGCCATCCGCACCCTCGACGAGCAGAGCGCCCGCATCGGCCAGGTCCTCGAGGTGATCCGTGGCATCGCCGATCAGACCAACCTGCTCGCCCTCAACGCCGCCATCGAGGCGGCGCGTGCCGGCGAGAGCGGCCGCGGCTTCACCGTCGTCGCCGAGGAGGTGCGCAAGCTGGCCCAGAAGACCCAGGACTCGATCGGCGACATTCAGGAGATGGTCGAGGGGATCCAGAACGGCACGCAGCAGGCGGTGCAGGCGATGGAGCGCAATCGCGAGCAGGCCGAGGGCACCGTGGAGGAGGCCTCGGGCGCCGGCAGCACCCTCGAGGAGATCACCCGCGTCGTGGCGCAGATCGAGGACATGACCAACCAGGTGGCCAGCGCGGTGGAACAGCAATCTCAGGTGGCCGAGGAGGTCAACCGGAACCTGACCTTGATCAGCGATACCGCGGAGCAAACGCGGAGTTCGGTGCAGGGCACGGGCCAGGTCTCGCAGCGGCTATCCCAGCTTGCCGAGGACCTGCGCGAGCAGGTGGGACGCTTCCGAGTCTGAGCCGGCAAATCCACCGGTCTGCAATCAAAAGGCCGGCCCCGCGAGGCGAGGCCGGCCTTTTCTAATCCCCGGCCTGAACCGGGCCGACGCCCTTACGCGGCGTCGTTGTGGGGATGCCCGTGCTCGATCTCCTGCTCGGTGGCGTCCCGGACATCGACGATCTTGACGTCGAAGTTGAGGGTCTCGCCGGCCAGCGGGTGGTTCGCATCCACGGTCACCTCCTGCTCGCCAACCTCGGCAACGGTGATCGGGATCGGACTGCCGTCCGGACCCTGGGCCTGAAAGCGCTCGCCGACATTCAGCTCGGCGCCCTCGGGGAAGGCCTCCTTGGGCACGCTTTGCATCAGCCGCTCGTCCCGCTCGCCATAGGCGTCGGCCGGCTCCAGGGTGACATTCACCTCGTCGCCGGGCGCCTTGCCGTCCAGGGCCTGCTCCAGACCGGGGATGATGTTCTGGCTCCCGTGGAGATAGGCGAACTGGCCGCCCTGGGACTGGTCGATCACCTCGCCCTGACTCCCGGTCAGGGTGAAATCAAAAGTGACGACCTTCTCGCTAGCTACCTGCATCGTTCAATACTCTCATGCGTCATCGTGTCTCAATCATGCTATCAGAGAGCCCCCGCCCATGCCCAAGGATGGCGTCGTAGACGGCGCGCGTCCGCTCTTCGGCCTCCGCACCCGCCTCTTCCCAGTCCCCGGGACTCGGGAAACCCTCTCCGGCAGAATAGCCGTTGCCCAGACCCATGACCAGCGCGGCCCGGGTCTCGAGGGATGCGTCACGCTCTCGCACCTCGCCGTCGGCGTATTCGAGGCTCTCGACCACGCGACCATCGATCAGTTGATGCGCCAGCGCCCCCTCGATGAGCCGGTCGATCGCCTCGCCGATCTCCGCACTCAGCCCGGGGCGCCGGCGCTCGAGAAAGCGGCTGGTGCCCTCGTTCTCGCGCAGCAGGGCGAACCCCCCGGTGAGATGGTGCACCCAGCGCCACTGCGCCTGCACATCGACACGGTCGCTGTCCGCCAGCGCGTAGCCATCCTCAAAGCGCACCCGCGCTGGCAGCCCCCAGGGTTCGGCCACCCCGTCCTCACCCATCACGGCCTCGACCAGGCGTGCGGCGCGCTCGAAAACGCGCTCGGCCTGGCGCTTGTCCTCGTCATCGCCGAACACATAGAGCATCTCATAGACGCCCTTGTGCCCGCGGATCAGCGAGGCCAGGGTGTCCAGTTCCCAGACCGGCCCCTCGCCGAAGTCGTAGGTACCGGCACCGGTGTCCCACGCCCCGTCAAGAACCGCAGCAGCACCCCGGGCGACGTCCAGCGCCTCCTCAGGACCGTGCCCGAACCATTCGCGCATCTGCTCCTCGCTGAGCAGGCCCATATCCTCCGCACCGCCCGGCTTATCCCAGCGCACCCAGGCGTAGGCCAGACCGTGGAAGGCATCCAGGCCGTAGGCCATGCTCTGCGCCGTCCAGACGTCCCGGTCTGCATCGGTGTAGAAGCGTCCTTCCTCCTGGAGCGACTCCACCACGAACCGGACGTTGCCGACCTGCAGGGGCGCCGGAGTGTGGGTGATCGCATCGTAGAGTCCGTGCGCTTCGAAGCGCCCGGCACTGTGGTGCATGTGATAGATATAGGCGGCGTCGGCGTGATCCCGGGGCTCGGCGCCCGGCAGGCCCTCGCTGCCGTCGCGGGACTTGTCCAGATCCGCGAGCAGCGCCAACCAGCGCTCGCCTACCGCTCCCATGGGCTCGCCACTGAGCGTCTCGTCATAGGCCGGATGGCCCATCTCGCTGTCACGCATGGTACGCCCCTTGACCGTCAATCCATTCATGGCGGCCAGGTGCTTCGCCAGCGTCGGCGGCGCCTCCACGGCGCCCTCCTCGTTGGCAGACACGGTGCCGGCGGCCAGCGTCAGGCCGGCGGCGATAAGCAGGCTTGTGGGGATCGTTCGCATGATCAAGCACTCATTGCCAGATGCAGGAAGGGGACAAGCATGAAGGCCAGGATGACCGCCATCAGCAGGAAATAGACGAGGAATCGCAGAGGCTCGCGGAGGATGCGCTGGGTCACGGTCTCCAACTCGCCGCGCTGGCGCATTGCCTCGTGCTCGGCGCGCACCCGCTCAAAGCGGCGCCGCTGGTACTCATCGAGCACCCGCTTGGCCTGCAGGTACTGCTCGCTGTCACGCAGCCAGATCCCGCCCTGGGTAATCCCCCAGCGATTGGGCGGGGTCTCGTAGTAATCGAAGTGGTACTGCTCGAGCAGGCCACGCACCTCCTCAGCCTCGTCCTCGGGCACCCCACGCAGGTTGAGCAGCAGCTTCGCCATCGTCCCTCCGATTCTCGATCACCCCGGGGCACCAGGCAAGCCGCCCGCGTTCAGGCGGGCGGCAAAACGCGTCGAACGTCGCAAAGCGACGCCACCGTGGCGCTGGGCTCCGGCCCCCAGGGGTCGAAGACGGCGCCGGGCAAACGGCGCACCCAGATCGCGTTCCAGCCGCAGGCACGGGCCCCGATGACATCGAAGGGATTACCGGAGATCAGCCAGGTCTCCTCGGCACGGCTGCCCGCCTCGGCCAGGAAGGCGTCGTAGGTCCGCGGACTCGGCTTGAACGCCTCCACCACCTCGACGCTGACGATGTCCTCCAGATAGGTGCGCAGGGCGTTGTCACCGAGCAGCTTGCTGACGGCCTCCCGGCTGCCGTTGGAGAACGCATAACTGGTGTAGCCCGCCTCATGAAGCTCGCGCAGCGCCAGCTCTGCCTCCTGGTAGGCCGGCAGCCGCTGATAGCTGCCCAACAGCGCCTCCCGATCGCGGGCGCTGAGGCTCAGACCGTAGGAACGCGCCGTGTGGTCCAGAGCGTCGGCGATGCAGACCGTAAAGTCAGCGTACTCGCCCATCACCGTGCGCCGATAGGCGTACTCCAGCTGCCGCTCCCGCCAGGTGCGGGCGAAGGCCAGGGCACGATCCCCCAGATGGGGGCGCAGCGCCTCGGTCACGCCGTGGGTATCAATCAGGGTGCCGTAGATATCAAAGGCCAGCGTCGTCGCCATATCTTTCGCCTGGATCCTCTCCCGTTGTACCAAGCCCGGCGGGCCGCCATCTTCTGCACGCGCACCATAGCACTCTTGTCCGCACTGCTGTGCGCAGCCGAATGGGGTGGTCTCACGGGCAGGTGGCCCTTACAATCACGCGGCTATGGACTGGATTGATATCGGCGCCAACCTGACCCACCACACCTTCCGCAAGGACCTCCACCAGGTGCTTGAGCGGGCGGAGTCCGCGGGGGTGCGCCAGCTTTTCGTCACCGGCACCGACGAAGGGGAGTCGATCAAGGCCCAGGCGCTCGCCGCGCAGCATCCGGGGCGGCTCTTTGCCACCGCCGGATTTCATCCGCACATGGCGAAGACCTTCTCCACCGACTCCGAGTCGGTACTGCGCGACCTGGCCTCCCGCGCCGAGGTGGTGGCCATCGGTGCGACGGGTCTCGATTTCTACCGCAACCACTCCCCGCCGGAGGTACAGCAGCGGGTCTTCGAGCGCCACCTGGAGCTGGCGGCCGAACTGAAGCTACCCGTATTCCTGCATCAACGCGACGCCCACCAGCGCTTCAGCGAGATCATCCGCGCCTACCGCGATCACCTGGTCGACGGTGTGGCGCACTGTTTTACCGAAGGCCCCGAGGTTGCGCGGGAGTACCTGGATCTGGGCCTGCACATCGGGGTCACCGGGTGGATCTGTGACGAGCGCCGTGGGCAGGCCGTCCGGGAGGCAGTGCGCGTCATCCCTCCGGAGCGCCTGATGGTCGAGACGGATTGTCCCTATCTGCTGCCGCGCGACGTTGATCCGGAACAGGTAGGCCTTCCGGTCAAGAACCGGCGCAACGAACCCTGCCTCATGCCACACATCGGCCGTGCCGTGGCTCACTACGCGGGCCGTGACGTCGCTGAGCTGGCGCAGACCTCCAGCCAGGTGGCACGCCGCTTCTTCCGGGTCGACGCTGCCGGCTAGACGGCTGAGCCGGCCCGCCCGTCGGCCTCGGGGAGGCCGGGGGGGTGGGGACTGCCCTCCGCCAGCCATGCCTCCAGGGCCGGAGCCGGGACCGGGGAGCTGAACAGGAAGCCCTGCACCTCGTCACAGCCAAGCTGGCGCAGCAACTCGAGCTGCTCGCGCCGCTCCACCCCCTCGGCAATCGCGCGCAGGTTCAGGCCCTGGGCCATGTGGACGATCGTGCGCGTGATCACACAGTCTTCCGGCTCCTCCGGCAACCCGCGGACAAAGGACTGATCAATCTTGATCTTGGCCAGTGGCAAACGCTTCAGGTAGCCGAGATTGGAATAGCCGGTACCGAAGTCGTCCACCGCCAACCGCAGCCCCAGCACCCGCAACCCCTCGATGGCCGAGCGCACCGTCGGGTCCTCGTCGAAGAACAGGCTCTCGGTCATCTCCAGCTGTAGCGCATCCACGGGCAGCCCGTGGCGCTCCAGCGCCCGGTGGATAGCATCGGGTAAGCCGGGCTGTCGCAGCTGGGCGACCGAGAGGTTGACCGCCACCGGGACCTGCAGCACCCCGCGCGAGCGCCAAGCCGCCGTCTGCTCGCAGGCGCGCTCGATCACCCACTCGCCGATGGCAGCGATCATCCCACTCTCCTCCGCCACTGGGATGAACACCCCGGGCGAGATCCAGCCACGCTCCGGGTGGCACCAGCGCAGCAGGGCCTCAACCCCCACCACCGCCCCACTCTCCAGGGCCAGCTGGGGCTGGTACCAAAGCTCCAGCTCGCCGCGTTGCTCCGCATTGCGCAGCATGGTCTCCAGCTCCACCCGCTGGCGGACCTCGCGGTTCATTTCCTCGGTGAAGAAGCAGTAGCGATTGCCGCCCCCTTCCTTGGCGCGGTGCATGGCCGTATCGGCGGCACGCACCATGCCGTCGGCGTCCTCGGCATCCCCGGGGAAGACGCTAAGACCGATGCTCGGGGTCACCACCAACTCACGCCCATCCAGGCACAGCGGCCCCTGTAGCGCGTCGAAGATCTGCTGGACACGCTGCACCACCTGCTCCGTGGAGACCACATCGCGGAGCAGCACCAGAAACTCGTCGCCACCGTGGCGCCCTACGGCATCCATCGGGCGCAGCGTCTCGTCGATGCGCCGGGCCACCTGGTGCAGGAGCTGGTCGCCGGCATCGTGGCCGATGCTGTCATTGACGGCCTTGAAGCGATCCAGATCGACAAAGGCCACGACCAGCCGCTTCGCCCGGCTGGCCCGACCGATGGCATCGTCAATCTGGCGTAGTAGCCAAGTACGGTTCGGCAGGCCGGTGGTTAGATCGTGCTCGGCCAGGTACTGCAGCTGTGCTGAGTGATCGAGGGCGTAGCCGACGTCCTCGGCCAGCTCCGTCAGCAGGGAGCGGATCTCCTGGGTGAAATAGCCGGCCTCCGGCGCATAGACGGCCAGCGCCCCGATCACCCGCCCGCCACGGCGCAGCGGAAAGGCGCCCACCGCACCGAACCCCGCCTGGCGGGCCGCTGCCCGCCAGGGCGCGGCGTCCTCTGCCCCCAGGAAGTCCTCAAAGACCACCGGCCGGTCCTCGTTGATGGCCCGACCCACCGGGCCGCGGCCCTCGGCGCACTGCGGGTCGGCGCTGACCCGGATCCGCTCCAGATACGCCTCACCGGCCACATCCCCCGCCGATGCTTCGGGCACCACCAGGCGCGTCGGGGCATCGATCAGGCCGATCCACGCCAGGCGCAGGTCGGTGTGCCGGACCACGATACGGCAGACCTCCCGAAACAGGGACGCGCGCTCGGGCAAACGCAGGATGAGCTGACTGGTGGCGCTTAGAGCCGCATAGAGGCGCATCATCTGCTCCGCCCGCTCACGCGCCTGGCTGAGCTCACTGAGATCCCGCACCAGCGCCAGCACCGAGACCACCGCACCAACCTCGTCGAGTTCAGGGACCAGGCGGGCCTGCAGCGTGCGTCTTTGCCCCTTTGGATCGGCGATTTCGAACTGCACCGTCTCCGCCTGCCGGCGGTCGCGGACCTGCTCCAGCGCGGCTTGCCACTGCGGTGACCCCGGCGGATAGTCGATCTCGTCATGGGCGCGCCCGAGGGCGTCACGGCGGCGCAGACCGGTCAACTGTTCGAACGCCGGATTGACGTATAGGTAGCGAAGCTGCCGGTCAAAGCGGACGAGCACATCGGGGATGTGCTCGGCGAGTGTCTCGAGGCTCTGGATGCGCCCACGCAGGTCCTCCCGCTCCGAGGCCGCACGCGCAAGCCGCCGCAGCAGGAAATAGAGCAGCGCGGCGGTAACCAGCACGAACGCCGATCCCTTGACCATCTGCCCCGCCGGGAGCCATTCCGACTGCAGCCAGCCGAGCAGCACCGCATCCGTGGTGAAGATCCAGACCAGCCCGAAAACGGCATACGCAAGCGCCGCCGTCACCGGCACCCAGCGCGGCCTCACCAGCGCTGTGCGGCCCACGGCGCGCCCTCCGCGGACAGCCATCGACCCGAGCCCCTCGTCACGAACCACCTGAAGGGCGCTGCACCGGAGCCTCCACCCGCTTGCGGCTGCCGTCGTCGAAATGCAGTTCCAGTGTGATCGCCTCACCCTCGCTGAGCGGGCGGCGCAGGTCCACAAGGAGCAATCTCGGCCCACCGGGGCGCAGTTCCACCTGATCCTCGGCCGGCAGCAGAAGCCCGTCCAAGCGCTGGACCTGCTGAACGCCCCCGCGCAGCTCCACGGTGTGGAGCAGCGCCTCCTCGGCCGCGTCGGTCAGCACGCGGACCAGGCGATGGGAGTCCTCCGCCGTGTTCTCAAGCGACGCCTCTCCCTGAGCCACCCCCTGCCCCGGAGCGCTGGCGGAAACCCGAAGCCCACGCACATCCACCTGATCCGCGGCCGCATCCGGGTCCGGCACGGCTTCCGCTTCGGGGATCTCCGGGACCGGGAGCGAAGACAGCGCGGTCCGGTCCGGGCGCGGGGTGTCGCGCTCGCGCAGCCGACGCTCAACCTCCTCGGGTCGAGTCCCCAGCAGGTCAATGGCCTCCCGGTCCGGTCCCAGCACGGGCAGCCGCACACCATCCCGCGGACCGGCGTCCGCCGATGCCGACGCCAGCCCCGATACGCCGATGATCAGTCCGGCGACAGCCATGCGTATGCCGTTTCGTTGCCCCATGAGCGTTCCAGCAGCTGTCCTCGCTACGCAGGCTATCGGCCCCCGCCGCGAGGCCTTGAGCAGACACTGCCCGTGCGGGGTCTTCACCGCAGGGTACCGGGTTTCAGAACCCTGCGCACGGATGATCAACCGGGCCGCAGCACCCGCAACCAGGTCCAGAAATTGAGCAACGATGCCAGCGACTGCGCCACGTAGGTCAACGCGGCGGCACTGAGGATTCGGCGTGCATGGGGCGGATCCACGTCCGCGTAGAGATAGCCGCTGCGGCGCAGCAGCGGCAGGGCCCGGCGAAAACTGGCGTCGAGTTCGGTCGGCAGGGTCACCAGATGCACCACAACCCCGGAGCCGAGGCTGAGGATACCGCCGAGCAGGAGCAGCAGCGCCACCCCGGGGACCCGCAGCACGCCAGCGACGACCGGCGCGGAGAGGAGCAGGACAGCCCCTAGCTGCTGGGCCCGCCCCACCGTGCGAACCAACCGCTGGCGCCAGACGAAGGGCCCGTAGCCTGAGGCGTGCTGAACGGCATGCCCGACTTCGTGGGCGGCCACGGTCAGCGCCGCCAGCGAGCGGCGGTCGTGGTGCTCCGGCGACAGCCGTACCGCCGCTGCCTGGGGGTCGTAGTGGTCCCCGCGCTCGGTCGACTCCACCCGCACCCGCTCAAGCCCGCATCCATCGAGCAGCTCACGGGCAAGCTGCGCCCCCGTGACGGGGTAACGGTTACCCGGCTCGGCGTACCGGCGCATAACCCGCTGCACCCACATACCGGGGCCATAGAGGGCTGCGAGGAGCAAGAGCATCAGCAGGATCCAGATCATGAGCCCATTGTGCCGCTGCGGCGGCCGCGGCGCATGCCCCCTATTGACAAACATGATGAACGGTTCACATGTCAGGTGTTCCGTAGTAATATTTGTTGCAGGACAGCATAAGTTGTTCTTTGCCTCGCCCCAAAAGGCCGCATAGCGGCCGGGAGTCATAAGACCATGTTTACCGCACTGGTCAGCCCGCAGTACGCGGAACGCAACGGCCAGGCCACCACCGTCGCGGGCGGCTTCATCGCCCACGGCCTGGTTCCCCCACATCGTGACAACGGCGAGCAGACCGGCTGGTTCTACGCCCTCTTGCCCGGCAGACCGGAGTCCGCGGACCCGGACCACGTCCGCCCCTTCCCGGCCGAACGCCTCGAAGCCGTCCTGGTCTCGGAACGGGATCGCTACCTGGAGATGGCCCACGCCGACGGCGATTCGGTCTGGGCCGATGCCGCAGCGGCGATCGGCGACATGATCGGTTGCCTACACCGCGCCAGGCTCCACGAGGACCGGCAACGCACGGCGATGAACCAGTAGCCGGCCGACCCCGAGCCGCGCCGGCAATGGGTCAGACGCTGTCGTCAGGCTGATCGAGGAGTTCGTCCTCGGTGAGCACCGGTACGCCCGGGGGGTGGTTGGAGGAGCGGGCCAGAAAGACGTCGCGATACGAGGTGTAGAGCACCGCCCCGAACAACGGCAGCAGCAGGATGCCCAGCCAGCCGGCGGTGAGCACCACCACGGCTACCGCGCCGAGCAAAAGCCCGAGGACGCCTGCCATGGGGGCCGGATTACCGGCGTAGGCCCGCACGCTCATCCACATGGCCATACCGGGATGAGCACCGTGGAGTGCGACCATGGGCAGGAGGAACCACTGCCCAAAGGCGAGCAGCCCCGCCAGGGCAGCGATGAGCACCAGCGCCCAGAAACCGCCGGCGATAAACACCGGACCGATGGCAAAGGCCTCCTGAGGAGGCGGCGCCGGTGCCCCGGAGGCCAGCCGCTCTTCGTAGAGCCCAACACCGGTAAGCGCCACCTCCAGGGAGTCGGCCAGCGGCCAGAACAGCAGCGGACCCAGCGCCCCGTAGGCGGCGAACAGACCAGCGCCGACGGTCAGCGCCACCGCCCCGTCCAGGTTGCCCGGGAGGACGTAGAGGGGACGCGCTTCGCGGTTGTAGTCGGCCACCAGGGCCAGACGCACGAATAACACCAAGGCCACGGCCACCACCAGCAGCGTCACCATCCCGCGCAGCGGCGCCCAGGCCACCGAGTGGGCGATCAGCAACGCCACGGCGACACCGGCGGTGTAGGCAAGAAAGGCCAAAGGACGGCGCAGCAGCAGCCCGATGGCCTCCCGCAGCCAGTTCTGCCAGGCCTCGGGTTCGGTGGGACGCGGTCCAAGCGCGGTCAAACACGATCCTCCCCGTCATGGCCCCGGCCGCCGGCGCCCCGGTGGTGCGCTGTGGATCGGCGGCGCGCCGCCGCGGGTCAGCCGACGCCCTCCGGCGACCCGAACTTGTCGAGCAGCTCCTCAAGGATCTGCAGCATATCCACGGCCGAGACCATGCCCACCAGCCGCTGTTCCTTGTTGAGCACCGGCAGCGCCCCGAAGCGGTTCTCGCGCATCAGCTGCGCCGCCCGCTGCACCGGATCATAGGTATGGACGACGATCGGATGGCGGGTCATGACGTTCTTGAGCGCCATGTTGTCATCCAGGTAATAGACATGAGCGATGTCCGGCGCCTCGTCCACCCAGTCCGGGCGGCGCAGGTCGCGATCGGTCACCATCCCGAGCAGCCCCATGTCCTCATCCACCACCGGCAGATGCCGGATGTGGTTGTAGCGCATCTTGAAGAAGGCCTCCCGCACACCCTCGTCGGGGTGCCCGGTGATCAGCTTGTCGGTCATGATCTCGGGGAGCTTCATGGCTTGCCTCCCAGCAACACGTAACGGTCTCCGGTGCCGTCTGCGACGGCACCGGACTGCCTCAATACCTCGACTCGGTCACTCCGAATCCGGGAACAGGTCGGCGTCGGTCACCGCACCACGACTGGCCGAGGCCGCCAGACGCGCGTACTTGCCCAACACCCCGCGCCGGTAGCGTGGCTTCGGCACCTGCCACTGACTGCGACGGCGCTCCAGTTCGGCTTCGTCCACCTCCACCTGCAACAGATTGCGGTCGGCATCGATGGTCACGGTGTCGCCCTCGGCGACGAGCGCAATGGTACCGCCGTCGTAGGCCTCCGGCGCCA
>PULM01000020.1 GCA_003552345.1 Ectothiorhodospiraceae bacterium
ACTTGCGCGTCTGCAGGCGCCCCTCGATGTAGACCTTGCTGCCCTTGCGCAGGTACTCGCCGGCGATCTCGCCAAGCCGGTTGAACATGACCACCCGGTGCCACTCGGTGCGCTCCTGCTGCTCACCGGTCTGGCGGTCGCGCCAGGTGTCTGAGGTCGCCAGGGCGAGATTGGCCACCGCGCTCCCCGACGCGGTGTATCGAACCTCGGGGTCCCTCCCCAGGTTGCCGATCAGGATGACCTTGTTGACGCCTCTGCTGGCCATGGCCGCGCTCCTCCGAAAAAAGGCTGCTTGACCAGTGGGAAAAGAACCGCTGGGCGGTGATGCGAGCGCTGCGGCACCCTCCCTGTGTACCGCTACGCTGGTCGCCTCAATGTAAAGGTTTTGCCGATCCGGCGAAACCGGCCCGGGCCGCGTCGGCACCCTGACAGCCGGCGGCCGGCGCGATAACGTAGTGGGTTCGCCCGCCATCCCGTGTCGAGAGCAGCATGGACCACATCCGCATCCGCGGCGCCCGCACCCACAACCTCGATAACCTGGATATCGACATCCCGCGCAGCTGTCTGGTGGTGATCACCGGGCCGTCTGGCTCCGGGAAGTCGTCGCTGGCCTTCGACACCCTCTACGCGGAGGGGCAGCGGCGCTACGTGGAGTCGCTCTCGGCCTACGCCCGGCAGTTCCTGTCGATGATGGACAAGCCCGATGTAGACCACATCGAGGGGCTCTCCCCGGCGATCTCGGTGGAGCAGAAGTCGGCGTCCCATAACCCCCGTTCCACGGTGGGCACCGTCACCGAGATCCACGACTACCTGCGCCTGCTCTTCGCCCGCGCCGGGACCCCGCACTGTCCCGAGCACCAGGTGGCGCTGGAGGCGAGCAGTGTGGCCGAGATGGTCGACCGCATCCTTGCCGAGCCCGAGGGTAGCAAGATGATGCTCCTCGCCCCGGTGAGTGACTGGCATCCGGGCGAGCAGCAGCGCACGCTCGAGCAGCTGCGCAGCCAGGGCTACATCCGCGTGCGCATCGATGGCCAGGTCGTCGAGCTCGACCCGCTGCCCCGGCTCGATGGGGATCGTGAACACGGCATCGAGGCGGTGATCGACCGTTTCCGCGTGCGCGATGACCTGGGGGGGCGGCTGGCCGACTCCATCGAGACGGCGCTGCGCATTGGCCAGGGCGTCGTGCGGGCGGCCTGGATGGACGACCCGGAGCGTGAGCCGTTGGCCTTCTCGGCGCAGCCGGCCTGCCCGCAGTGCGGCCACACCGTGGAGCCGCTAGAGCCGCGCATGTTCTCGTTCAACAACCCCCAGGGCGCCTGCCCGAGCTGCGACGGGCTGGGGGTGGAGTCGTTCTTCGACCCGGAGCGTGTGGTCAGTCGGCCCCAGCTCACCCCTGCCGAGGGGGCGATCCGCGGCTGGGATCGGCGCAATCTCTATTACTTCGCCATCCTCGAGGGGCTGGCCGCCCACTACGGTTTCAGCCTCGAGACGCCCTGGGCCGAGCTGCCGGAGTCGACCCGGCGCTGCATCCTCTACGGCTCGGGCGAGGAGCCGATCACCTTCCGCTACCCGGGTCGCAACGGCCACACGGAGCGTGTCCACCCCTTTGAGGGGGTGATCCCCAACCTGGAGCGGCGTTTCCGGGAGGCCGAGTCGGCCACGGTGCGCGAGGAGCTGGGCCGGTTTATGGCGCAGCGCACCTGCGTCGAGTGCGGTGGCGGGCGGCTCACCCAGCGCGCCCGGAACGTGCAGGTGGCGGGCTGCAGCCTGCCGGGGATCGCGGCGCTGCCCATTCATCGGGCCCGCGAGGGGGTGCGGACCCTGGAGCCGGAGGGCGCCCGCGGGGCCATCGCGCGGCCGATCCTCGAAGAGATCCGGCAGCGGCTGGGCTTTCTTGAGGACGTCGGGCTGGGGTATCTCACCCTGGATAGGGCGGCGGAGACCCTCTCCGGTGGCTAGGCGCAGCGCATCCGCCTGGCCAGCCAGATCGGCGCCGGACTGGTGGGGGTGCTCTACGTCCTCGACGAGCCCTCCATCGGCCTGCATCCTCGCGATCACGGCCGGCTGCTCGATACCCTGCGCCGGCTGCGTGATCTGGGCAACAGTGTCATCGTCGTCGAGCACGAGCAGGACGCCATGCGTGCCGCCGATCACATCATCGATATGGGGCCCGGCGCCGGCGTCCACGGGGGCGTGGTGGTGGCCTCGGGGTCGCCCGAAGCCGTGGCCGAGCACCCGGACTCGGTCACCGGGGCCTTCCTCAGCGGTCGGCGCAGCATCCCCTTGCCGCAGCGCCGGCGTCCGCCGGAGGGCGGGCGCTGGGTGCGGATCACCGGTGCCCGTGGCCACAACCTGCAGGATGTCAGCGCCGAGATCCCGGTGGGCCTGCTGACCTGCGTGACCGGGGTGTCCGGCTCCGGCAAGTCCACTCTGATCAATGACACCCTCTATTGCAGCGCCGCCCGGGATCTCAACGGTGCCCAGACCACCCCCGCGGAGCACGATGGCATCGAGGGGCTCGAGCACTTCGAGAAGGTGGTCGACATCGACCAGAGCCCCATCGGCCGGACGCCGCGCTCCAATCCGGCGACCTACACCGGGGTCTTCGGCCCGGTGCGCGAGCTCTTCGCGGCCACGCCCGAGGCTCGGGCCCGGGGTTACAAGCCGGGGCGTTTCTCGTTCAACGTCCAGGGCGGGCGCTGCGAGGCGTGCCAGGGGGAGGGTGTGGTCCGCGTCGAGATGCACCTGCTGCCGGATCTCTACGTGGCCTGCGATAGCTGCCACGGCACCCGCTTCAATCGCGAGACCCTGGAGATCCGCTACCGTGGCTACACCATCCACGAGGTCCTGGAGATGACCGTGGACCAGGCCCACGCGTTCTTCGAGGCGATCCCCGGTATCCGGCGCAAGCTGGAGACCCTGCGCGAGGTGGGTCTGGGTTACCTGCGTCTGGGGCAGAGCGCCACCACCCTCTCCGGCGGCGAGGCGCAGCGCGTCAAGCTGGCCCGCGAGCTCTCCCGGCGCGAGCACGGGCGCAGCCTCTACATCCTGGATGAGCCGACCACCGGTCTGCACTTCGCGGACGTCGAGCAACTGCTGGCGGTGCTCCAGCGTCTGTGCGACCACGGCAATACGGTGGTGGTCGTCGAGCATGACCTGGACATCATGCGCTGCGCCGACTGGATCATCGACCTGGGCCCGGAGGGTGGTGACGGCGGTGGGCAGATCCTCGCCGCCGGTCCGCCGGAGCGGGTGGCCGAAAGCCCGGCGTCGCACACGGCGGCCTATCTGAGCCGGGCCCTGCGCGCGGGCAGGGCGTCCGACTAGTCGCCGTCCCGCTGGTCTAGCTGCCCGCCAGACCGAGTGTGACCAGCAGCTGCCGGTTGTTGGCGTCGCTCTCGACCTCTGTCACCCGCACCCGCTTGAACATGCCGGTGGGCAGGGGGCCGGACCACTCCTGCTGATCGAGCCACTGGTCGATGCGCACCCGCGCCCGGGCACCGATGATCTCCATCTCGGGCATACGCGCCAGCGCCTTGAGCACGAAGGGGGCGGCGAAGAAGGGCGTGGTGCGCTCCAGGTGCAGCTCTACGCAGGGGCCGGCCGTGCCCGGCGGTGGTGCCACGGCGATGAACGTGACCGAGAAGGGGATCCACACTCCTTTTCTCTTCTCGCCGCTGACCACGATGCGCCCGCCTTCGCGGATGCGCAGGGCCAAATGGCGCAGGCTGGGATCGCGCACCCCGGTAACGGTCCGCGCTATGACCCGCTCCGGGATCGGCACGCAGACGCTGCGTTGGCGCAGCCGCTCGACAATGCGTGAACCGGTCCGGATCAGCTCCTCGGGGTGCAGGTGTTCCATCCTCGCTCCTGGTGTTTCAGGTTGCTTGCCGGCAGGGCGCTGCCCCGGGGGCCGGGCCAGTATGCCACGGCCCCCGGGGGGGCGCCGGCGAGCCGTGCGTCATCGAGCCCGTGCTCGGGGTCTGCCGTAGCTGTCTTCGTGGGCGATAATGCACCGGAACGGAGGGTGTCCGTCCTTGTGGAGGAGAGGAGCATGACGCTACGCATCCGCCGGTTTGCCCCGGCACTGTTCGTTGCCCTGGCGCTGGCGCTGCTCGCCAGTGGCTGCGAGCGCAGCGACCCTGCGCCCACGGAGCAGGAGGTCCGCGAACTGCTGTTCGAGGACGACTCCGAGTTCTATCTCGGTGACGTGAAGGTCTTCGAGTTGGTCGACTTCGAGCTGGTCTCCACCCACGAGCGCGACGACGGCTCCTACCTGATCCGCGTGCGCAAGGAGGTGGCCATCACCGAGGACGGCGTCGAGCTGCTGCGCGATCCCGGTGCCTTCGGGGAGCGCGCCTTTAGCAGCGACACGCCGCTGGACAGCCTCGAGCGTTTCTTCACCCTGTGGGGGTTCGCCCTGCGTCAGGCGGCGCAGGTGGAGCCTGGCAGCACCATGGAGCACAAGGACGAGCTGCAGCTGGTGCGCACGGACCAGGGGGAGTGGCGGATCTGGTAGGATCCGGCGCGGCCGGCAAGGCGGCCCGGGTGTGGTCGGTGGCCGGCCCTCAAGCATCCACCGCCACTGGCGAGGTCCGTATGCCCGGCATCCGCAGCGCTATCTACGACGCCCTGATCCTCCGGCTCACCGCCCGCTGGTACGCCGCGGTGCTCGAGCAGCTGCCGGCGGGGGCGCATGTGCTGGACGTCGGAGTGGGCACGGCGGGCGCTCTGCTGGCCAACGCCGGAGCACTGCAAGAGCGGGATCTGCGGGTGACCGGCATCGACATCGACGGCGATTACATCGAGCGGGCCCGCCGCCGCGTTGCCGCATCTGCGGTGGCCGAGCGGGTGACGCTCCGCCATGAGTCGATCTACGAGCACCACGGCGGGCCGTACGACGCGGTCTACTTCTCCGCCAGTTTCATGCTCCTGCCCGAGCCGGAGCGGGCCCTGCGGCACAGCTGCACGCTGCTGCGCCCGGGCGGCCGCCTGGTCTTCACCCAGACCATCCAGCAGCGTCGCGCCCCGTGGCTCGAGCGCCTCAAGCCGATGCTCCGGCGTCTGACCAGCATCGATTTCGGGCGCGTGACCTACGAGGAGTCGTTGCGGGCCCAGATCCGCGCCGCTGGCCTCGAAGTGGAGCGCTTCGAGATCCTCGCCGAACACGGCGGGCGCACATCCTGCCTGGCGGTGGCCCGCCCGGCTGCGCAGGGATCGGGCGCGTGAGCGCCGGCCCTGTACGGCGCATGGGGCCTCGGGTAGGCTAGGTCGCGTTTCAGTTCCCGGTCCATCTGCGCGAGAGGAAGGAGACCCGTGCGAATCCTCGTCACCGGCGTGGCCGGTTTCATCGGCATGCATGTCGCCCGGCAGCTGATCGAGGCGGGCCATCAGGTCGTCGGCATCGACAACCTCTGCGACTACTACGACGTCACCCTCAAGCAGGCGCGCCTGGATGAGCTGCGCCGCAGCAGTGGGGACTTCTACTTCGCCCGCGTGGATCTGGCCGACGCCGCAGGGGTGGAGGCCCTCTTTCGCGAGGGGCGCTTTGACCGTGTCATCCACCTGGCTGCCCAGGCCGGGGGGCGCTACTCCCTGGAGAACCCGCGCGCCTACCTGGACAGCAACCTGCTGGGCTTTGGCAACATCCTCGAGGGCTGTCGCCATCACGACACCGGGCACCTGGTCTACGCCTCCTCGAGTTCGGTCTACGGCGCCAACACGCGCATGCCGTTCTCGGTCCACGACAACGTCGACCACCCCGTGTCCCTCTACGCGGCGACCAAGAAGTCCAATGAGCTGATGGCGCACACCTATGCGCACCTCTATCGGTTGCCGGTGACCGGCCTGCGCTTTTTCACCGTCTACGGCCCTTGGGGGCGCCCGGACATGGCGCCGTTCAAGTTCACCCGGGCGATCCTCGCCGGGGAGCCCATCGAGGTCTACAACTACGGACGCATGCGGCGCGACTTCACCTACATCGACGACATCGTCGACGGGGTGCTGCGCGTGATGGACACCCTGCCGGAGCCGGACCCGGCGTTCTCCACGGACGACCCGGACCCGGCGCGCAGCAACGCTCCCTATCGCGTCTACAATATCGGCAATCACCGGCCGGTGGCCCTGGAGGACTTCATCACGGTCCTCGAGCAGGCCTGCGGACGTCGCGCGCAGCGCCACGAGCTGCCCATGCAGCCCGGCGATGTGGTGGAAACCTGTGCCGAGATCGACGATCTGACCGCCGCCACGGGCTGGCGACCGCAGACGGAGCTGGAGCGCGGACTTCCGCAGTTCGTGGACTGGTATCGAGCGTTTTACGGGGTCTGAGAAACGGTCCCCCATGGATTGGAGTGAGTCATGAAGGTCACGATCTTCGGCAGCGGGTATGTGGGTCTGGTCACCGGGACCTGTTTCGCCGATGCCGGCAACGACGTCGTCTGCGTTGATATCGATGCAGAGCGGGTGGCCCAGCTGCAGCGTGGCGAGGTGCCGATCTACGAGCCGGGCCTCGACGAGATGCTCTCCTTCAACCAGGAGGAGGGGCGGCTGCGTTTCACCACCGACCCGGCGGAGGGGGTCCACCACGGCCTGTTCCAGTTCATCGCCGTCGGTACCCCGCCGGATGAGGACGGCTCGGCGGCCCTGCAGCACGTTCTGGCCGTGGCCCGCAGCATCGGCCAGCACATGGACGATTACCGTGTGGTGGTGAACAAGTCCACGGTGCCGGTGGGCACGGCGGACCGGGTGCGTGCCGCGCTGGGTGAGGAGCTTGCCGCCCGCGGCGAGCAGCTCGAGTATGACGTTGTCTCCAACCCGGAGTTTCTCAAGGAGGGGGCGGCCATCGATGATTTCGTCAAGCCGGACCGGATCATCGTGGGGACCGATAATCCGCGGACCGGCGAGCTGATGAAGGCGCTCTACGCCCCCTTCAACCGCAGCCACGACCGGCTGCTGACCATGGACGTGCGCTCGGCGGAGCTGACCAAGTACGCCGCCAACGCCATGCTGGCGACCAAGATCAGCTTCATGAACGAGCTCTCCAGCCTTGCTGAGCGCCTGGGCGCCGATATCGAGCAGGTGCGGGTGGGCATGGGTTCGGATCCGCGCATCGGCTACCACTTCATCTACCCCGGGTGTGGCTACGGCGGCTCCTGCTTCCCTAAGGACGTCAAGGCGCTGACGCACACGGCCCGCGAGCACGACTATCAGCCCGAGTTGCTGGAGGCGGTGGAGAGCGTCAATGCCCGGCAGAAGCGGGTGCTGGTCCGCCGCCTGCGGGCCCACTTCGGTGAGGACCTGGGCGGACGGACCTTCGCGCTCTGGGGGCTGGCGTTCAAACCCAACACCGACGACATGCGCGAGGCCCCCAGCCGGGTGGTCATGGAGGCGCTCTGGGAGGCCGGCGCCCGGGTTCAGGCGTACGACCCCGAGGCGATGGACGAGGCCGAGCGGATCTACGGCAACCGCGCCGAGCTTGAGCTCTGCGACAACCTCTACGACGCCGTCGAGGACGCCGATGCGCTGATCGTCTGCACCGAGTGGCCGGTCTTTCGCAGCCCCGACTTCGAACGCATCCGGGATGCCCTGCGTCAGCCCGTGGTCTTTGACGGGCGCAATGTCTATCCGCCCTCCATGATGGAGGCGCTCGGCTTCACCTACTACGGTATGGGCCGGGGCGAGAGCATTCGCCGGCCCCTCTAGGCGGGCGGTGCGTCCGGCGGTCGCGCCCGTGCGGGCTTGAAAACGGTGGCGCCCGCCTCGAGGCCCTGGGGCGTGTGAGGCGACAGAGGATGACCTGGCATGACGAGCGTGCTGACGCACTCCCCGGTCTGGCAGGAGCTACGCGAGAACGACGACGCCGAGCACGCTGGCAGCCTCCTGGCGGCTGATCCGGAGCGCGCAGAGCGCTACTGCCTGCACCATGAAGACCTTTGCGTGGACCTCTCGCGTCATCCGGCCAGCGATGCGACCTGGCAGCGATTGCTGCGTCTGGCCGAGGAACGCGGGGTGCCCGAACGGGTCGAGGCCCTGTTCGCCGGTGAGCCGGTCAATGAGTCGGAGGGGCGGCCGGCCCTGCATACGGCGCTGCGCAGTGGTCCCGAGGCGTCGGTGTCGGTGGCCGGCGAGGATGTGATCCCGGCAATCCACGAGGAGCTGAAGCGGATGGGCGCCTTCGTGGAGGCGCTGCGCGGCGGCGGGATTCACGGCTACGACGGTCGGCCGGTGCGCCATGTGGTGAACATCGGCATCGGCGGTTCCGAGGCCGGGGTGACCATGGCGCATGAGGCCCTGACCGACGGCGACGAGCCGCTGCGCCTGCATACCGTCTCCGGGGTCGATGGCCGCGAGCTGGCCGCCGTCTGGGCGCGGATCGATCCCGCCGAGACCCTCTTCTGCGTCGCTTCCAAGTCTTTTTCCACCCTGGAAACCCTCACCAACGCCCGGACTGCCTGGGCCTGGCTGGAGGCCGAGGCCGGGCGTCCGGTGCCGGAGCAGTTCGTCGGCATCTCGGCCAATGAGGCCGCCATGGCCGAGTTCGGCATCCCCGCCGAGCGGCGTTTCCGGATCTGGGAGTGGGTCGGTGGCCGCTACTCGCTGCCCTCAGCCATGGGGCTGCCGCTGGCGGCGGTCATCGGCATGGAACGCTTCAACGAGTTGCGCCGCGGCATGCGCGCCATGGACGAGCACTTTCGCAGTGCGCCGGCGGCGCAGAACATCCCGCTGCTGCTGGGGCTGCTCGGGGTCTGGCAGATCAGCCTGCGTGGCGCCACGGGCCACGTGGTGCTGCCCTACCATCCGGGGCTGCGCCGCTTGCCCGCTTATTTGCAGCAGCTGGATATGGAGAGCCTCGGCAAGTCGGTCACGCGGGACGGGCAGCCGGTCGATTACCCCACCGGCACCAGTTGCTGGGGCGAGGTGGGCATTAACGGGCAGCACTCCTTCTTCCAGTGG
>PULM01000030.1 GCA_003552345.1 Ectothiorhodospiraceae bacterium
ACCGCCTCGGTGGCCCCGAAATCCGACAGGGTGTAGTACCCCTGCAGCCCCAGGACCATGCCGACGAACAGCGCTGAAACCAGGATGATCACCAGCGACAGGACCCCCACGGCGTAGATCTGCTCGATGAGCAGCCGCGGGCGCACCACCACCTCGGGGGCGGCACGCAGGATCCGCCCCATGAGCAACACCGCCTCGCCCAGGCCGCGCAGCCCGTTGAGCGTCCGCGCCCCCAGCGCCTGAAACAGTCCGATCATCGCCGCCCCCCGCCGATCAGCTCGTCAGCCAGATCCGGCGCCGGGTAGTGGAACGGCACTGGGCCATCCGGCCGGGCATCGATGAACTGGCGCAGCGACTCCGATTGCGCCTCGCGCAGGGTAGCCGGGGTGCCCTCGGCGATCACCGCCCCGTCGGCGAGCACGTAGACGTAGTCGGCGATCGCCAGGGTCTCATCCACGTCGTGGGAGACCACCACCGAGGTTAGACCGAGGACATCGTTGAGCCGGCGGATGAGATCCACCAGCACCCCCATGGTGATCGGGTCCTGACCAGCGAAGGGCTCGTCGTACATGACCAGCGCCGGGTCCAGGGCAATGGCCCGGGCCAGCGCAACCCGCCGGGACATCCCCCCGGAGAGCTGTGCCGGCATGAGATCCCGCGCTCCGCGCAGACCCACCGCCTCGAGCTTGAGCAGGACCAGGGTCTCGAGCAGGGAGTCGGGCAGCCGGGTGTGCTCCCGCAACGGGAAGGCGACATTCTCGAACACCGACAGGTGGGTAAACAGGGCCCCGCTCTGGAAGAGCACCCCCATACGCCGGCGCAGGCGATAGAGCCCCGCCCGGCCCAGGCCGGTCACCTCCTCGCCCATCACCTGCACCGAACCGGCCCGGGGCCTTAGCTGACCGCCGAGCACGCGCAGCAGGGTGGTCTTGCCCGAGCCACTCGGGCCCATGATGGCCGTCACCCGGCCCTGGCGGATATCTAGGTCTACGCCATCGAAGATCGGCCGCCCGCTGCGCTCGACCCGCAGGCCGCGCACCCGGGCCAGGAACTCGTCGCCGGTATCTGCGGCGCCCATCACCCTGCTCGGTTTCCGGAAGCTGGACGGGCAGTATCCATCCCCGCGCCGGGAGGGTCAATTGCGCCCCGGGGTTGCCCGTTCCGGCTCGGACATGTCGTAGAATGGCGGTATGACCCCCATGCGTACCCTGATCGAACGGCACCAAGGGGCCCCCGGCGAAGGCGACGAGCGCCTCCTGGCCCTGGGCCGCGCCGTCCTGCAACTGGAGGCCGATGCCGTGGCCGCCCTCGGCGAGCGCATCGGCCAGCCCTTCAGCCAGGCGTGCCGACACATGCTTGCCTGCCGCGGGCGGGTCATCGTCACCGGGATGGGCAAGTCCGGGCACATCGGCTCGAAGATGGCCGCCACCCTGGCAAGCACCGGCACGCCGGCGTTCTTCGTCCATCCCGGCGAGGCCAGCCACGGCGACCTGGGCATGGTCACCGCCGATGACGTGGTCATCGCGCTGTCAAACTCCGGCGAGACCGACGAGCTGACCGCCATCCTGCCGCTGATCAAACGCCTCGGGGTGCCGCTGATCGCCCTCACCGGGCGTGCCGACTCGACTCTGGCCCGGGCCGCCTCGGTGCACCTGGATGTCGGCGTCGAGCAGGAGGCCTGCCCCCTGGGACTCGCGCCGACCGCCAGCACAACGGCCACCCTGGCCATGGGCGACGCCCTGGCGGTGGCCCTGCTCGACGCACGCGGCTTCACCGCCGAGGACTTCGCCCGCTCCCACCCCGGCGGCAAGCTCGGACGCCGGCTGCTGCTGCACATCGACGACATCATGCAGACCGGCGAGCGCATCCCCCGTGTCACCCCCGGGACCCCCCTGCGCGACGCCCTGCTGGAGATCAGCCGCAAAGGGCTGGGCATGACCGCCATCGTCGATGATCGGCAGCGCGTGCTCGGCATCTTCACCGACGGCGACCTGCGCCGGACCCTGGATCGCGGCGCCGACATCCACCACACCCCCATCGAGACGGTGATGACCCCCGGCCCGCAGACCGCTTCGCCGGGCCTGCTGGCCGCCGAGGCCGCCGAACGCATGGAGCGCCACCGCATCACCGCCCTGCTGGTCACCGACGACGAGGACCGCCTGGTGGGCGCCCTGAACATGCACGACCTGCTACGCGCGGGAGTCGTATGAGCACCACACCGCTTCACCCCTATCCCGAGCTGCCGGCGGCGGATATCCTGCGCCGCGCCGAGCCGGTGCGCCTGGCGCTGGTCGATGTCGACGGCGTCCTCACCGACGGAACCGTCTTCGTCGGCGGCAGCGGCGAACCGCTGCAGGCGTTTCACATCCACGACGGCAAGGGGCTGCGCATGCTTCAGGACGCCGGCATCGAAGTGGGCTGGATCACCGCGCGCGGGCGCCACTCGGTCATGCGCCGGGCCGAAGAGCTCGGCGTACGCCACATCCTCCGTGGCCGCTCGGACAAAGGCGAGGCGCTGATCGAGGTGGCCGAGCGCCTCGGGCTCAGCCCCGAGGCGTGCGCCTATACGGGCGACGACCTGATCGACCTGCCGGCGATCCGCCGGGCCGGCTTCGGCGTCGCCGTGGCCGACGGCCACCCCCAGCTGCACGCCCACGCCGACTGGGTCACCGGACGTCCCGGTGGCCGCGGTGCAGTGCGCGAGGTGGCCGAGTTGATCCTCCACGCCCAGGGTCACCTGGAAGCGATGCTAAGCCGGGCGGAAGGCTGAGCCATGCGCCGCGGGCCGCTCTTTCCCCTGGTGGCCGCAGGGCTGATCGTGCTCGTCGGCCTGCTCCTCACCCGCGACCCCGCACCGCCGGAGCCGGAGACCGCCGAGCCACCCGAGGAGCGCCCCGACTTCTTCCTGGAGGGTTTCACGATGGTCGACTTCGATGAGCAGGGGCAGCGCCGGGCCGCGCTTCACGGGCGCAGCGGCCAGCACTTCCCGGGCCGCGGGGAGCTGGAGATCGTCGAGCCCGACCTGCGCATGCGCTCACGCGACGGGGTCCTCTGGGAGGCCCGCGCCCCCTTCGGCATCGCCGAAGCGCAGGGCGAGGAGGTGCGCCTGTTCGACGAGGTGGACATTCACCGTCCGGCGCAGGCTTCGCGCCCGCCGCTGGATATCGCCACCCGCAACCTGCTGATCGATCTACGCGCCGGCGAGGCGCGGACCAGCGAGGCGGTCACCGCCCGCGAGCCCGCCGGCACCCTGCGCGGCACCGGCATGACCCTGGATTACCGGGCCGACCGTCTGCGCCTGCACGCCGATGTCCGGGGGGCGTATGGGTCGCACTGATACCGCCGGCACCATCCGGGCCGGGCTGCTGGCCGCCGCCACGCTACTGGCCCTGGCCGCCGCGCCAGCGGCCGCCGACGGCCAACGCGAGGACGCACCGGTGGAACTGGAGGCGGACCGGGTGGACGTCGACGCCGTGGCGGGGGTCAGCATCTACGAGGGCGATGCGGTGCTCACCCGCGGGGCCCTGCGCATCACCGGCGACCGCATGGAGGTCTACACGGACGAGGACGGCGATCTCAGTCACGTTTACGTGGACGGCACACCGGCCACCTACCGCGACCAGCCGGAGGGCCAGCCGCGCCCGGTGCGCGGCGAGGCGAGGCGGATGGAGTACTACACCCGCGGCCCCGAGCGCGCTCACTTCCAGGGTGAGGCGCGTCTGTGGCAGGGCGACGACCAGGTCAGTGCCGAGACCATCGACGTCGATCTGGAGGGGCAGGTCATGAAGGCCCGCGGCGCGGAAGGCCAGCGCGCACGGACCATCCTCTATCCAGCCCGGCGCGAGGAGCAGGAGTGATCCCTTGGTAACACTGCGCGCAGAGGGGCTGACCAAACGCTACCGCGGGCGCACCGTGGTCAACGGCGCGGGCCTGGAGGTGGCCGACGGCGAGATCGTCGGCCTGCTCGGGCCCAACGGTGCCGGCAAGACCACCTGCTTCTACATGGTGGTGGGCCTGGTGCAGGCCGACGAGGGGCGGATCACCCTGGAGGGCGATGACCTGACCCGGTTGCCCATCCACGCCCGGGCCAGGCTGGGGATCGGCTACCTCCCACAAGAGGCGTCGGTCTTTCGTAAACTGAGTGTGGCGGATAACGTACGGGCCATCCTGCAGCTGCGCGACGACCTCGACGGCGCCGCCCGGGAACAGGAGTTGGATCGCTTGCTGGAGGAGTTCGGCGTCACCCACGTGCGCAACTCCCCGGGCATTGCCCTGTCCGGCGGCGAGCGTCGGCGCGTCGAGATCGCCCGGGCCCTGGCGGCGAACCCCCGGTTCATCCTGCTCGATGAGCCGTTCGCCGGGGTGGACCCGATCTCGGTGGGCGAGATCCAGCGCATCGTCCGGCAGCTGGCGCAACGAGGCATCGGCGTGCTGATCACCGATCACAACGTGCGCGAGACGCTGGGGATCGTGCAACGCGCCTACATCCTCAGCGACGGCGAGGTGCTCGCCGCCGGTGACGCCGAGAGTGTGCTCGCGGATCCGCGGGTGCGCGAGGTCTACTTGGGCGAGGACTTCCGCCTGTGAGCGATGGACGACGGATGCCGCAAGTACGACGGGTAGGGCCATGAAGCAGTCGCTTCAGCTACGCATCGGACAGCAGCTGACCATGACCCCGCAGCTGCAGCAGGCCATCCGGCTGCTGCAGCTCTCGAGCCTGGAGCTGCGCACCGAGATCCAGCAGGCCCTGGAATCGAACTTCATGCTCGAGCTCGACGAAGAGGCGGAGCTCGGACAGGAGCAGCAAGACCCCGAACAGCCGGAGCAGGAGAGCCACGAGGAGGAGGCGCCGGTCAGCGAACCCTCCGGCGAGGACATCCCCGAGGATCTCCCCCTGGACACCTCTTGGGACGACATCTACGACGGCAGCACCGCGCTGAGCGCCCCGGGCGAGGAAGGAGCACAACGCGACACCCTCGACAACCGGCCCGCCGCCTCCGACAGCCTGCAGCAGCACCTGCACGCGCAGATCGAACTCGAGACACTCACCCCCCGAGAGCGCTCCATCGCCGAAGTCATCGTCGACGCCGTCGGCGATGACGGCTACCTGACCCAGGACACCGAGGAGCTCCTGGCCGGGTGCCCGTCAGACGAGCAGGTCAGCGCTGAGGAGCTGGAGGCAGTCCTGCAGCGGATCCAGCGCCTTGACCCCACCGGTGTCGCCGCTCGCAACCCGCAGGAGGCGCTCTGTGTGCAGCTTGAGCAGCTCCCGGAGGAAACCCCGTGGCGAGAAGAGGCCCGTCACGCCCTGCTCCACCACCTGGGGCTGATCGCCGAGCGCCGCTACGACGATCTGGGCCGCGCGCTGGGGGTCGATGACGAGACCCTGGGCGGCATCCTCAATCTGATCCAGAGCCTCGATCCGCGGCCCGGCTCGCAGATCAGCGACACCACACCGGACTACGTGATCCCCGACGTGATGGTGGTGCGCCGGGACGGCGTCTGGCAGGTCGAGCTCAACGGTGAAACCGCGCCCCGCTTGCGTGTTAACGCGTATTACGCCAGCCTGATCCGCAGAGCGGATCGGAGTGCAGACAACCATTGCCTGCGCAACCACCTTCAGGAAGCGCGGTGGCTGATCAAGAGCCTGCGCAGCAGGAACGAGACCTTGCTGAAAGTGGCCGGTGCCATCGTAGAGCGGCAACAGGGTTTCCTCGACCACGGCGAGGAGGCGATGCAGCCGCTGGTGCTGCGCGAGATCGCCGAGGCGGTGGAGATGCACGAGTCCACCATCTCCCGGATCACCACCAACAAATACATGCACACGCCTCGCGGCACCTTTGAGTTCAAGTACTTTTTCTCAAGCCACGTGCAGACCAGCGACGGCGGAGAGGCTTCGGCGACGGCGATCCGGGCGCGGATCCGCCGGCTGATCGCCGAGGAGGATCGGGCAAAACCGCTGAGTGACAGCGCGATTGCGCGTATCCTTCATGAGGAGGGGATCCAGGTGGCGCGTCGGACAGTCGCCAAGTACCGGGAGTCCCTGTCCATCGCATCGTCGGCGGAGCGCAAGGAGGCCCGGAGGCGCTGAGGCGCCCGGCTCCGCTGGCCGCAGAGGGGTTCAGGAGGCGGTATGCAGATCAAGCTCAGTGGGCATCACGTCGAGATCACCCCGGCCCTCCGGGCGCACGTGAACGAGAAGATGCAGCGTATCCAGCGCCACTTCGACCACGTCATCGATACCGAGGTCATCCTCTCGGTGGAGAAGAAGCAGCAGAAAGCCGAGTCGGTCATCCACATCGGCGGTGGCGGCGGACGCGTCTTCGCAGACGCCGTCGAGGCGGACCTCTATGCAGCCATTGACGTGCTCGTGGACAAGCTTGACCGTCAGGTCCTGAAGCACAAAGAGAAGGCCGTCGACCAGCGACGGCAGGGCGCGTCCCTCAAGGCCGGCCTGTAAGGCGGCAGGACGCGGAAAAGCGGGCCAGCCGATCGGACACTCCATGGACATCGAGCAACTCATCACGCCGGAACGTGTTCGCTGCGAGAGCGACATCGGGGACAAGGAGCAGGCACTCCTGCGCATAGGCGAACTGATCGGGGCCAGCGGTGACGGCCTCGACGCCCGGGAGATCAGCAACCGATTGCTGGCCCGCGAGCGACTGGGCAGCACGGGACTGGGGCACGGGGTCGCCGTGCCCCACGCCCGCATCGACGGAATCGACCGCGCCATCGGCGCCCTGGTCCGCCTGGAGCGGGGCATCGAATTTGACGCCTTCGACAAGGCACCGGTGGACCTGCTGTTCGCCCTGGTCGTACCGGAGCACTTTACGGACGAGCATCTGCAGATCCTGGCCAGCCTCGCGGAGATGTTCAGCGACAGCGGTCTGTGCGAGCGACTGCGCGTCTCCGCGGACGGCGAGGAACTGCAGGCGGCCCTGCGGGAATGGCAGTCACAAGCCGACCCGTCGTGAACGCGGCCGGACACCGGCCGCTCATCCCCGGCCTGCTGATGGCCATCCATGGTCGTGGGATCCTGCTTGAAGGACCGAGCGGGGCGGGCAAGAGCGACACCGCCCTGGCCCTGCTCGACCGGGGTCACGCCCTGGTCGCCGACGACGCCGTCGAGCTGCATCGGGCTGGCGAACAGCTGCTGGGCAGCGCGCCGCAACGCGGGCGAGGGCTGCTCTGCCTGCGCGATGTGGGGCTGGTGGAGGTCACCGAACTCTACGGCCCGGCTGCGCTGCGCGAGGAGATCGCCGTGGAATTGTGCATCCATCTGCAGCGTGACCCCGGCGCTCCCGAGGCCGAGGCCGCGCTGCACGGTCGGCGGGATCGCTGCCAGCTCCTCGGTCTGTCCCGCCCGCGGGTGACCCTCACCGACACGGAGCGCCGACCGCTGGCGCCGCTGATCGAGGCCGCTGCGCGCCGTCTCGGCGCCGCGCCCCCCGAGCCACCCCACCCCTACGAGACGACCCGCGGGGTGCCGGCATGAGCGGTCTGCAACTGATCGTGGTCAGCGGCCTCTCCGGCTCGGGCAAGAGTGTCGCCCTGCACACCCTGGAGGACGCCGGCTACTACTGCATCGACAACCTGCCGGTGAGCCTGATCGGCGAGCTGGCGCGCTACGCCCAGAACCGCGATGCCCCCACCGGGGAACGCTTCGCCGTGGGGCTGGATGCGCGCAACCCGCCCCGCGACCTGGAGCACCTGCCGCAAATGCTGGCGGCGCTGCGCGAACAGGGGATCGCCACCGAGGTGCTCTTCCTCTACGCCGAGGACGCCATCCTCATGCGCCGCTACAGCGAGACCCGCCGGCGCCACCCCCTGGCCGAAGGCGATCAGCCACTGGCGGACGCCCTGCGCGCCGAGCGCGCCCTGCTCGAGCCGCTGCGCGAGGCGGCCGACTGGAACATCGACACGTCGCGCACCACGGTCCACGACCTGCGCGGGCTGATCTCCGAGCGGGTCGCCGGCGAGCGCAGCGGCCTGTCGCTCCTGGTCCAGTCCTTCGGCTTCAAGCACGGCATCCCCACCGATGCCGACTACGTCTTCGACGCCCGCTGCCTGCCCAACCCGCACTGGGAGCCGCGGCTGCGCGCCTACACCGGTCGCGACGACTGCGTGCGCCGCTTCCTCGAGGCCCAGCCGGACACCGAGACCCTATTCAGTCAGATCGACGCCATGATCCGCCACTGGCTGCCGGTCTACCGACGGGCGGGGCGCAGCTACCTGACCGTGGCCGTGGGCTGCACCGGCGGGCAGCACCGCTCGGTCTACCTCGCCGAACGCCTGGCCGAGGCGCTGCAGGACGACTGCAGTCACGTGCCCCTGCGCCACCGGGAGCTGTCATGAGGGTCGGGCTGCTGATCGTCGCCCACCGGCACATCGGCTCGGAGGTCCTGGCCACGGCCTCCCGCACGCTGGGCATCTGCCCGCTGCAGACCGAGTCGCTGGAGGTATTCAACGAGGACGAGCGCAACGAGCTGCTGGAGCGCGCCGGCGCCCTGATCACCGAGCTCGACCAGGGGGCAGGGGTGCTCATCCTCTCCGACGCCTACGGCTCCACCCCCTCCAATGTGGCGGTGGCGGCCAGCGTGGACCGGCACTGCCGGGTGGTCACCGGCCTGAACCTGCCGATGCTATTGCGCGTGTTCAACTACCCTGGGCGATCCTTGGAGGAACTAGCCGAATCCGCCGCCGCCGGCGGCCGGTCCGGCATCATCCTGGTCGGCGAAGGAGCACCGCCGCGATGATCGAGCGACAAGCCACCATCAAAAACCGGCTCGGCCTCCACGCCCGGGCCGCCGCCCGTTTCGTGACCACGGCCAGCGAATACGAGAGCGAGATCCACGTCCGCTACGGCGAGCGCCGGGTTAACGGCAAGAGCATCATGGGCCTGATGATGCTCGCCGCCGCCCACCAGGCCACCATCACCATTGAGGCCGAGGGCGCCGACGCCGAGGCCGCCCTCGACGCCCTGACCCGTCTGGTCACCGAGGGCTTCGGCGAGACCGAGCACGGGTAACCCGCGCCCGGCCTCGGACGCTCACTGCCCGGCGACGGTCATCTCCTCGACCAGGATCGAACCGCAGCGGATGTTGCCGCGCCGGTCCACATCACTGCCCACCGCCCGGATGCCGGCGAAGAGATCGCGCAGGTGCCCGGCGATGGTGATCTCCTGGACCGGACGGTCGATGACGCCGTTCTCCACCCAGAAGCCGGCGGCGCCCCGGGAATAATCCCCGGTGACCAGGTTGACGCCCTGGCCCATCAGCTCGGTGACCACCAGGCCGCGGCCCATGCGCCGGAGCAGGGCGTCGAAGTCCTCCTCGCCGCCGCTGACTTCCAGGTTGTGGACGCCGCCGGCGTTGGCCGTGGTCTCCAGACCCAGGCGCCGGGCAGAGTAGCTGTCCAGCACGTAGCGCTGCAGCACCCCGTCGCGCACCAGCGCCGACTCGGCGGTGGCCACCCCTTCCGCATCGAACGCCGTGCTCCCCAGGGCCCGGGGAATGTGCGGTCGCTCGACCATCTGCAGCCAGGCCGGGAAGAGCTGCTCGCCGGCGCTGTCGACCAGGAACGAGGCCTGCCGGTAGAGGGCACTGCCCCGCACCGCCGAGACCAGATGCCCCACCAGGCCACGGGCGACCGGGGCGCGAAACAGCACCGGCACCCGCTCGGTATGCAGGCTCTCGGCACCGAGCCGCGCCACGGCGTGCTCGGCCGCCCGACGCCCGACGTCGCGGGCATCCTCCAGGGCCGCCGGGTCGCGGGCCACGGTGTACCAGTAGTCGCGCTGCATGGCCTCACCGCGCCCGGCCACCGCCACACAGTGGATGCTGTGACGCGACTCCGGCAGCACGGAGAAGAACCCGTGGCTGTTGCCGTAGGCGTGCAGGCCGCGGTGGACGCTCACCCCGGCGCCTTCGGTGTTCTCGATGCGCCGGTCGGCCTCCACCGCGGCGGACTCACAGTCGCGGGCCAGCTCCACCGCCTCGTCGGCGGGCAGCGGCCAGGGATGATCCAGGTCGAGCTCCGGCGGGTCCACGGCCATGCGCTCGGCAGGGGCCAGGCCATTGGCCGGGTCCTCGGAGGTGTAGCGGGCGATGTCACAGGCCGCCTGCACGGCATCACGGACGGCCTGCTCGGACAGTTCACCGGCCGAGGCGCTGGCCTTGCGCCCGCCGAAATAGACGGTCACGCCCATGTCCCGACCGCGGTGGTGCTCCAGGGTATCGATCTCCCCCTTGCGCACGTTGACCGACAGGCCGATATCGCCGGAGCAGGCCGCCTCCGCCGCGTCGGCTCCGCGCTGGCGGGCGTCATCAAGGGCCTGCTGGACGAATGCCTCCAGCGTGCCCGGGGCGGGTAACTCGTTGCGTGGATCCGGCATGGATTCGCCTTTTCCGTTGTGGATTGGGTTGCCAGGACGCGGTGCGGGGCGGCTAGGCCTGGGTGCCGCCGACGGTCATCCCGTCGACCTTCAGGGTCGGCTGACCGACCCCCACCGGGACGCTCTGCCCCTCCTTGCCACAAACGCCGATGCCGCCATCGAGCGCCAGATCATTGCCCACCATACTCACGCGTGTGAGCACATCCGGGCCATTGCCGATGAGCGTGGCGCCCTTGACCGGGTGCTGGATACGCCCGTTCTCGATCCAGTACGCCTCGCTGGCCGAGAAGACGAACTTGCCCGAGGTGATGTCCACCTGACCGCCGCCGAAATTCACCGCATAAAGCCCCCGGTCCACCGAGGCGATGATCTCCTGCGGATCGTGGGGACCGGCAAGCATGTAGGTGTTGGTCATCCGCGGCATGGGTAGGTGGGCGTACGACTCCCGGCGGGCGTTGCCCGTGCGGTCCATGCCCATCAGCCCGGCGTTCTGCCGGTCCTGCATGTAGCCGGTGAGCACTCCGCCCTCGATGAGGGTGTTGCACTGGCTGGGATGGCCCTCATCGTCGATGTTCAACGAGCCGCGGCGCTGGGCGATGGTCCCGTCATCGACCACGGTGCACAGCGGCGACGCCACCCGCTCACCGATGCGATCGGTGAACGCCGAGGTGCCCTTGCGATTGAACTCCCCCTCCAGCCCGTGGCCGACCGCCTCGTGCAGGAGCACCCCGGGCCACCCCGGACCGAGGACCACGGGCAGGTTCCCCGCCGGCGCCTCCTCGGCGTCGAGATTGACCAGGGCCTGCCGGGCCGCCTCGCGGGCGTAGGCCTCGACCCGCCCGGGCTCGACGAACTGCTGGTAGTCGTAGCGCCCCCCTCCGCCCGAGCTGCCGCTCTCGCGGCGTTCGCCGGCGGCCGCCAGCACCGAGACATTGAGCCGGACCAGGGGTCGGATGTCGCCGGCCCATCCCCCCTCGGAGTTCGCCACCAGGATGGTGTCGTGGGCACCGGCGAGGCTGACCACCACATGCACGATGCGCGGATCTACGGCGCGGGCGGCGGCCTCGGCGCGATGCAGCAGCGCTACCTTCTCGTCCGCACTGAGGCTGGCCAGCGGGTCATCGCCGCGGTAGAGCCCACGCCCGGCCGTGCCCCGGAAGGCGACCGGCGTACAACTCTGGCCACTGCGCGCCACGGCGCCGGCCGCCGAAGAGGCGTCGAGCAGCGCCTCCAGGTCGATCTCGTCGCAGTAGGCGAAGCCGGTCTTCTCGCCACTGACGGCGCGCACGCCCACGCCGCGATCGATGCTGTGGCTGCCCTCGCGGACGATGCCGTCCTCCAGCACCCAGGCCTCGCGCCGGGCGGCCTGGAAATAGAGATCGGCGAAGTCCACCCCCGGGCGCAGCAGGCGGCTGAACACCTGACCGAGGCGCGCCTCGTCGAGTGCGGCCGGCGCCAGCAGTCGCTCCTCGGCTTGACGAAGCGGATCCGGGGTCGCGGTAGCGGCTTCGGCGTGCTCATTCATTCGGTCACCTACAGCTTGCGGTGGAGGAGGGCCGGGAAACGCTCCCGGATCTCGTGCAGGCGGCTCAGGCTCACCTCCACGGTGATCACCCCGGCGCCACGTTCCAGGCTCTTCATGACGCGCCCCCACGGGTCGACGATCATGCTCTCGCCGTGGGTCTCGCGCCCGTTGACGTGGTAGCCCCCCTGATCCGGCGCCACCACATAACAGAGGTTCTCGATGGCCCGGGCGCGGACCAGTACGCTCCAGTGGGCCTCGCCGGTGACGGCGGTAAAGGCCGAGGGCACCACCACGATCTCCGCCCCCCGGGCCGATAATTCGCGGAACAGCTCCGGGAAACGCAGGTCGTAACAGACGGCCACACCCAGGCGCCCGAGGGGCGTATCCACCACCAGCGGGCTCGAGCCCGGCTGCTGGGTGTTCGACTCCCGATAGGCCTCGCCTGGAGCCACCTCAACATCGAATAGATGGATCTTATCGTAGCAGGCCAGGCGCCGGCCGTCCGGCCCATAGACGGTGGCCGCCGGGCGGATGCGCTCGGGGCTCTCCCCTTGCAGGGGGATGGTGCCACCGACCAGGACGATACGATGCCGGCGCGCCTGATCGGCGAGGAACGCCTGGATGGGGCCGTCGCCGTCGGGCTCGGCGTGCTTGAGCTTGTCGGTGTCCTGGTAGCCCATGATGGCAAAGTTCTCGGGCAGGACCACCAGCTCGGCTCCCGCCTCGGCCGCCTCGCCGATCAGCCGCGCGGCCTCCTCCAGGTTGGCCTCCACGTGGGGTCCCGAGGCCATCTGCACCGCCGCCACCCGGTGGCGCCGCGAGTGGCCGTTCTCGGAGAGCCCTCGGGCTCGATTAGCGCTCTGTTGCATCCTCGACTCCAAGCCTAATGACGCGGGGCTCATGCCACGGCCCCGTCACGCGATAGCGCACCGCCGCTGCCCGGTCCACCCCCTCGCCGAGCAGTTGATCGGCGAGGAAACCTCCGGCAGCCCCGACCCCGCCACCGAGCAGCGCCCCGAGCAACGGCAGCGTCGCCCCCAGGCGCGGCTCGACAACGACATGGTTGTCGTAGACACGCTGCGCCAAATCCATGTTCCCCGATATGGTAACGCGCGCCGCCGGACCGGCGATGCGCAGATCATCCACGTGCGCGTAGCCGCCGGCGGCGGTGACCCGTCCACTGATCCGGTCGAAGGCGAACCCCTGTCCGGAGAGATCGGTAAAGTCGAGCAGGATCCGCCGCGGCAGCATCCGCAGACCCAGCAAACCCACCACCCGACCGGCCCCCGGATCGACGCCGGTGATCCGCCCATCATTCATGCGCACCCGCACCGCGCCCACCAGATCAGCCAACTCCAGCCCCCACGGGGCCTGGGGCCAGCCAAGCTCGGCGGAGATGTCGACATCCGCCACCGTCACCGCCCGCGGCGCCTGCAAAAGTCCGAGCAAGTCCCCCACATCGCCGCTGCGCAGCCGGCCCCGCAGTGCCGTTCCGGTGGGCCGCCACTCCCCGCTGGTCACCAGGTGCAGTGTAGGCCCTCGGATACTCGCCTCATCCATGTACAGCACCTCGCCGCGGGGGCGCAGCCGGACTCGACCGGCACCGGCCACGCGGCCGGCGAGGCGAACGCTGGCCACGTCCACATCCACCTCGGGCCACGCCGCCGCGCCGGGCCCGGCCATGCGGGGACGGGGGTCGGCCAGGGCCGGCCCGGCATCCGGGGCAGCCTGCGGCACCGGCAGATCCAGGTGATCCAGGTCGGCCCGGACCCGCCGGAACGCCTCGTCCCAGGTGACCTGACCGCTGATCAGATCGCCGCGCAGGGCCAGCTGCCCGGGCTGATCGGCGTACCACTCCGCCGCCAGCGTCTGGTCGCCGTACCCCCGTGCGCCGACGGTCAGATCGTCGACGCGCAGGTGGCCACGCAGCGGCAGCGGCGGCCGCCAGGACGCGCCCTGCGCAGCCAGGCCGGACAGACCGTCGCCGGCCTGCCCGATCAGCCAGCGCCGCCAGGCATCGAGGTCCAGCTCATCGATCCGGCCCTCGACGACACTCCCGCGGGTCGGCAACCTCAACGCACCGGGGCCGAAGCGCAGGGCCAGCGACCGTGGCAGACCGTCTTCGCCCGCCGCCGCCCCGGCGCGCAACAGTTCGTCACCGTAGCGCAGCCAGTACGACTCGAGGCCGCGCTGGGTGAACCCGACATCCACCTGTACGTCGCGGCCCTCATCCGGCTCCACCCCCAGCGGCGCCGGCAGGGCCAGCCCCATGCCCAGGAGGCTCGAACGCACCCGCAGGCGGACCTCCGGCGGCTGCAGATGCGGCTGAAACGCCGGCAGGCTGGCACGCACCGCCCACGGGGCGGCGCCGGTCAGCCAGGCCGGATCCACAGCGACCCCCTCGAGCAAGCTCGCCGGCGTGCCGTGCCCGGCGGCATCCAGGAGAATGCGCGACTGCCCGCCCACCGTGGCGGTACGCACCCCGACGGCCAGGGGTTCATCACCCCAGCGGCCGGTCAGCTCCCCGGCGCTGCGTATCCCGGCGGCATCGAAGCCCAGCGCACCGGTCAGGGCCTCGATATGCACCCAGCGGTCGATCCCCGCCTCGACCCCGTGGAGCTGCACCCGGCCGTCGAGGAGGATGGTTTCCGGGTGCACCATCTCCAGGGGCACGGCCAGGTCCAGGTCCAGGGTCATCGGGCCGCGGGCGTGCAGGGGCACCGGGTCGCCGATCCAGTCGCGTCCGAGCGGCGAGCCGGCCAGAAAGGCCAAACCGCCCGCCGCATCGCCCTCGCCACGCCCGCGCACGGTCAGGATCGGTTCGCGCAGATCGTCGATGCCCACGGCCACCTCGCGCAGATCGACGTCATTGGTGCGCCCCTCGCCGGTGATCGCCATGCTGGCGTTGTGAAAGCGCAGGCTCGCATCGATGTCGGTCAAACGCGGCCAGCCGCGGTCGTAACGCAGCTGGCCATCGCGCACGTCGGTGCGGACCTCGAAGACGCCCTCGCCGTTATCGAAGGGGAAGCGGTCGGGACGACCGAAGAAGAGCACCTCGGTGCCGTGGGCGGTGCCAGCGAGCAGCCCGTCCTGCAGCCACTCCACCACCTCCGGCGGGGTGATCCCCTCCGGCACGTAGGCCGGCACCCGCGCCACGGGGGCCTCGTCCGCGCTGGCGCGCAGGAAAAGCCGTGGCGTGTCGCCGTCGCCGCCGGTCAGCGACCCCCGGCCCCGGGCACGGGTATCGGCGTTCTCGGCCACCGCCTCCAGCAGCTCGACGGACCAGCGACCATCGGGCTCCCAGCGGCCGCCGAGCCTCGCCCCGGCCTGCACCAAGGTGATGGCCTCGCGGAACAGCCAGGGCAGATGGAGAGCAGTGTCCGCCGCCAAGAGTTCAGCGCTCCAGCGCTGGCCGGAGAAGCGGACCTCGGCGGCGAGGGTGTCGAACCCCGGCGCCGGGCGCCGCGGCTCTGCGCCCAGGCCGCTGCCGTTCAGGGTGCCGTGCACCGCATCGACCCGGCCCTCATCAAACTCCAGCCAGAGCCGGCCGTCGAGCGCCCCGGCCGCCCGGGTCGCGATCAGGGCCCGGGCCCATGGCGCCACGGCGAAGTCCTCGAACGCCGCATAGACGTGGCCCGAGGCCGGGTCGTCCAGCGGCACCCGGGCAGCCGCCTGCAGCCCCTGGCCCGGCCCCGACGCCCCCTGTGCACTGCGCAGGCCGATCTGCAGCGAGTTGCCATCCCGACGGCTGGCCAGATCGAAGGAAACACTGCGCAGCGCATCCCCACGACGGGGGATCAGCTCCAGAGCCGCATCGCGCACCGTCACATCGCGCGGCAGCGCGCGCAGATCCGGCGCCGCCGCCGCCTCGTCCCGGGCCGGGCTGTCCAGCGCCGGCAACGACCAACCGTGGCGATCGGCCACCGCCGTAGCCCGTACCCCAACTGCCGAGACGCCAGCCCAGCGAGGCGCCCGGGCGCGCAGACTCTCCAGCGGCGCCGGGGTCAGGGTGACCCGCGCCAGCGTGACAGGCGCCTGCGCGCCGATGCGCACACCGGTGAGCTCGACCCCGGGCCGCCAGCCGCGCCAGATCAGGCGCGCCTCTTCCACGGCCACCGGCACGCCGAGCGCTTCGGCGGCAAGCCGCTCCGCCGGAGCGCTCAGGGATGGCGCCAGCCAGACCAGCAGACGCAGGGCTACGGCGCCGGAGAGCACCGCCAGCAGCACCAGACGCAGGCCACGCAGAGCGCGCGGGCCAAAGCGGCGCATCGGAGAAGCCATGGAGGCGGATTATACGGGAATCACGTCGTACTGGTCGGCTACATAGAGCGACTCGACCTGCAGCTCGATGGGCCGCTCGATGACCTCCTCGAGCTGCGCCAGGCTGGTCGACTCCTCGTCGAGCAGCACCTCGACCACCGACGGGGCGGCGAGCACGATCACCCGCTGGGACTCGAACTGGCGCACCTCGCGCAGGATCTCGCGGAAGATCTCATAGGCCACCGTCTCGGCGCTCTTCACCGTGCCCCGGCCGGCGCAGGTGGGGCACGGCTCGCAGGTGACCTGCTCGAGGCTTTCGCGGGTCCGCTTGCGGGTCATCTCCACCAGCCCGAGCGAGGAGACCGCACCGATCTGCGTCTTGGCGTGATCCCGCTCGAGGGCCTTCTCCAGGGCGCGCAGGACCTGGCGACGGTGCTCGGCATCGGTCATGTCGATGAAATCGACGATGATGATGCCGCCGAGGTTGCGCAGGCGCAGCTGCCGGGCGATGGCCTGGGCGGCCTCAAGGTTGGTCTTGAAGATGGTCTCATCGACGTTGCGATTGCCGACGAAACCGCCCGTGTTCACGTCGATGGTGGTCATCGCCTCGGTCTGGTCGATGATCAGGTGCCCGCCGGATTTGAGATCCACCCGGCGCGAGAGGGCGCGTTCGATCTCCTCCTCGACCCCGTAGAGGTCGAAGATCGGCCGCTCGCCGGCGTAAAGCTCCACCCGTTCGGCGATGTGCGGCAACAAATCCTTACAGAAGTCGCGCAGGCGCAGGTAGCCCTCGCGAGAGTCCACCCGCACCCGCTCCAGATCCCGGGTAGCCAGATCACGCAGGGCGCGCAGCAGCAGGGGCAAATCCTCATGGACCAGGGTCCCGGGCTGTGCCTCGCCGGCGCGCCGGCGGATACTCTCCCAGAGCCGCACGAGGAAGTCGTGGTCGGCACTCAACGCCTCGTCCGCGGCCCCCTCCGCCGCGGTGCGGAAGATCAGCCCGGCCTCCCCGCGCTCGGCGTCGAACCCCTCGGCCACCGCGCGCAGCCGCTCGCGCTCGGCCTCCTCTTCGATCCGCGCCGAGACCCCCACCCCCGAGGAGTGCGGGGTCAGGACCAGATAGCGGGAGGGTACCGTGATCTGCGTGGTGAGCCGGGCCCCCTTGTTGCCGATCGGGTCCTTGATGACCTGCACCAGCAGCGCCTGCTGCTCGCGCAGCAGACGGTCGATGGGCGGTGGCGGCCCACCGCTGTCGCGCTGCAGATCCGAGACGTGGAGGAAGGCGGTACGCTCCAGCCCGGCATCGACGAACGCCGCCTGCATGCCGGGCAGCACGCGGCGCACCTGCCCCAGGTAGATATTCCCCACCAGCCCGCGGCGCCGGGCCCGCTCCAGATGGACCTCCTGGAGGACGCCGTTCTCGACCAGCGCCACCCGCGTCTCACGGGGGGTCAGGTTGATGAGGATCTCCTGGCTCACGCGGGCCTACCAGTGCTCGCGCCAGGGGATCTCCAGCTTATCGAGCAGGAGCGTGGTCTCGTAGAGCGGCAGCCCCATGACCCCGGTGTAGCTGCCCTCCAGGTGTTCGACGAAGACGCCGCCCCGCCCCTGGATGGCGTAGGCACCCGCCTTGTCCACCGGCTCGCCGCTGGCCCAGTAGCGGGCGCGTTCCTCGGCGGTGATCTCGCGCAGCGTCACCTGGCTGACCGACAGCCGGGTCGCCTCGCGGTCGTCGACCAGCGCGACACCGGTCACCACCCGGTGGGTGTGCCCGGAAAGGCGCTCGAGCATGGTGTGCGCCTCGGCCTCGTCGCCGGGCTTGCCGAGGATCTCGCCGTCGAGGACCACCGCGGTATCGGCACCCAGCGCCGGCGCCCGCTGCTCGGCGGCGGCATAGCCGCGGCGCGCCTTCTCCAGGGCCATGCGCAGGACGAACATCTCGGCCCCCTCCCCCGAATCCGGGGTCTCGTCAACGGCGACCGGCAGGGTGTGGTATCCGATGCCAATGCGCTCGATGAGCTCGCGCCGGCGGGGGGACCCGGATGCGAGGATGATGTAAGGCTCCATTTCCCTTGACCTTGTGGCGATGCGCTCAGGATCGATGATACGGATGGCCGCTGAGCAGCGTCCAGGCGCGGTAGACCTGCTCGGCGACCAGCACCCGCACCAGCATGTGCGGCAGGGTCAGCGGCGAGAGCGACCAGCAGGCATCGGCACGCTGGCGGACGGCGTCGCTCAGCCCGTCGGCGCCACCGATGACGAACGCCACCTCGCCGCCCTCGTGGCTCCAGCGCTCCAGGCTGCGCGCCCACTGCCGGGTGTCGCGGGGCTTGCCGGCCTCATCCAGGGCCACGCAGACCGCCCGTGGCGGCAACGCCCGCAGCAACCGCTCGCCCTCGCGCTCACCGGCCTGGGGGTCGTCGTTGCCGCGCCCACCGGCACTGACTTCATGCAGCTGCAGCCGCCACCCCTTGCCCAGGCGCCCGGCGTAGAGCTCAAAGCCATCCTGCACCCAGCGCGGCGGCTTGTGGCCTACGGCGATGAGGTGGATGCGCACGCCTCGTCCATCTCCCACATGCGTTCGAGCCGATAGAATTCGCGGCTCTCCTGGGTCATGACATGCACCACGGCGTCCCCCAGGTCGATCAGCACCCACTCGGAGGTCGGCTCATCGCCCTCCACGCCCAGCGGCACCACGCCGCTGGCACGGGCGTCGTCGACCACATTACGCGCCACTGCGTGCACGTGGCGACGCGAGGTTCCGGTGGTGACCACGATGAGGTCGGTCACCGGGGTACGCCCACGGACGTCGATCGCGACCGTGTCCTGGGCCTTGATCTCGTCGAGGGAGTCGCGGATCTGTTGCTCGAGCTCTTCCACCACCATGACGACCTCTTACAACTGCGGATAGCCGTACCAGCCCGCCTCGACCACCCGCTGCCGCACCGGCTCGGGCAGCAGGTAACGAACGGACCGGCCCACGGCCAGGGAGCGGCGAATCCCCGTAGCGGAGATGTCCACCGGTGTCACCGCCTGGAACAGGATGCGACCCGCCGGGCTGTGGCGCAGCTCGGCCGGATCATGACTGACGCGCCGGGCCACCTCATCGGCCAGCGCCTCGGGCAGCCCACCGCCCACCCCCGGCCGCTCGGTAACCACGATGTGCGCCCGCTCGAACAACTGGCGCCAGCGCGACCACCCCGGCAGCCCGAGGAAGGTGTCGTAGCCGAGGATTAGACAGAGCGAGACCCCGCCCAGCTCGGCGCGCAGCTCGGCCAGGGTATCGACGGTGTACGAGGGGCCTTCGCGATGAAGCTCACGCTCATCGACACAGGCATTGGGGTTGTCGGCCACCGCGCGGCGCACCAGCTCGGCCCGCTCGGCGGGTCCGACCCGTGGACGGGCGCGGTGGGGCGGTACACGCGCCGGGATCAGACGCAGCTCGGAGAGCTGCACGGCCTCGCGAACCTCCTCGGCCGGGCGCAGATGGCCGTAATGGATCGGGTCGAACGTCCCACCGAGCAGGCCGATGGTGCGCAGCGGTTGTCTCACGCGGCGGCTCACCTCGCTGTCAGCTACGCACGTGGCCGTCACCGAGGACGATCCACTTCTCGGTGGTCAGCCCCTCGAGCCCCACCGGACCGCGGGCATGGAGCTTGTCGGTGCTGATCCCGATCTCCGCACCCAGGCCGTACTCCTGGCCGTCGGCGAAGCGGGTCGAGGCGTTGACCATCACCGAGCTGGAGGCGACCTCGCGCAGGAAGCGCTGCGCCAGCGGATAGCTCTCGGTCACGATGGCCTCGGTGTGCCCGGAGCTGTAGCGCTCGATGTGCGCCACGGCCTCTTCGTACCCCGCCACCACGCGCACCGCGAGGATCGGCCCGAGGTACTCCGTGGCCCAGTCCTCCTCCGTGGCGGGCACCGCCCCGGCGAGCTGACTGCAGGTGCGCTCGCAGCCGCGCACCTCGATCCCGGCCTCGTGCAACTGACGACCGATCTCCGGGAGGACCCGACCGGCGGCCCCCTCGGCCACCAGCAGCGTCTCCATGGTGTTGCAGGTGCCCAGCCGCTGGGTCTTGGCATTGACGGCGATGGCCACCGCCTTGTCGGTATCGGCGGCCTCGTCGATGTAGACGTGGCAGACCCCATCCAGGTGCTTGATCACCGGCACCCGGGCCTCGCGGGCAATGCGCTCGACCAGCCCCTTGCCGCCGCGCGGGACGATGACGTCCACCGACTCGGGCATCTGGATCAGGGCGCCGACGGCGTCCCGGTCCGTGGTGCCGACCACCTGCACCCCGTCGCCGGGCAGACCGGCATCCTCCAGGCCATTGCGGATCTCCTCGGCGATGGCCCGGTTGGAGCGGATCGCCTCGGAGCCACCGCGCAGGATGGTGGCGTTGCCCGACTTGATGCACAGCCCGGCGGCGTCTGCAGTGACGTTGGGCCGGGACTCGTAGATGATGCCGATCACCCCGATGGGCATGCGCATGCGCCCGACCTGGATGCCCGAGGGCCGGGCCGCCAGCTCGCGCACCGCCCCCACCGGGTCGGGCAGCGCGGCGATCTCGCGCAGCCCGTCGGCCATGCCCTGGATGCGCTGCGGCGTCAGCTCCATGCGGTCGATCAAGGCCGGGTCGAGACCGGCCTCACGGGCCGCCTCCAGGTCGGCAGCATTGGCCGCGGCGATGGTCTCGGCACCGGCCTCGATGCGAGCGGCGATGGCCGCCAGGGCCGCGTTGCGCGCCCCGGTCCCGGAACGGGCCAGGGCACGCCCGGCGGCGCGGGCCTGGCGCCCGATCCGGCGGATGGTCTCGGTGATGTCACTCGGCTGCTGTGCACTCATCGGGTCTGCTCAAATGCGCTCGATCACGGACAGGGTGTACGCTGCGTTCCTATTTTGCCATGGCACGCGCCAGCCGGGAGACCAGGGCACGCAGCTGCTCCCAGGGATCGCCGGGCGGCAGGCCCTTGATCGCCCGATCCACCCGGTGGCAGCGCTGAAGCAGCTGCCGCCAGGTCGCTACCGGGCGCTGCCGGGCGGCATGGCGCAGTCGCCCGGCCCGCCGCTTCCAGATCCGCTCGCGCTGGAGCACGCCCTCGTCGGCGCCGGCCGCCAGTCGCGCGGCGACACGGATATCCCGCGCCAGGGCCCAGAGGATCAGCGGCGGCTGCACGCCCTCCTCGCGCAGCGTGGCCAGCACGCGCAGCGCCCGCGTCCACTCCCCGTCGAGGGCGGCGTCGGCGAGATCGTCCACCGTGTACCGGGCGCTGTCGGCCAGGGCCCCGGCGGCCGTTTCGACATCCACGGTCACCCCGCTGCCGACAAGCAGACGCAGCTTCTCCACCGCTTGATCCGCGGCCAGCAGGTTGCCCTCGGAACGCTCGGCAATCAGCGCCGCCGCCTCCGGATCCGCCTGCAGCCCGGCGCGGCGCAGCCGCTCGGCCACCCAGCGCGGCATCTCGCGGCCCGGCACTGGCCAGCAGTAGACGAACACCCCGGCCTCGGCCAGCGCCCGCGCCCAGGCGGACTCTCGGGCCGAGCGCTCGAGACGGCCACTGGTGAGCAGCAGGACGGTATCCTCCGGGGCATCCCGGCAATAGGCCTTGAGTGCCTCGGCCCCGTCCCGCCCGGGCTTGCCGCCCGGCATGCGCACCTCCAGCAGGCGGCGATCCCCGAACAGCGACAGGCTGCCGGCGGCCTCGGTCAGTCGGCCCCAGTCGAAGCCGATATCGGCATCAAGCACCTCGCGCTCGGCGTGGCCGGCCTCGCGCGCCGCCCGGCGCACGGCGTCGACGGCCTCGCGCTGGAGCAGCGGCTCCTCGCCGGCGATGAAGCAGACCCGCGGCAGCGCCCCCCGCTCCAGCTGCCGGTAGAGGGTCTCTGGACGCTCGGCCATCAGCGCAGGGCCTGCAGCCGCAGCATCAACAGGCGGACGGCGTCGGCACGCAGCTCGTCCTCCAGCTCCGACTCCCGGGCACGGCGCTCGTCGGCACCCCCGGCGGGATCAGCGAAGGTGCGTTGCGCATCCAACGACGTACGCTGGATGCGCGTCTCGCCGTCCGCGTCGGCCACGCTGTAATCGATGGAGTAGGTCAGCCGGTAGTCCAGGACATCTCCATCGGCGCCGACGGAGGCGGTCTCGCGGCTGCTGCCCCGCCCGTGGAGGGTGAGCACCCAGTCGGCCTCGGCGGCGCTCTCGGTATACTGGCCGCCGGCGCCCTGGATGGCGCGGCGCACCTCGCGGCGCAGCGCGCTGCTGCCCGCCTCGTCGACCACCTGGATGCGCTGCTCGTCCAGGGAGACGCCGCCCGGGGCCCCACGCAGCTGCCAGCCGCAGGCACTCAGCGCCAGGGCCAGCCCGGCCACCATCAGTGACACGGTCAGGCCGCGACTCGGCCACGCTGCCCATCGCATCTGCACCCCCCCGGCGGCGGGACCGCCGCTACTTGGCCACCACGTTGATCAACTTGCCGGCGACGAAGACCACCTTCTTGATCTCCTTGTCGGCCACGAAGCGCTGCACGTTGGGCTCGGCCAGCGCCGCCTCACGCGCCTGCCCTTCATCGGCATCGGCGGGCAGAGTGACGTGGCCGCGCAGCTTGCCGTTGACCTGGACCACCAGCTCCACCTCGTCGCGGACCAGCGCCTGCTCGTCCGCCTCGGGCCAGGCGGCGTCCACCACCGGCGTCGTGTGTCCGAGTTGGAACCAGAGGTGGTGGCACAGATGCGGGGTGATCGGCGCCAGGATCAGCACCGCCGCCTCCAGCCCCTCCTGCATGACGGCCCGGCCGGCGTCGCTGTCGTCACCCGCCTTGCCCAGGGCGTTGCACAGCTCCATTACCGCGGCGATGGCGGTGTTGAAGGTAAAACGCTTGCCGATGTCATCGGAGGCCTTGGCGATGGTCTCGTGGACCTTGCGCCGCAGATCGCGCTGCGCGTCGCCGAGCGCCTGCGGATCCAGCGCCGGGGCCGGACCGCGGGCGACGTGGTCACGCACCAGGCCGTGGAGCCGGCGCAGGAAGCGGGAGGCCCCTTCCACACCGGAATCCGACCACTCCAGGGACTGCTCGGGCGGCGCGGCGAACATGGTGAAAAGGCGCACGGTATCGGCGCCGAACCGCTCGACCAGCTCCTGCGGATCGACGGTATTGCCCTTGGACTTGGACATCTTGGTCCCGTCCTTGAGCACCATGCCCTGGGTGAGCAGCCGGGTGAACGGCTCATTGGAGCTGACCAGCCCCTCGTCACGCAGCACCTTGTGGTAGAAGCGCGCGTAGAGCAGGTGCAGCACGGCGTGCTCGATCCCGCCGATGTACTGATCCACCGGGGTCCAGTGATCCGCCCGCTCGTCGAGCATGGCACCGTTCTGATCGGCACAGGCGAAGCGGGCGAAGTACCAGGACGATTCCATGAAGGTATCGAAGGTATCCGTCTCGCGCTCGGCGGCACCGCCACACTCGGGGCAGGTGGTCTCATAGAACGACGGCATGGACTTGATCGGCGACCCACTGCCGCTGATCGCCACGTCCTCGGGCAGGGTCACCGGCAGCTGATCGTCGGGCACCGGAACCGCGCCGCACTCGGCACAGTGGATCATGGGGATCGGCGCGCCCCAGTAGCGCTGGCGCGACACCCCCCAGTCGCGCAGGCGGTACTGGACCCGACGCTGGCCGCGCCCCTCGCCCTCGAGGCGCTCGGCGATGGCCGCGAAGGCGCGGTCCGAGGGCATGCCACTGAACGGCCCGGAGTCGGCCAGCACACCGTAGTCGCTGAAGGCACCCGCGGAGACATCCAGCTCGCTGCCGTCGGCCGGGTGCACCACGGGCCGGATGGGCAGCCCGTAGGCGGTGGCGAACTCCCAGTCCCGCTGGTCATGGGCCGGCACCGCCATCACCGCCCCGGAGCCGTACTCCATGAGCACGAAATTGGCGACCCACACCGGGATGCGCTCACCGGTCAGCGGGTGGACCGCCTCCAGGCCGGTGGCGGCGCCGCGCTTCTCGCGGGTGGCCAGATCGGCCTCGGCAGTGCCGCCCGAACGGGCCTCCTCGACCAGTTCGGCAATGGCCGGGTTGCCCTCGGCCAGCTCGAGGCTGATCGGATGCTCCGGCGCCAGGCCCATGTACGTGACACCGTAGAGGGTATCCGGGCGCGTGGTGAAGACGGTCAGCTGCTCGTCGCGACCGGCCAGATCGAAGCTCAGCTCGACGCCCTCGGAACGCCCGATCCAGTTGCGCTGCATGTTGCGCACCTGCTCGGGCCAGCCGTCGAGGGCATCGAGCGCCTCGAGCAGCTCGTCGGCGTAGTCCGTGATGCGCAGGAACCACTGCGGGATCTCGCGGCGCTCGACCAGGGCCCCGGAGCGCCAGCCCCGGCCCTCGATCACCTGCTCGTTGGCCAGCACAGTCTGATCCACCGGGTCCCAGTTCACCGCGGCGGTGTCACGGTAGACCAGCCCCTTGCGGTAGAGCCGGGTGAACAGCCACTGCTCCCAGCGGTAGTATTCCGGATCGCAGGTAGCCAGCTCACGGGACCAGTCGTAGCCGAAACCGAGGCCCTTGAGCTGCTCGCGCATGGCGGCGATGTTCTCGCGGGTCCACGCCGCCGGCGGCACCCCACGCTCCATGGCCGCATTCTCGGCGGGCAGGCCGAAGGCGTCCCAGCCCATGGGCTGGAGGACGTTGTAGCCCTGCATACGCTTGTAGCGGCTGACCACGTCGCCGATGGTGTAGTTGCGCACGTGGCCCATGTGCAGCCGCCCGCTGGGGTACGGGAACATCGACAGGCAGTAGTACTTGGGGCGCCCGTTATCCTCCTGCGCCCTGAAGGTCTGCTGCTCCTCCCAGTAGGCCTGGGCCTCGGCTTCGATCTGTTTCGGTCGGTACTGGTTGTCCATCGGTGTCCGTCGCTTTCCCGGGCAGGTGAGCCGTGCAGGATAACGGAGCCACCTCCCGGGGTTCTAGTTGCGCGGGCGCGGCACCCCGGCCAGCGGCGTGCAGCGACCGCCAACCACCTGCACATCCGCAGGCTTTGCTAGTACCTTGGTTGAACAGGCACCGCCCCATCATTGGGGTCGACACGACACGGAGGCCGCATGAGCGAACCATCCCCCCCGGAACATCAGACGGACCACCTGCCCGGCAGCTACGAGCGGATGCTCACCCGCCTGCGCGAGCGCTTTGTCGCCAGCGAGGACGGTGGCCCGCGGCTGTCCCAGGCCCTGGAGGAGGTCAAGCGGGCGATGGTCGCCGACGGCGAGCTGACCCGCGCCGAAGCCGATCGGGTCGGTGACGCGCTGCAGCGCGACCTGGAGGAGGCCGGCGCCTGGCTAGCCGACCGCAGCCACGACCACCCGCTGCGCGACTGGCTGCGCATGGATCTGCAGATGCTGGAGAGCTGGCTGTGGGACGCCTTTTCGTCGGCGGCCGATCGCACCAGCATGGAACTGCGCGGATTCGTGACCACCGGCGAGCCCAGCCTTTACCACACCGACGAGATCGCCGGCCCCGGCGAGCTGGCGTGCATCGCCTGCGGGCGCACCATCACGCTGCAACGCCCCGGCCACATCCCACCGTGCCCGGGCTGTGATCACACCGAGTTCGTACGCACCGCCCATCGTGAGGGGTCAGGATGATGCGGGCATGGCCAAGCGGCTTGGATCTTCGGCCAGAGACAGGCCCGGCACAGACCCGGCGCACTCAGTGCACCCTGCAGCTTGCCAGTTACAAAAGCGGGAAGGGGAGGGAGGGGAAGATGGAGCGGGTGATGGGATTCGAACCCACGACCCCAACCTTGGCAAGGTTGTGCTCTACCACTGAGCTACACCCGCTGCGTCGTTACGGCTGCGCATTTTACAGCGATCGCCGGCGGCGTCAACCCTCTGCCCTGCCACCTGCGCCCCACTGGCCGGAACGCCCGGGGGCATGAGGACGAAGCCGTGATCGACTTGAAACCCCGGCCCCGGGCAGGTATTTGTAGGCACGGGGCGGCGCGAATGCGCGCCGGAGCAGCTGCGCGGCAGCACAGCGACCGCCCACGCCGGGCCCGGCTGCTCACGGAGGCGTCATGCAATCCGCCCCGATCCCCGATGACGACGCGATCCGCCTGGCGGCGCTGCACAGCTACCGCATCCTGGATACGGATGCCGAGGCAGCCTTTGATGGCTGCGTCGACACCCTTTGCCGCCTCTACGATGTCTCCATCGCCGCCGTGTCGTTCATCGATCGCGACCGCCAGTGGTTCAAGGCGGCACGGGGATTGGAGGGGCCAGAGACGCCACGGTCGATCGCTTTCTGCGGTCACGTCATCGCCGATGCCGCGCCCCTGATCGTCGAGGACGCCCGCAGCGACCCGCGCTTTCACGACAACCCGCTGGTCACCGGGCCACCCCATATCCGCTTCTACGCCGGCGCCCCGCTGACCACTCCGGACGGCCACGCCGTCGGCGTGCTCTGCATCCAGGACCAGAGCCCCCGCCGGTTCACCGACGAAGACCTCCTCCCGCTGCGGAACATCGCCGAGCTGCTGGTCGCCCAGCTCGAACTGCGCCACCGGGAGAACGAGGAACGACTCCGCCGCCAACTGGAACACCGCCAGCGGGAGCTCGAGGCCATCTTCCGGGCGGCCACCTCGGTCAGCCTGATCAAGACGGACCTGCAGGGGATCATCCGGGAGGTCAGCACCGGCACCGAGGCGCTGTTCGGCTACAGCCGCGACGAGCTCATCGGCCGCCCCGTCTCCCTGGTCCACCGCCCCGAGGACCGCGCTCACCCGGAGGCCATCATCGAGCACCTGCGCAACGACTCCACACCGGCCCGGCGCGAGATGGAGCTGATGCGCAGCGACGGCTCCACGTTTCCCACGGTCTTCTCGGTCCACCCCATCGCCGACAACGATGGCAATCTGATCGCCACCCTGAGCGTCACCTTCGACATCAGTGACCAGAAACGGGTCAAGCAGGCGCTGGAGCAAGCCCTGCGCGCCAAGAGCGACTTTCTCAACGCGGTCAGCCACGATCTGCGCACCCCGCTGAACGCCCTGCTGGGCTTCTCGCAGCTGTTGGCCGAGCCGAACCTCGCGGCGGAGGAGCGCGAGCGCTACGCCGAATACTGCCAGCGCAGCGGCGAGCGACTCCACGGCCTGATCGACTCGCTGCTCGAACTCAGCCGCCTGCAAAGCGGCCGCCTGCAGGCGCGCGCCGAAGCGCTCGATCTGCCCGCGCTGCTGGAGGGTCAGTGCGCCCTCTACCAGCCGGCTGCGCAGACCAAGGGGATCGATCTGACCTGCCGGGTCGATGCCGGGCTGCCGCGCTGGGTCCGCGGCGACCGGACGCGCCTGGAGCAGGCCCTCTCCAACCTCATCGACAACGCCGTCAAGTACACCACGGCCGGGGCCGTCACCGTGACGGCCCGCCCCGACGGCCAACGGGTCGCCTTCAGCGTGGAGGACACCGGACCCGGGATCCCCACCGAGGCCAGGGACCAGATCTTCGCCGCCTTCGACCGTGGCGATTACCAGGGGGAGCAGCAGGGTCACGGCCTGGGACTCTCCATCACCCGGGAGATCGCCCAACTGATTGGGGGCGAATTGCGCCTGAGCAGCGTCGAGGGCCGCGGAACCACCTTCACGCTGACCGCGCCACTGGAGGCGCTGGACGACCGACGCGCTTCCCGGGTACAGCGCCCGCCAACGGAGACGCCCGAGCGCCCCGCACCCGGTCTGCGCATCCTGGTCGCCGAGGACGAGCCCACCAACGCCATACTCGCCCGCACCCTCCTGGAACGCCTCGAAGCCCGCGTCACTGTGGTCGAGGATGGGGTGCAGGCGTTGCGGGCCTGGCGCGAACACTCTTTTGACCTGCTCCTCCTAGACCTGCAGATGCCCGGCCTCGACGGCCTCCAGCTGACCCGGGCCATCCGCGACGAGGAGTCCGATCGGGCCAGCGCCCCGGTCCCGATCGCACTGTTTACCGCCCACGCGCGCAGTGAGGTGGAGCAACAGGGCTTCCAGGCCGGCTGCGACGAGTTTCTGACCAAACCCGCCCGGCGCGATGACCTGCAGGCGTTGCTGGCCCGCCTGGCGCCGCGGCGCACCGGGGGGATGTAGCCCGTGGGGCGGCGCCGGATCATCAAGGATGGGCGGATCTCGCCGCCAAATTGACGGACAACAGCCAAGGAATCGAGCGATCATGGAGCCCCCCGAAAACCCGATCGGACCATCCAGATCAACCGAACGGCTCAAGACCGACAGGGACAGCGCCACGGCGCCCGCGGCCGGTGGCATCGACGCCTGGCAGCGGACCCTCAACACCCTGCCGTGGCCGGCCATTATCCACGACCGCGACTTCCGGATAGTCAGCGCCAATGACGCCTACCTGGCCCTGGCGCAGGCCACGGCCAACGCTGCGATTGATCGCCCATACTGGGAGATCTTCCCCAGCATTGGCGGCCCGCTGCCCTCCTGCCGGGGCATCACCTCTGAGAAGGGGGCCGCCCCCGATCGCAAGCCGCGCGTTCGCATGACCATCGAGGAGTTCGAATGCCCCGCGGGCGGGCTTTACATCTCCCGCTCCTTCCCTCTGGGTGTCTCCGGAGGCCAGCAGCACTTTGTGCATATCTTCGATAGCGTCGACGCCACCGCCGAGGCGGCCTTCGCCCAGGCGGGCATCGACGCGCAAGGGGCGCCCCGGACGGACCCCGGCGGGTGGATGATGATCGTCGCCGATGAGACCTGGCAGATCGTGCTCACCGACCCCCTCCTCGAACGTCTACTGGGGCTCCCGATGGCCCGGCTGCGCGGCGAGCCGCTGGAAACGCTGCGCCCCGCGCGTCTGCCGGCCCACCCCGACAGCCCGGCAACACCGACGGACGACGACGCGATCCTGCTCTTCCGCCACGACGGCCGTCCGGTCGCCTGCCATTGTTCCTGGGAATCACTGGCCCTGGGCACGAATCGCTACCGGGTGCTATGGCTCTCGCGACCGGACGGGTGCGCCGCCCCCGGATCGCGAGGCGCACCCCTGCCCTCGGCGGGGCTGGCCGCCATCGAAGCCATCTTCTACCGGGATCCGCGCTCGGGACTACCCAACCGCCTGATCCTGCAAGAGGAGATGCAGCGGGCCCTGAGCATTTCCGCCGCTGAGCAAAGGGCAGTGGCGTTTTTCGTAATCGGCATCGACTGCCCGCACGGGGGACCCTCCCCGACCGACCAATGCCCCGACCCCGTCGCCGCTTGTGACCAACTCATCACGGAGGTGGGGGACCGGCTCAGCAGCCACCTCTACCGGCGGGACGCACTGGCGCGCCTGGGCAATCAGGAGGTTGGCGTATTCGCCCCGTTTCTGAGATGGCCCGAAGATGCCGGTCACATCGCCGAGAAGATCCTCACGGCGCTCTATTCCGAGCCGTACCCCGCCCCCGCCGACGGGCGCCCCCTGCAACCCCGGTTCACCGTGGGCCTGGCCACAGCCTGGGGCCGTCACGCTCAACCGGACGCCCTGATGGCCGACGCCCACCGCGCGATGCGGGACGCGCTCGACAGCGGGGCGCATTTTGGCTGCGCCGACGATGCCTGCCCCGAGGAGGCCCGCCGCCGCATCCAGTTGGCCGTTGAACTGTGCCGGGATTTCTCATCCCGCCGCCTGAAGGTTCATTTCCAGCCGCTCGTCGAACTGGCCACCGGTCGACGCATCGGCGGCGAAGCCCTCCTGCGCTGGCCCCGCCGCAGGACCGGGGAGTGGGTGCCGCCTGGTCAGTTCATTCCCCTACTGGAGCGCACCAACCTGATCACCGTCGTTGGCGAATGGGTGCTGCGCCAGTGCTGCCTGCAGGCGCGGGCCTGGCTCGCCGATGCACGGCCGCTGGAACGGATCGCGGTCAACGTGGCAGCCCGCCAGGTGGAGCAACACGACTTTGCGCAGCGGGTGGAGGCCATCCTGCAGGAAACCGACATCCCGGCCCACCTCCTCGAGCTGGAACTAACCGAGACCGTGCTCATCCGGCAGAACCCGGTGGTCACCGCCAACCTGGGCCGGCTGCGCAACCTCGGCATCTCCATCGCCCTCGATGACTTCGGCGCCGGGTACTCGGGGCTGACCTACCTCAAGGATCTGCCAGTGGACCGCATCAAGATCGATCGCTCCTTCGTGGAAGGGGTGCTGGATACACCCGAGCGTGTGGGGCCGATCATCGACACCGTCCTCGGCCTAGCCTCACGCCTGGGCCTGAGCGTCACCGCCGAGGGCATCGAACAGCCCGCCCAGTTCGACCTCCTGCGTCATCTGGGTTGCCCGGTGGGGCAGGGCTTCCTGCTCGGGCACCCGGCCCCGGCCGAACACCTCTGGGCCGAGGAGCCAGCGCCCTTCGCGGGCGCCTACGCCGGACGCCGTTGAGCGGGGGCGGGCGGACAAGGCTTCGGCCACAGGATGCCCGCCCGCCACTGCCGCGGTAGAATCGGGCCATCGCAACCGTCATCGTACGGATCATCCACCCCTTATTCGCAAACGCGGCGGAGCTATGGCCCAGTACGTCTTTACCATGAACCGGGTATCCAAGGTGGTACCCCCCAAACGACAGATCCTCAAGGACATCTCGCTGTCCTTCTTCCC
>PULM01000219.1 GCA_003552345.1 Ectothiorhodospiraceae bacterium
CCGCTGACCCGGGTCAGATCCTCGGCATCCTCGAAAGGCCCGTTGGCCTCCCGTTCCTCGATGATCTCCGCCGCCCGGGCATCGCCGACGCCAGTCAACTCGGCAGCGAGCTCGCCAGCGGAGGCGGGGTTGATATCCACCCCTTCGTCGGCCTGGACGGTGCCGGCGGTGAGCAGAAGCGCGGTGAAGGTCACGGGGATGGACGCACGAACGGCGCCACGCGATTGTGCAGGCATGTCGAATCCTCCTTGATGCTTGTACCTGTTTTCGCCACTCCCTGGCGACGGACGACACCGTCAACCGACGGTGTCGTTTCTTACTCTAGCAGGCCGGCCCGGCCGGGCCAATCGGGGGAAAACCGCCGCTAGCGCTCACCCAGCGGCGGCGATCTCGGCAGCGATCCCGGCGGCGGCCGCGGCGGGATCGTCAGCGGCGGTGATCGGACGACCGACGACCAGGTGGTCACAGCCGGCCGCCACGGCCGCGGCCGGCGTGGCGATACGCTGTTGGTCCCCCACCGCTGCGCCGCTCGGACGGATCCCCGGGGTCACCCGCAGCAGGTCACGGCCAAAGCGCTCGCCGATGGCCGTAGCCTCCTCCGGGGAGCAGACCACGCCATCAAGCCCACTGGCGTGAGTGAGGCCGGCCAGTCGCAGGACCGCTTCACGCGGCGGGCCGGCCAGCCCGATCTCTTCGAGGGTGGCGGCGTCGTGGCTGGTGAGCACGGTGACCGCGGTGACCAGGGTCGGCCCGTTGGTTGCCGCCACCCCCTCAACGGCGGCTTCGAGCATTCGCCGCCCGCCCAGGGCGTGGACGTTAACCATCCAGACGCCGAGTTCCGCCGCCGCACGGCAAGCACCGGCCACGGTGTTGGGGATATCGTGGTATTTGAGGTCGAGGAAGACCTCGAACCCCTGCCCCTGGAGCCGCTCCACCAGCTGCGGTCCGGCGCGGGTGAACAACCCCTTGCCCACCTTCAGCCGACACGTACGCGGGTCCAGTCGCCGGGCCAGGGCCTCGGCCGGGGCCGCATCAGGAAAATCGAGCGCAACGATCAGTCGCGGCTCAACGGGCGTGCTCATGCACCCTCCGTCTCGGTCTGCGGTCGAATACTCGCCCAGCTCTGACACCCCGGGCAGCGCCAGAACAGGGTTCGTGCCGAGAACCCACAGCGCCGGCAGCGGTAGAGGGCGCGACCGGCCTCCAGCTTCTCGAACAGATCGAGCAGGATCTGCATCTCGCGCGGGCCGATGGGCTCCCCCACGGAGTGGGTCAACGCAACCAGCCGGCGAATCCCATCGAGCGACGGCTGCCTACGCAGCATCAAGGTCAGCTCGCGGATCGCCGCCTGGGTACCGCGACGCCCGCGGATGACCTCGGCCAGGCGAACCATCAATCGGCCATCGGGCATGCGCGTGACCGTATCCCGCAGGAAGGTCTCCATCTGCCCGGGGCGGCCCAACCCGCGGTAGGCGGCCGCAAGGCCATCGAGGATCTCCGGCAGCAGTGCCGGATCCTGCTCGCCCACCGCCTCGTAGGCCTTGACAGCGGCCTTGTGACGGCCCAGCTCGCGCTCCAGATCGCCGAGCAGCATATTGGCCCGGGCGCAGTGCGGATCGGCACTCAGCGCCCGGCGCAGCGCCTTGCGGGCATGCTCCGTGTATCCCCGCCCCAGGGCGTGAGCGGCCTGCTCGCAGCGCAGCTGGCCGATGCGCACCCGGTAGTCGCCCTCACCCACCCGCTCCAGGCGCTCGGCGGTCTCGATGGCCTGATCCCACTCCTGCTCATGCTCGTAGATCGTCAGCAACCGACGCAGGGCCTGATCGACGTGCGCATCCTGCTCCACCACTTCTTGGAAGAGCTTCTCGGCGCGATCAAAGACGCCGGCCTTCATGTAGTCCTCACCGAGGGCAAGCAGCGCATAGGTCCGCTGGCGCCGGGTCAGGGAAGGACGGGCGATGAGGTTCTGATGGATGCGGATGGCCCGGTCGACCTCACCCCGGCGGCGGAAGACGCTGCCGAGGGCCAGGTGGGTCTCGGCGGTATCGCTATCCACCTCGACCATACGGGTGAAGACTTCCAGCGCCTTATCCCGCTCCTCGTTGAGCAGGTAATTCAGCCCCTGGAAGTAGGCATCGGAGATCGGTGGAGAGAAGGGATCGTGCTGCTCGTCACCCCCGCCGCGCCGGCCGATCCACCATCCGGATAGGGCGGCTACTGGCAGCAGTAGCCACAGCAGCTCGTGCATCGGGGTCAGTCACTGTCTCCCAGCGGCACGCGGCGCATGGCCTGCAGCTGCCGCTCGGCATAACCGAGCTGTCGGCGCAGCCGGGAGACTTCCCGACGGCGGCGCCAGACGGCACCGATGCTGGTCAGGGCACCCAGGGCGGCGCCCACGATAAGCGTGATCACCAGGGCCACGGACAACGCCACCTGGAACTCCGCGAAAAAGACATCCACGGCCACCGGATCCGCATTCAGCACGGAGAAGGCAAGCCCGATGAGAATGATTAAAAGGATACCGATGATGGCGAATATGCGTCGCATGGGCCGGCTCTCACCCTCTATGGCTAGAAACGATTCACTGGGAGCGCAGCGGCGCCTCGTGGCGACTGCTGTTGACGCGCTCACGCAGCTCCTTACCCGGCTTGAAGTGTGGCACGTACTTCGCCGGCAGCGCCACGGGTTCCCCGGTCTTGGGGTTGCGGCCCATCCGCGCTGGGCGATGGTGCAGCGAGAAGCTCCCGAAACCGCGGATCTCGATCCGCTTGCCGTTGGCCAGGGTCTCGCTCATGTGCTCGAGCATCTTCTTGACCGCGTCTTCGACGTCCTTGTGCGCCAGGTGCGGCTGCTTGGACGCAATGGCCTCAATGAGCTCGGACTTCGTCATGGATCGGGGGTCTCTGCTTGCTGGCTCGGGTGGCAGGGCCGGGGGGCGGAACCGCCCCCCGGCATCGCCGGACTCAGTTGTCCTGGTTGCCCTTCATCTGCTCCTTGAGCAGATCACCAAGCTGCGTGGTGCCGGCGCTCGGCCCCGGGCGGGCGTGCTCCTGCACTGCCACCTGCTCCTCCTCGACCTCCTGGGCACGCAGGGAGAGGTTGACCGTGCGGTTGCGCCGATCCACGCCGACGAACTTGGCCTCCAGATCCTGGCCCTCTTCGAGGACGGAGCGGGCATCCTCGACACGCTCCTTGGCCAGATCCGAGGCGCGGATGTAGCCCTCGACACCACCACCGACGTCCAACGTCGCGCCCTTGGCCTCGACGGAGAGGACCTTGGCCTTGACCGTCGCGCCCTTCTGGTGGTCCGCCAGCCACTGGCTCAGCGGATCCTGCTCCAGCTGCTTGATGCCCAGGGAGATGCGCTCGCGCTCCGGATCGATGGACAGGACGACGGTCTCGACCTCCTCGCCCTTGCGGTAGTTGCGCACCGCCTCCTCGCCGGCCTCGTCCCAGGAGAGGTCGGAGAGGTGGACCAGGCCATCGATGCCGCCCTCCAGCCCGACGAAGATGCCGAAGTCGGTGATCGACTTGATCTGGCCGACGACGCGATCGCCCTTGGCGTACTTGGCGGCGAACTCATCCCACGGGTTCGGCTGGCACTGCTTCATGCCCAGCGAGATGCGGCGACGCTCCTCGTCGATATCGAGGATCATCACCTCGACGTCGTCGCCGACGGCCACCAGCTTGGCCGGGTTGACGTTCTTGTTGGTCCAGTCCATCTCGGAGACGTGGACCAGGCCCTCGACGCCCTCCTCGATCTCGACGAAGCAGCCGTACTCGGTGATGTTGGTGACCTTGCCCGGCACCCGCGCACCCTCGGGGTAGCGCTGGGCGATGGCCTCCCACGGGTCGGCGCCGAGCTGCTTGAGGCCGAGGGAGACGCGGTTGCGCTCGCGGTCGAACTTGAGGACCTTGACCTCGATCTCCTGACCGACCTCGACCACCTCGGAGGGGTTCTTGACGCGGCGCCAGGCCATGTCGGTGATGTGCAGCAGGCCGTCAATGCCGCCCAGATCGACGAAGGCGCCGTAGTCGGTCAGGTTCTTGACGATACCCTTGAGGGTCTCGCCCTCCTGCAGCTTCTCGAGCAGCGCCTCACGCTCGGCGCTGTACTCCTCCTCGACCACCGCGCGGCGGGAGACCACCACGTTGTTACGGCGGGCGTCGAGCTTGATGACCTTGAACTCGAGGTCCTTGCCTTCCAGATAGGTGGTGTCGCGCACCGGGCGGATGTCCACCAGGGAGCCGGGCAGGAAGGCGCGGATGTGGCCCAGATCGACGGTGAAGCCGCCCTTGACCTTGCCGCTGATCTGACCGGACACGGTCTCGCTGTTCTCGTAGGCCTGCTCCAGCGCACGCCAGGCGTAAGCGCGCTTGGCCCGCTCACGGGAGAGCCGCGTCTCGCCGAAGCCGTCCTCGACGGTGTCGAGGGCCACCTCGACCTCGTCGCCGACGCTCACCTCCAGGTTCCCGGCCTCGTCGTAGAACTGCGAGACAGGGATCACCGCCTCGGACTTGAGGCCGGCGTTGACGATCACGTCCTCGTTGTCGATCCCCACGACCTTCGCCGTAACAATGGCGCCAGGCCGCATATCGGTATTCGCAAGGCTCTCCTCAAAGAGTTCCGCAAAGCTTTCGGTCATCGCTCAGTCGATCCAGGACCGTGTCACGGTCGGTTGTTGATGGTGGATTTCGGCGGCCACGCCGCCGGCCCTTCTCGCGTAAGAAGCGGGCGCCCCCGCCCGGGGTGGCGCCCCGGATCCCGATTATCCCAGCCGTCCCCGCACTTGCGCCAGTACCCGTTCGATCACCGTTTCGATGTCCAGACCCGTGGTATCGAGGTATTCGGCGTCCGGGGCGGGCTTCAGTGGCGCCGTGGTGCGGGAGGCGTCGCGTCGGTCTCGCTCGGCGATCTCTTCCGACAGGGTGGCAAGGCTAACATCGGCCCCCTGCCCCTTCAACTGGTTATAACGCCGCCGGGCGCGCTCTTCGGCGCTGGCGGTGAGAAAGACCTTCACCGGCGCATCGGGGAAGACCACGGTGCCCATGTCGCGGCCGTCCGCCACCAGCCCCGGGGGCCGACGGAAATCGCGCTGACGCTGCAGCAGGGCGTCGCGGACCGCCTGCAGGGCGGCCACCTGCGAGGCCAGGGCACCGGTGGCCTCGGTGCGCAGCTCGGCCGAGACGTCGTCGCCGTCGAGCAGGATCCGCTCCCCGCCGTCGACCACCTGGAACTCCGCCGGCAACACGGCCGCCAGTTCGGCAGCGCGGGGCGCATCGTCGGCGGCCACGCCCTGGCGCTGACAGTAAAGACCCGTGAGGCGATAGAGCGCACCACTGTCGAGGAAGTGCCAACCGAGGGCGCGCACCACCGCCTTGGCGATGGTGCCTTTGCCGGCCCCGCTGGGGCCGTCGATGGCGAGTACGGGGGGCAGAGCGGTCTGGGTCATACGGATTCAGGGATTTCAGGTTGCGGGGTTCAGGGGGTTTGGGCGGGGTCGGGATCGACCTCCAGGCCCATCCCCAGCTCGCGCAGAAGGCCCACGAAACCGGGGAAGGAGGTGCGCACGTTCTCGCACGCCTCGATCTCCACCGGGGCCTCGGCGCGCAGGGCGGCGATGGCGAAGGCCATGGCGATGCGATGATCGGTATGGCTGTGCACCCGCCCCCCACCGAGCGCCGGCTGACCGACGATGCGGGCCCCGTCCTCGCGCGCCTCCACGGTGACGCCGAGGGCCTGCAGCCCCTCGGCCATCACTGCGATGCGGTCGGACTCCTTGACCCGCAGTTCGGCGGCGCCGCTGAGCAGCGTCTCGCCCTCGGCGCAGGCGGCGGCGATGAACAGCGCCGGGAACTCATCAATGGCCAGCGGCACCAGTTCCTCGGGGATCGCGATGCCGCGCAACCCCGCGGAGCGCACGCGCAGATCGGCCACCGGCTCGCCACCGACCTCGTCGGTACCCAGTACTTCGATATCGGCGCCCATTTGCCGGAGGATCTCCACCACGCCGGTGCGGGTGGGGTTCCAGCCCACGTGGCGTAGCGTCAGGTCCGAGCCCGGGGCGATGCTTGCGCCCACCAACAGGAAGGCGGCCGAGGAGATGTCCGCCGGGACGTCGACGCGAGTGCCGTACAGACGCCGCCCACCCTCCAGGCAGACGGTGGCCAGATCCCGGGAGACGGGATAACCGAACCCCTGGAGCATGCGCTCGGTATGATCGCGGGTGGGGGCCGGCTCAGTGACGCAGGTATGACCGGCGGCGCGCATGCCGGCGAGCAGCAGCGCCGATTTCACCTGGGCGCTGGCCACCGGCAGCTTGTAGTCGATACCGGTCAGCGGGCTGCCGCCGTGGATGTGCAACGGCGCCGTGCCAGCCTCGGTGGCGGTGATCCGCGCCCCCATCTCGGCCAGCGGCTCGGTGACCCGGCGCATGGGGCGGCGGTTGAGCGAGGCGTCACCGGTAAGCACGGTATCAAAGGGCAGCCCGGCCAGCAGGCCGGCCAGCAGGCGCATGGAAGTGCCGGAGTTCCCCACATCCAGCGGCCCGGAGGGCGCACGCAACCCCTCCCAACCGACCCCATGGACCGTCACCGCGCCGTCCTCCGGACCGTCGATGACCACGCCGAGGGCCCGGAAGACCTCGATGGTGGCGAGAACATCGGCCCCCTCGAGCAGACCGGTGACCTGCGTGGTGCCATCGGCCAGGGCGCCGAGCATCACCGCCCGATGGGAGATGGACTTGTCCCCCGGCACTCGGGCCTCGCCGTGCAACGCCCCGCCCGGTGCAACCCGCCAGTTCTCGCTCTGCATCGCGCTCACGAGCGCCCCTCCAGCAGACGCAGGAAGCCGGCGCGGGCCTCCTGGGCATTCTCGAACACGCGCAGGACCTGGTCGTCGTCACCGGCGGCCAGCGCCTCGGTCAACCGCCCCAGATCCTCCTGATAGCGGCGCAGCGCCGCGACCAGGTGCGCACGGTTGGCGGTGCAGATATCCCGCCACATGGCCGGATCCGACGAGGCGATACGGGTGAAGTCACGGAATCCGCCAGCGGCGTACTCGAAGATCTCCTGCCGATCGTCCCAGCTGGCCAGGGCGTCGACCAGGGCGTAGGCAAGCGCGTGCGGCAGATGGGAGGTAGCCGCCAGCACCTCGTCGTGGTGATCGGCCTCCATACAGACCACCTGCGCGCCGGCCGCCTGCCACAGGGCCGAGACCCGCTCCACCGCATCCTCGGGGTTCTCGGCCGTCGGCGTGAGGATGACCCGGCGCCCATCGTAGAGCTCGGCGAAGGCGGCCTCCACGCCGCTGTTCTCGGTGCCGGCGATGGGATGCCCCGGGACCAGCCACGCCGGCGGGGTGCCGAAGACGGCGCGGGCATCCTCGATCACCGACCCCTTCACGCTTCCAGCGTCGGTGACCACCGTACCGGGCTCCACCGCCCCCTCGAGGGCCGCCAGGACACCGCGCATGGCGCGCAGGGGTACGCAGATAACAACCAGATCGGCGCCTTGGACCGCCTCGGCGGGGTCGTGGCAACCGTGGTCGATGACCCCCAGCGCCCGGGCACGCTCCAGGTTGGCGGCGCTGCGCCCGCAGCCGACCACCTCTTCCACCGCTGCGTTGCGGCGCAGGGACAGGGCCAGCGATCCACCGATTAGGCCCACACCGATGATCGCCAGGCGGCGGATCACGCCAAGCCCCCCTGCCGCTGCCGGGACAGCGCGGCGAGGAAGGTGCGATTCTCCGCCGGCGTACCCACACTCACGCGCAGGTGCCCGGGGAGCTCGTAGGCGTCCACCGGGCGGACGATGACCCCGCTGCGCAGCAGCCCCTCGTTGATCTCACCCGCCCGTGCGCCGGCGTCGAAGGTCAGGAAGTTGCCGGCCGAGGGCAGCGGGGCAAAACCCAGCTCCTCCAGCCCGCGGCGCAGCAGCGCGCGCTGCTCGGTATTGAGTGCCACCGAGCGCTGCAGATGCTCGGCATCGCCGAGGGAGGCGAGCGCCGCCGCCTGAGCCGGGGCCGAGCAGTTGAACGGCTGGCGCACGCGGTTCATCAGCTCAGCGACCGCCGGGTGCGAGAGCGCATAGCCGGCCCGCACCCCCCCGAGGCCATGGACCTTCGAGAAGCTGCGGGTGACGATCAGATTCGGGTAATCGTCGAGCCAGCGGCTGGCATCGGGGTAGTCGGCCTCTTCCACGGCGTACTCGAAGTACGCCTCGTCGACCACCGCCAGGGTCCGCTCCGGTACGGCATCGAGGAACCGCCGCAGGGCGTCGGCGCCCAGCCAGGTGCCCGTTGGATTGTTGGGATTGGCGACGAAGACCACCTGCACCGATTCGTCCGTGGCGGCGGCCATCGCCTCCAGATCGTGCCCCCGGGGCTGCTCCGGGTGCTCGGCGGAAAGTGCCGGCACCACCCGCGCCTCGGCCCCGACCGCCTGGGTGACGATCGGGTAGACGGCGAAGGCGTGGGCCGAAAAGACCGCGCGGCGCCCGGGACCGAGAAAGGTCTGTGCCACCAGGGCGAGGACATCGTTGGAGCCGTTGCCCAGCGTCACTCGCTGCGGGTCGATCCCGTGGCGCTCGGCGATGGCGTTGCGCAGATCGAAGCCGTTGCCGTCCGGGTAGCGGTGGCCGGCCTGGACCGCGGCGGTGGCGGCCTCCGCCGCGCGCGGCGAGGGCCCCAGCGGGTTCTCGTTGGAGGCGAGTTTGATCACCTCCTCGACGCCATACTCGCGCCGGAGCTCTTCGATGGGCTTGCCGGGCTCGTATGGGGCGAGGCCGCGAACGC
>PULM01000175.1 GCA_003552345.1 Ectothiorhodospiraceae bacterium
CGCCCTACCCTTCGTCCACCGCCTCCTCGACCAGGGCCGCTACCTCGGTCACCCCGGCGCGCTCCATGGCGCCACCGTGGACCTCGCTGCGCGGCGGCTCACGCAGACCGGCCTCCGAGAAGACGGTCAGCTCCACCTCGGTGTCCCCGGCCAGGAAACGGAACACCGGCTGAATCGCCCAACCGTGGCGCCCGAAACGCAGACGCCGCTCATCGGACTCGAAGGGGATCCGCCGGTCCATGAGGAACATCAAAACCGTCTCCGGGGTATCGGCGAAGACGTGCAGATGCACCGGCGACTCGGCATCCGCGGTGCCGGCGAGCACCGGCCCGACCAGCCGCGGCCGGAAGTCCGCGAAGAACTCCATCGCTTCCAGGGCCCGCCGGCGCAGGTGTCGCAGCGCCGCGCCGTGCTCCTCGCCGCCGAAAACGGCGTGATACTCCAGCAGGGCCTCCTGGATCTCCTGATTGCCCGGAAGGTTGCGGGTATCGCTGGCCCCGAGGCGCTCCGCCGCCTTGCGCTTGGCGGCGTAATAGTCACGCACCCCGTCCTCGGCCATCAGCCGCGCGGCCTCACGGATCAAGCTCAGCCGCATGCGCTGATCGCGCTGTTGATTGGCACTCCTGCGTCCCATGATTCCTCCCCCCTCCGACCGTCGCGGGCACCCCCGCCTAGAAGAGCTCCCGCTCGGTGCGCTCACCGTCCCGCTGGCGGCGGTCACCGTCCTCACGAGCCGGGACGGTGCCCTCGCGGAAGGTCTCGAAGATGGCATCCGGGTTCTCGGAGCTGGTGGCCCGCCCGGACTCCGGATCGATGCGCACCGTGACCAGACCGTCCGGGCGCGGCATGGAGCGCTCCTCGACCCCATCCAGGGCCACCGACATGAACCGGGCCCAGATGGGCAATGCCGCCGAGGCACCGGTCTCACCCCGCCCCAGGCTGCGCTGATCGTCGAAGCCGATCCACGCCGTGGCCACCAGATCGCGGTTGTAGCCCACGAACCAGGCATCACGCAGATCGTTGGTGGTGCCTGTCTTGCCGGCCAGATCCTCACGATCGAGCACCCGCCGCGCCCCGCGGCCCGTCCCCCGCTTGATGACGTCGCCAAGCATATCGCTGACCAGCCAGGCATTGTCTTCCGGAAGCACGCGCTCGGCCCGGGGCGGCAGGTCGAACAGGCCGATGCGATCACCGGGCACCGAGGCCATGGGCAGGTCGTCACGACAGAGCTCGCACGCCTCCGGGAACTCGGGCCGGAAGACCACCTCACCGGCGCCGTCCTCCACCCGCTCGATGACGTTGGGGACCACCCGGTGGCCCCCGTTGGCGAAGGCGGCGAAAGCGCTGGACATCTGCAGTGGCGTGGCGCTGTTGCTGCCCAGGGCCAGGGAGAGGTCCCGCGGCAGGCTCTCCGGCGGGAAACCGATCCGGGCGGCGTGGGCGATGGTCGGATCGATGCCGACATCCCGCAGCACCCGGATCGAGACCAGGTTGCGGGAGAAGACCAGCGCCTCGCGCAGCCGGGTCGGGCCGTAGAAGCGTCCCGAGTAGTTGCCCGGCCGCCAGTAGCTCTCCAGGGCGTCGTCCCGGAAGACCACCGGTGCGTCGTTGACCAGGGTAGCCGGGGTATAGCCATGCTCGAGCGCCGCCGAATAGATGAACGGCTTGAACACCGAGCCGGTCTGCCGGCGCGCTTGCACCGCCCGGTTGAAGGAGCTCAGCCGGAAGTCGAACCCGCCGGCCAGTGCCCGCACCCGCCCGTCCATCGGATCCTGGGCAACCAGCGCCCCGGCCACATCGGGGACGGCGCTCAGCGCGGCCCGCCCCTCGCCCTGCGGGGCGACGCGCACGATATCGCCCACTTCAAGGACATCGCCGGCCTCCTCCGGGGCCGGGCCACGCCGGTTGGCATCCTGATAGGGACGGGCCCACTCCATCGTCTCGAAGTCCACCTGCAGCACCCGCCCGCCGCGGGGCCAGACCCACGCCGCCTCGGGCTCGACGGCAAGCACCACCGCCGCCTGCAGTCCGCCGAATGGCGGATGCGCGGCCAGCGCGTCGTTCATCGCCGCCGGGTCGCCGACGAGTTCCGCATCCACGCTGCCCTCGGGCCCCCGGTAGCCGTGACGCCGGTCGTAGTCACGCAACCCGCGGCGCAGGGCCTGGTTGGCCGCCTCCTGACGCCCCTTCTCGATGGTGGTATAGACCGTGTAGCCGCCAGTGTAGGCCTCCTCGGGCCCGTAGCGCTCGGTCATGGTCCGGCGCACCATCTCGCCGACGTAGCGGGCATCCACGCGGCTGCGCGGGGCATGCAACTCGGCGGTGATCGGCGCCGCGATGGCCTCCTGATAGCGCTCCGGGCTGATGAACCCTTCATTGAGCATCCGGCCCAGCACATAGGCACGACGATGCAGGGCCCGCTGCGGATTACGGATCGGGTTGACCACCGACGGCGCCCGCGGCAGACCGGCGATCATCGCCATCTGCGCCAGATCCAGCTCGTCCAGGTCCTTGCCGTAATAGACCTGCGCGGCCGCCGCCACGCCGTAGGCGCGATTGCCCAGGTAGATCTTGTTGAGGTAGAGCTCGAGGATCTCCTCCTTGGACAGGGTCCGCTCGATCTGCAGCGCCAGCAGGATCTCATTGACCTTGCGCAGGATCGTCACCTCGCGGGAGAGGAAGAAGTTGCGCGCCACCTGCATGGTGATCGTCGAGCCGCCCGGGCCGAACGAGCGCTCGCGGACCAGGTGACTGACCGCCCGCGCCAGGCCCTGGTAATCCACCCCGGGGTGCTCGTAGAAGCGGTCGTCCTCGGCGGCGATGAACGCCAGCAGCAGGTCCGTGGGGATGTCGTCGATGTCTTCCGGCTGGCGCCGCTGCTCGCCGTACTCGGCAATGAGCTCGCCCTCGGCGCTGACCACGCGCAGCGGCTGCTGGAAGCGCACGTCGCGCAGCGACTCGGCGTCCGGCAGCTGCGGGGCGAGCACCAGCAGTGCGTAGGCCACGGCCAGGGCGGCCAGGACCGCACCGGCACCGAACAGGGTCACGATGCCGTAGAGGGTGATACGCAGGAATCGCTTCATGGGGGCTTGGATGCGCGGGCGCGTCGGCGAACTGTCCGGGCAGTATACTGACCACCTCTTGATCGGGCGAGTTCCCGCCTTATAGTGGAGGGCAAAACCTCCGCCGCCACCAGGGACCGGTGACGGCGCCCCGGGAACCGACGTCTCAAGGAGGAGACGCCATGCCCCCGCCCAGGATCGCGACGCTCGGCGTCGCGGTGGCCGGACGTGCCGTGCACGTCTGCCTGCGCCGCCGCGACCGCTACGCCTACACCGCCGAACCGCTCCGCGGCCCCGGCGCGCAAGCCCGCGGGGAGGCCCTGCGCGCGGCGTGCCGACGGCTCGGGGCGGCCCGTCGCCTGCCCGCAGCCATGGCCGTGCCCGAGGCAGGCGTCCACCGCTGCCGGCTCCACTTGCCCGATGGCCTGCGCCGCGCCGAGCACCGCGCCGTGGTGCGCATGCACATCCGCCGCGCCCTGCCCGCCCCCGCCTCGGCCTGGCGCTATCGGCTCACCGGCGAGCACCGGCGCCCCCGGCTGCTCGCCGCCCGCCAGGCCGACCTGCTCGTCGCCAGGAGCCTGCTACGCAACGCCGGCCTGCGCCCGGTGGCGGTGCTGGCCAGCCGTGACGCCCTGCGTCACGGCGGCGGCCCACCGCCGGGGCCGCTGCCCGACACCCCGGCAACCCGCCTCGCCCGCGCCCTGGCCGAGGCGGCCCGCCGCCCGGGGGCCGACAACCTGCTGCGCGCTCGGGATCCCAGCGCGTACGGTACCGAGCAGCCCCTGCGCGTTGCCGCCGGCGCCGCACTGGCCACTGGTCTGGCCGGAGTAGCCGCCCACGCCCATTGGGGCCAAAGCCTCGGCCCGGCACCCGCCAGCACCCCGGACGACCCCGTCGAGGCGCCCGCCGACCCGTCTCCGGAACCCGCCACGACGGATCCCGAGGAGACCGAGGAACCGTCGCCGACGGCCGAAGAGCCGGATCCGCCCGATCCGGACCCAGCGGATGCCCGCCGGCAGGCGGCACCCGAGTATCTGGACGCGCTGGCCGAGGCCCTGCCCGAGGGCACGCGCCTGGAGAACGTCGAACTGGACGAGGCCCTGCGCATCGAGGCCTTGGCCACACAGCCCGACGACGCCGACGCCTTCCTGGCCAGCCTGCAGGAAGCCGGCTTCGACTCCGTGGAGCTCGAGCAGATGCGGCGAACCGGTCCAGGGCTGCGCTCGCTTGCCGTGCACGCCGAGCCGCGGGCGCCGGAGCCACCACCCCCCGCCGAGACGCCGGAGACCTCCCTGCGCGCGCAACTCAGCCACCTGACGCAGCGGCTGGAGCACCACGGTGTGGGGGTCGAGGATCTACAGCGCGACCCCGCCGGGGAAGACGATCCGGTGGTGGTGCGACTCCGCCTCCTCGGGACCTACGGCGCGCTGCACGCCTGGCTGACCGAGGAGGCCGACGCCGCCCCGGCGCGCGGCCTGGAGCGCCTGCAGCTGCGCACGGCCGAGCCGCCGCAGGTGGAAGGCGACCTGACCCTGACCCTCCATCCGCCGGAGACCGAGCCATGAGACCGCCGCTGCTGCCTGCGGTCACGGCCCTGCTGCTGACCGCCCCCATCGCCACCGCCGAAGCGCCTGACCCGTTCCACGGCCTGATCGGTGACGAGCAACCGCCGGCCCCGGAGAGCGATCTGCGCACCCTGCCCCTGATCCACGCCGACGCCGAGAAGGTGGCCGAGCTGCTCGCCGACGGGGCCGGCATCCTCTCCGATTCGGGCTACGCCAGCGTCGACCGACGCACCAACACCCTGGTCCTCCACGACACCCCCGAGCACCTGGAACGGGCCGAGCGCCTGGTCGACGAACTCGACCGGGCCACCGAGCAGGTGATGATCGAGGCGCGTATCGTGCTAGCCTCCGGGGAATACTCCCGCGAGCTGGGCAGCCGACTGGGCCTGTCGCGCCAGGGCGGCGACGGCCACTTCGCCTTCGACAGCCTGCCCGGCAGCGACGAGGCCGCCCTCGGGGACGGACTGCTCGCCGACCTGCCGCCGGTGGGTGAGGGCGCGCGTCTGAGTGTATCCGTCGGCGAGGTGGGCGAACGCCTGCTGCAGCTCGAGCTCTCGGCCATGGAGGCGGAGGGCCACGGGCGGGTGGTCTCCAGCCCGCGGGTGCTGACCACCGAACGCGAGGAGGCGCGCATCGAGCAGGGCGTGCAGATCCCCTACCAGGAGACCGCGGAGTCCGGCGCCACGGCGGTCGCGTTCCGCGATGCAGCCCTGTCCTTGACCGTCACGCCGCAGGTCACCGAGGACGGCGCGGTGACCCTTGCCCTGCGCGTCACCAAGGATGCCGTGGGCGAGATCTTCGAGGGCGTCCCCAGCATCGACACCCAGGCCGTCGCCACCCACCTGCGTGTGGCCGCCGGCGAGACCATCGTCCTCGGCGGGGTGCGCGAACACGAGCAACGCGAGATGCGCCGGGCGGTGCCGTGGCTCGGGGACCTGCCGCTGATCGGCTGGCTGTTCCGCCAGCGCAGCTCCGAGCAGAGCCATCAGGAGCTGCTGGTCTTCGTCACGCCGCGGCTGATCGAGGGCAACGCGGCCGACGTTGACGACACCGGCCGGCACCCCCAGATTGACGGGCCGAGCCGAGCCACTCAGGACGAACGATGAGCCTGCACGCCACCCCGCTGCGCCCCTGCGCCGTGACCGAGGCCGCCAGCCGCGGCCGCCAGCACCCGGAGCCCCACCCCGGGCACCGCAACGAATTCCAGCGCGACCGCGATCGCATCATCCATTGCGGCGCCTTCCGGCGCCTGGAGTACAAGACCCAGGTCTTCGTCAATCACGTCGGCGACCTCTACCGGACCCGCCTCACCCACACCCTGGAGGTGGGCCAGATCGCCCGCACCAGCGCCCAGGCCCTGGGCCTGAACATCGACCTGGTGGAGGCGATCGCCCTGGCCCACGACCTGGGGCACACGCCCTTCGGCCATGCCGGCCAGGATGCCCTGGCCGAGCGCATGGAGGGGCTCGGCGGTTTCGAGCACAACATCCAGTCCCTGCGCGTGGTCGACGACCTGGAGAAGCGCTACGCGAACTTCGACGGACTCAACCTGACCTTCGAGACCCGTGAGGGGTTGCTCAAGCGCTGCCCGGCCGAGCGCGCACGGCAACTCGGGCCGGTGGCCGAGCGCTTCCTCGACGGCGGGCAACCAACACTGGAGGCGCAGCTGGTCAACGTCTGCGATGGCATCGCCTACAACAGCCACGACGTCGATGACGGCCTGCGCTCCGGGGTGATCAGCGTCGAGGCGTGTCGCGAGACGGCACTGCTCGGGCCCCTGTTCGCAGAAGTCGAGGCGGCCTACCCCAACCTGGATGAGCGGCGCACCATCTACGAGGTGGTCCGGCGGATGATCAACGTCCAGGTCGAGGACCTGATCCGCGAGTCTGCGGCGCGCATCGAAGCCGCCGATCCCGCCGATGTGGAGGCCGTGCGCCGCCACCCCGGGGCGCTGATCGGCTTCAGTGCGGACATGGCCCGCCGGCACCAGGACCTGAAGGATTTCCTCTTCCGCCGCCTCTACCGCCACTTCCGCGTGGCGCGCATGGTGCGCAAGAGCCAGGTGGTGGTTCAGGGGCTGTTCGACGTCTTCCTGGATGACCCGCAGCTGATGCCGGATCAGCCCCGGGACGCGGCCGAACGCGGCGAGGCCCGCCACGGCATGCCCGGGCGGGCGCGGGCCGTGGCCGACTACATCGCCGGCATGACCGACCGCTTCGCCATCGAGGAGTACCGCCGGCTGTTCCGCCCCGAGGAGCTGACCTGAGCCGCCACGGGGACCGATCCGGCTAGACCGCCTCGAGGAGCGTGGCGGTCAGCGCCTCGGCGGCGAACTCACTGGTGACCACGGCGTCGCCGATGTCGCGCAGGAGCACCAGGCGCAGCTGCCCGCCGCGGTTCTTCTTGTCCACGCTCATCAGCTCGCGGAAGCGCGCCTCGGGGATGGCCGGCGGCCGTGTCGGCAGCCCGAAGGCCTCAAGCAGGGCGGTGGTGCGATCCAGCCCCTCGCGCGGCAGCCAGCCCAGGCGTACGGACATCCGCGCCGCCATGACCATGCCCACCGCCACCGCCTCGCCGTGGAGCCAGCTGCTGTAGTCGGTGTATGTCTCGATGGCGTGGCCGAAGGTGTGCCCCAGGTTGAGCAGGGCGCGCTCACCGGCCTCGCGCTCGTCGGCGGCGACCACCTCGGCCTTGTTGCGGCACGACTCGGCCACCGCGTGGGCCAGGGCCTCGGGGTCGCGCCGGCGCAGGGCCTCGACGTGCCCCTCCAGCCAGTCGAAGAAGGCGCGGTCGCGGATCAGGCCGTACTTGACCACCTCGGCCAGCCCGGCGCTGTACTCGCGCTCGGGCAGGGTGGCCAGGACACCGGTATCGGCCACCACCGCGCGCGGCTGATGGAAGGCACCGATCATGTTCTTGCCGCGTGGGTGGTTGACCCCGGTCTTGCCCCCCACCGAAGAGTCGACCTGGGCCAACAGGGTGGTCGGCACCTGGATGTAGCCCACGCCACGCTGGTAGGTGGCGGCGCAGAAGCCGGCCAGGTCACCGACGACGCCGCCACCGAGGGCGATCACGGTGGCCGAGCGGTCGAGGCGGCCATCGATCAGGGCGTCGTAGACCTGCTCGCAGGTCTGCAGGGTCTTGTGGCGCTCGCCATCGGCCAGGATCACCGACTGCACCTCGCAGCCCGGCGCGGCCAGGCGCTCGGCATAGAGCGGAGCGACGGTCTCGTTGCTGACCAGCAGCGCCCGATCGGCCACCAGGTGACGGTCCAGCAGCCCCTGCTCCAGCACTCCGTCACCGATATAGATCGGGTAGCTGCGCTCCCCGAGTTCGACCCATTGTGTCCGCATGCCCGCTCCTGCTGCTGTCTGTCCTCGTCCGCCGGCACGGACGCTCAGGAGGCCTGCCCCTGCAGCGCTTCGATGATCCGCCGTGCCACGCTCCGTGCCCGCCCCCCGGTCGTCTCCACCACGACATCGGCCACCTCGCGGTAAAGGGGATCCCGCTCGGCAAGCAGGGCCTGCAGCCGCGCCTCGGGGTCGTCGCTCTGGAGCAGCGGCCGGTTGGTATCGTGGCGGGTGCGTTGCAGCTGCACCGAGACCGGGGTGTAGAGATAGACCACGACCCCGCGGGCACCGAGCAGATCGCGATTGGCCGGCGTGGTGACCGCGCCGCCGCCGGTGGCCAGCACCACCCCGTCCCGGCGGGTCAGTTCGTCGATCACCGCCGCCTCCCGGGTGCGGAAACCGGCCTCGCCCTCCAGATCGAAGATCCACGGGATACTGACCCCGGTGCGCGCCTCGATGACCGCATCGCTGTCGACATACTCCAGGCCCAGCAGGCTGGCCAGCTCACGCCCCACGGTGCTCTTGCCCGCCCCCATGGGGCCGACGAGAAAGACCCGCGGCGGTATTCTCCAGTGTGCCATGACGGCACTTTACCACCACCGGTGTGGGCCTCGGTATGGCAGAGTAGGCGGCCATGGACCCGCAACAGACGCGCCAAGGCCCCCAGTACATCCTCTACGA
>PULM01000125.1 GCA_003552345.1 Ectothiorhodospiraceae bacterium
GCGGCGATATCCGCCGACTCGTAGAGCCACTGGCCGGCCTCCCCATCGGGGATGTAGAGGCAGGGCACCATGCGTTTACCGCCCTTGGCCTCGAGCTCACGGGCGGCCTCCGGGTCCTGACCGATGTCCCGGCGCTCCAGGTCGATACCGAGGCTGCGCAGGGTCAGGTTGACCCGCATACAGAACGGGCACCAGGGCCGTTCGTAGAGCACCAGCCCCGCCACGGCGCGGTCGATCCGACGCTGCAGGCGGCGCTGCTCGCCGGGGTCGTCGCTGGGGGTCGCTGTCGGGTGCTCGTCGCTCATGGTGATCCCTCTTCGCTGATGGCCGATGCACACATTCGCAGGATGTCATAAAACCGCAAGACCGCCCAGGGGCGGATTCTGCTAGCGTGGGACCATGCAAGAGACGACCGACCTCAGACAGCCCGAGCTCTACAACAACCGCCTGATCAGCCTGCTGGAGTTCAACCGCCGCGTGCTCGAACAGGCCAAGGACCCCAGCGTGCCGCTGCTCGAGCGGCTGAAGTTCCTGTGCATCCTCAGCACCAACATGGATGAGTTCTTCGAAATCCGCCTCGCCGGCGTCAAGCAGCGGGCGGAGCTCGGCTCCGTGCAGACCGAGGCCGATGGCCGCAGCCCCCAGGAGGTCCTGCGCGCCACCGGCACCGTCGCCCACGAGATCGTCCATGAGCAGTACCGGGTGCTCAACGAGCAGCTCATCCCCGCCTTGGCCGAGCAATCGATCCACTTCGTGCGCCGCCAGGAGTGGAGCGAGGCGCAGCGCGCCTGGCTGCGCCACTACTTCGAGACCGAACTGCTGCCCATCCTCAGCCCCCTGGGCCTGGACCCGGCGCACCCGTTCCCCAAGGTGCTCAACAAGAGCCTCAACTTCATCGTCTCGCTGGAGGGCAAGGACGCCTTCGGCCGCAACAGCGGCTACGCCATCGTCCAGGCACCGCGCGCCCTGCCCCGCGTCATCCAGCTGCCGGCGGCGGAGATCGACGGCGGCGGCCCCCACGACTTCGTCTTCCTCTCCTCGATCATCCACGCCTTCGTCAACGACCTCTTCCCGGGCATGACGGTGCGCGGCTGCTACCAGTTCCGCGTCACCCGCAACGGCGATCTCTTCGTGGATGAGGAGGAAGTCGACGACCTGATGCGCGCGCTCGAAGGCGAGCTGCCCCAGCGCCGCTATGGTCAGGGGGTGCGCCTGGAGGTAGCGGCCAACTGCCCCGACGCCATGGCCGACTTCCTGCTTGAGGAGTTCGAGCTCGGCCGCGACGACCTCTACCAGGTGGATGGCCCCGTCAACCTCAACCGCCTGATGGCCGTCTACGACCTGGTCGACCGCACCGACCTCAAGTACCCCTCGTTCACGCCCGGACTACCGGCCGAGCTGGGCACCGGCACTGATCTGTTCAAGGCGATCCGGCGGCGGGACATCCTCCTCCACCACCCCTTCCAGTCCTTCCTGCCGGTGGTCGATCTGATCCGCCAGGCCGCCCAGGATCCCAACGTCCTCGCCATCAAGCAGACGCTCTACCGCACCGGCCCGGACTCGGCCATCGTCGACAACCTGGTCCGCGCCGCCCGCGCCGGCAAGGAGGTCACGGTGGTGGTGGAGCTGCGCGCGCGCTTCGACGAGCAGGACAACATCCGCCTGGCCAACCGCCTTCAGGAGGCCGGCGCGCACGTCGTCTACGGGGTGGTGGGCTACAAGACCCACGGCAAGATGGCGCTCATCGTCCGCCGCGAGGGCGGGCGCCTGTGCAACTACGTGCACCTGGGCACCGGCAACTACCACTCGCGCACCGCCCGGCTCTACACCGACTACGGCCTGCTCACCGCGGACCGGCGCCTCGGCGAGGACGTGCGCAGCCTCTTCCTGCAGCTAACCAGCCTGGGTCGCTCCAAGGAGCTGCACCGCCTGCTGCAGGCCCCGTTCACCCTGCACGAGGGTGTCCTGGCGCGCATCGAGCGCGAGGCCGAACACGCCGCCGCCGGCCGCGGCGGGCGGATCATCGCCAAGCTCAATGCCCTGACCGAGCCGCGCGCCATCCAGGCGCTCTACCGGGCCTCCCAGGCCGGGGTGGCCATCGACCTGATCGTCCGCGGCATGTGCGTCCTGCGCCCCGGCCTGCCCGGGGTCTCGGAGAACATCCGGGTGCGCTCGATCGTCGGCCGCTTCCTCGAGCACACCCGCGTCTTCTACTTCGAGAACGCCGGCGCGCCGGAGATGTACGCCGCCAGTGCCGACTGGATGGACCGCAACTTCTTCCGCCGCGTCGAGGCCGCCTTCCCCATCGATGACCCGGAGGCGCGCGAGCGCATCGGCAAGGATCTGGGCTACTACCTGGCGGATACCCGGCAGGCGTGGCTGCTCCAGGCCGATGGCTCCTACGTGCGGGCTCAGCCGGAGGGCGACGAGGCGCCGTTCAGCGCGCAGCAGGCCCTTCTCGCCCACCTGGCCGAGGACGCCTGATCCCCGCGGGCTGCGACCGATCCGTCCGCTACCAGACGGGCTCGGCCAGCGCCAGGACCATGCCGGCACGCTCCAGGTAGCGCTGCTCCTGAGCGAGATCGGCCCGCAGCAGCGGGTTATCGGCCAGCCCCCCGGGCGGGAACCATAACCGAAGGCCATCGTCCAGGGGTTCCAGCCGCGGCTCCGACGCGCTGCCGTCGGCCCGCCCCCGGTGAAGGAGCACCGCCAGGCGCAGCACCACCGCCAGCCGCCGACCGGTGTCGAGCCAACGCTGCGGCAGCGACTTCAACTGTCCGCGGGCGAGTTTGCGCCGGTGGACCCGCACCAGTAGCGCCAGCAGCTGCTGCTCCTGGCGGGAGAAACCGGCCATGTCCGCGTTGCGCAGGATGTAGGCGCCGTGCTTGTGGTACTGGGCGTGGGAGATGTCCAAGCCGATCTCGTGCAGCTGCGCCGCCCAGTCGAGGATGTCGTGGTAGAAGCGCTCGCTCAGCCCCCAGGCGGGCGCGACCTGATGCAGGAGTGCGGCCGCCGTGGCCGCCACCCGGTCCGCCTGGCCGGCCTCCACCGAGTAGCGCCGACGCAGCGCCATGACCGTGTTGGCACGGGCATCCTCGCTGTGCTGGAGCATGCCCAGACGGCCGGCCAGGTCGTGCATCACGCCCTCGCGCAGCGCCCCGTCGGCCACTTCCATGCGCTCGATGCCGAGCGCCTCGAAGACGGCGCACAGCGCCGCAAGCCCGGCCGGGAAGACCTGCCGCCGATCGCCGGAGAGCCCCAGCCAGTCGCCCAGGGTCTCGGCGTCACCGGCCTCCACCGCCAGCCGACGCAGACGGCCCAGCGCCTCGGCGGTGATCCACCCCGGCGGTGACCAGTCGCGGCTGGCACAGGCATCGGCGGCGGCGCGCACGGTCCCCGAAGCACCCACCGCCTCCAGCCACGCCGGCGCCCGGAAGCCCGTCTCCACCGGTCCCAGTTCCAGTCGCGCCAGGAGCAGCGCCTGCTGAAACTGCCGCTCGGTGACCCGGCCATCGGCGAAGCAGCGCCCGGTCAGTGACACGCAGCCCAGGTGGATGCTCTCCATCCGCTCGGCCCGCGGGCCGCGGCCCAGGATCAGCTCGGTGCTGCCGCCACCGATGTCCACCACCACCCGCGGCCGGGCATCGAAGCCCAGGCTGTGGGCCACACCCAGGTAGATCAGGCGCGCCTCCTCGTAGCCGGAGACCACCTCGATGGGGTGACCCAGGGCCTGCTCGGCCTCCTGCATGAAGTCGGCGGCATCGCGTGCGCGGCGCAACGTGTTGGTGCCCACGGCGCGCACCTGCTGAGCGCAGAGCCGGCGCAGCCGATCGCCAAAACGCTCCAGGCTGGCCAGAGCGCGCTGCCGGGCGGCCGGACTCAGGCGCTTTTGCCCCTGCTCCAGCCCGGTGCCCAAGCGCACGGTCTCGCGCAGCCGATCGATCACCCGCAGGGTGCGGGTGGCCGGATCGATGCGCGCCACCACCATATGGAAGCTGTTCGAACCCAGATCGACGGCTGCGATGACCTGTTCCTCGTCCATCACCCCGCGACCCCGGACAGATCGCCCAGCACCTCGGGCGGGAAGTGCCCGATCAGCCGCGCCCCCCCTGGCGCCGGCGTATCGGGAAACTCGAGCAGGCAGACCGACGCCTTGCGGAAGGCGAGAAAGGAGGCCGACGTGCCGGTCAGGGCCTGGCCCACCCAGGCGCCCAGATCCGGCTCGTGGCCGACCAGGGCCACCGGCGTCTGATCGACGCCGGCAAGCCACTGGAAGACCACCGCCGGATCCCCCCCAGGCGCCAGCGCGGCCAGTTCACGGCGGGCGGTGGACTCGGGAAAGGCGGCATCCAGGATGGCCGCGGTCTGCACGGCCCGGGTCAGCGGGCTATGCGCGACCAACGGCAGATGCTCGATGACCCGCCTCAGCCCCAGCGCCGCCCGACGCATGACCCGCTGGCCCCGGTCTGAGACCCGGCGGGTCTGGTCCCTGCCATCGGGGGCCTGGTCACGGGGCTCGGCGATGGCGTGCCGAACCACCAGGACCGGACCCATCGACACTCCCGTGCGTCTCAGGCCACCGACGAGGAGCGGTCGTCGTGCCCGATATCCCGATCACCGGCGCCGACCCGCTCGGCCACCTCGCGCACGCCGGCGTCCCGGGCCATCTGCTCGAGGGTGATGCCATTGAGAAAGTCGTAGATCTGCCGGCTCAGGTCGACCCAGAGGTCATGGGTCAGGCACCGGTCGTCGTCCGCACCGCCGGTACCCAGGCTCTGCCCCTGGGCGGTGCCTTCGTCCACGGCGGTGATGATCTGGGCCACGGAGATCTCCTCCGCAGGACGCGCCAGACGGTAACCACCGCCGGGGCCGCGGACCCCGACCACCAGCCCATCGCGACGCATGCGCGCGAAGAGCTGCTCCAGATAGGACAGCGAGATGCCCTGGCTGTGGGAGATCTCGGCGAGCGTCACCGGCCCTTTATCCTTGTTCAGGGCCAGCTCCATCATCGCGGTGACCGCGTAGCGGCCTTTTGTCGACAAGCGCATAGCCAAATCCTTAATGAGATGGGGGGTATCTCTGGTTATAGCGCCCGGTTTGCGCCCGGTCAAGTTTGACCGGTGGCGATGCCGGGACGCAGACGGAAACCGTGCCCCTCGCCCAGGCTGAAGCGCAGCCAGCGGCTGAGGAACCGGTTACTGGCCCAGCGCTGCTCCAGACTCCCTGCCGGCTCGCGCACGGTCCGCCCACCGGTGGCCATTACCTCCGCCACCCGGGCGTCATGATAGACGCGCACGGTGAGTTCGGGCAGCGACTCGCGGCCGCACCCCGACTCGAAACGGTGGGTCAGCAGCACCGTCGTGGTGTATGGACCGCGCTCGAGCACCTCAAGCCGCAGGGCCACACCATCGCGTGAGAACGAGACCTCGTGCTCGGCCCCGGCCCGCTCGAGATCGGGCACCAGCCGCCGCATGGAGATGTAGTTGGCCTCGTAGAGTTCCATGAGCGCCGCGAAGGTGCGCGGTTTGGCCTCAACGGCCCGGTACGTGGCAGAGAGCTTCTGAACCATGCGCGCGAGCATAACATGCGCCGCCGCGCAGCAAACCCGTCGCTTAGACGCGACGGGTCAGGGCGTGCTGGTGGATGACGGTCGAGGAGATCTCCTCAATGGACATGGTGGTGATGTCCAGGTAGGGGATGCGCTCACGGCGGAACATGGCCTCGGCCCGGGCCACCTCGTACTCGCACTGGCGCAGTTCGGCATAGCGGCTGTTGGGACGGCGCTCGCTGCGAATCTGGTGCAGCCGGTCCGGGTCGATGGTCAGGCCGAAGAGCTTCTCGCGGTGCGGTCCCAGCGCCCGCGGCAGCCGGGTGGCGATCAGGTCGTCGTCGGTCAGCGGGTAGTTGGCGGCGTAGACGCCGAACTGCAACGCCAGGTAGAGCGAGGCCGGGGTCTTCCCGCTGCGCGAGACCCCCACCAGGATGACGTCGGCGCGGCCGTAGTGCTGATGGGTGGCGCCGTCGTCATGATGCAGTGCGAAATTCATGGCATCGATCCGCACATCGTACGTGCTATCATCCGCGATTCCGTGCGACCGGCCGATGACATGATTCGACGGCACCTCCAGCTCGCGCTCGAGCGGTGCGATGAAGGTGTCGAAGAAATCGAACAGGACAATGTGCTCGTTCCCGCGCAGGACGGCGAGCACCTCCGGGTCGATGATGGTGGAGAAGACAATGGGCGGATGGTCATCCTCGGCGGACGCCGCCGTGATCCGACGCAGCGCCGCCCGGGCCCGCTCCGCCGTGTCGACGAAGGGGATCGTGGCCTGCTCGGTGGTGACCGAGAACTGGGTCATCAGCGAGTGGCCCAGGGCCTCGGCCGTGATCCCGGTACGATCGGAGACAAAGAATACCCTGCGCACATCAGTCATCGGTGGGTCGGTCCCGTTGCGGCCATGGGTCGGCGGGCCATCATAACCAAGACCGCCGGCCGCGGCACGCAGCACCGCGAGCACGGCCATTGTGACGCTTCAGGGGAGCACAGCCTTGCAAGATTACGTAGTGGAGTTCGACGCCCTTGGCATGGGCGATGTGGATCAAGTGGGCGGCAAGAACGCCTCCCTCGGCGAGATGATCAGCAACCTCGCCAAGGCGGGCGTCCGTGTCCCGGGCGGGTTCGCCACCACGGCGAAGGCGTACTGGGAGTTCCTCGACGCCAATAATCTGCGCGAGGGCATCCGGGATGCGCTGCAGGGACTGGACGTCGAGGACGTCGAGCAGCTGGCCGCCACCGGCGCGCGCATCCGCCAGATGATCCTCGACGCGCCCTTCCCCGAGTCCATCGATGCGGCCATCCGCGCCGGCTACGAGAAGCTCGAGGCGCAGCACCCGGGCGAGGCCTCCTTCGCCGTGCGCTCTTCGGCCACCGCCGAGGACCTGCCGGATGCCTCCTTCGCCGGCCAGCAGGAGACCTTCCTCAATGTGCGCGGCCTCGACGGCATCCGCGAGGCCATCCACCACGTCTTCGCCTCGCTATTCACCGACCGCGCCATCGCCTATCGCGTCCACCACGGCTTTGACCACGAACAGGTGGCGCTCTCGGCGGGCATCCAGCGCATGGTGCGCTCGGATATCGGCGCCTCGGGCGTGATGTTCACCATGGATACCGAGTCCGGCTTCCGTGAGGCCGTCTTCGTCACCGCCTCCTGGGGCCTGGGCGAGACGGTGGTCCAGGGTGCGGTCAACCCCGACGAGTTCTACGTCTACAAGCCCAACCTCGAGCAGAAGCGCCCGGCCATCCTGCGCCGCAACCTCGGCGGCAAGGCGATCAAGATGGTCTACTCGGGCAGCACCGAGCACGGCAAGACGGTGGAGACCGTCGATGTGCCCGAGGCCGAGCGCATGCGCTTTTGCCTCAACGACGCCGACATCGAGGACCTCGCCCGCCAGGCGGTGATCATCGAGAAGCACTACGGCCGCCCCATGGACATCGAGTGGGGCAAGGACGGCGAGGACGGCCAGCTCTACATCCTCCAGGCCCGCCCGGAGACGGTGAAAAGCCGCGACGGCGGTCAGGTCCTGGAGCGCTACCACCTCAAGGACCGCGGCCAGGTGCTGACCGAGGGTCGCGCCATCGGCCAGCGCATCGGCGCCGGCCCGACCCGCGTCGTGCAGGACGTCAGCGAGATCACCCGCGTTCAGGACGGCGATGTCCTGGTCACCGACATGACCGACCCGGACTGGGAGCCGATCATGAAGCGGGCGGCGGCGATCGTCACCAACCGCGGCGGGCGCACCTGCCACGCGGCGATCATCGCCCGTGAGCTCGGCATCCCGGCGATCGTCGGCTGCGGCAACGCCACCGAGACCATCCCGGACAGCATCGACGCCACCGTCTCCTGCGCCGAGGGCGACACCGGCTACGTCTACGAGGGCAAGCAGGATTACGAGGTCCGCGAGATCTCCCTGACCGACATGCCGGAGCTGCCGTTCAAGATCATGATGAACGTCGGCAACCCGGATCGCGCCTTCGACTTCCAATTCCTGCCCAACGAGGGCGTCGGCCTGGCCCGCGTGGAGTTCATCATCAATCGGATGATCGGCATCCACCCGCGGGCGCTGCTGGAGTTCGACCAGCAGGAGGAGTCGGTCAAGCGGGTCATCCGCTCGCAGACCGCCGGCTACGAGAACCCCGAGGAGTTCTACGTGGACAAGCTCGCCGAGGGGGTCTCCATGCTTGGCGCCGCCTTCCACCCGAAGCCGGTCATCGTGCGCATGTCGGACTTCAAGTCCAATGAGTACGCCAACCTCATCGGCGGCGAGAAGTACGAGCCCCACGAAGAGAACCCGATGATCGGTTTCCGGGGCGCCTCGCGCTACATCAGCCCCGACTTCCAGGAGTGCTTCAAGCTCGAGTGCCGGGCCCTGCGCCGGGTCCGCGACGAGATGGGCCTGGACAACGTCTGGCTGATGGTGCC
>PULM01000139.1 GCA_003552345.1 Ectothiorhodospiraceae bacterium
AGCGGGTCGAGGGCTTCCATCGTTGCGGCACCTCCTTCCTCAAAGCTGATTCCGGCACCGCCGGTCAAAGCCCGCAGCACCGATTGGGCGCATCAATCACGCAAACCTTAACTAAAACGAATCTAAATCACCAGCCGACTCTGGGGCGCCCCGCCGGCAGTCGGCTTAGAATTAGTGCGCCTGCTCCCAATCATGGTCAATCCCCAGCTCTACCTCCAAAGGAACAAACAGATTGCCGCGGTCAGCGGCTACCATCAGCCGGCGCACCTCATCGGCGACTTCGCTCGCCTGTGCCTCGGGGGCCTCCAGCACCAGCTCGTCGTGGACCTGCATGACCAGCCGGGCCTCGGGGAAGCGTTCGGCGAGCAGGGCATCGACATCGATCATGGCCCGCTTGATGACGTCCGCCGCGGTGCCCTGCATGGGGGCATTGATGGCGGTGCGCTCGGCGTACTCGCGGCGCTGGCGGTTGCGGCTGTGGATCTCGGGCACGTGCAGGCGGCGGCCGAAGACGGTCTCCACGAAGCCCTGCTCGCGCGCCTGCTCCCGGACCCGGTCCATGAAGGCGCGGACCCCCGGGTAGCGCTCGAAGTAGCGGTCGATGTAGGTCTGCGCCTCGTCCCGGGGGATGCCCAGCTGCCGCCCGAGCCCCCAGGCGGACATGCCGTAGATCAGGCCGAAGTTGATGGCCTTGGCAGCGCGGCGCTGCTCGTCGTCGACCTCGGTGGCGGCGAAGACCTCGGCGGCGGTGGCCCGGTGGATGTCCTCGCCCTGGGCGAAGGCGCCGAGTAGCCCTTCATCCGCCGACAGGTGGGCCATGATGCGCAGCTCGACCTGGGAGTAGTCGGCGGTGATCAGCCGATGCCCGGGGCTGGCCACGAACGCCTTGCGGATGCGCCGCCCCTCGGGCGTGCGCACGGGGATGTTCTGCAGGTTGGGGTCCGAGGAGGAGAGCCGCCCGGTGGCGGCCACGGCCTGGTGGTAGGAGGTGTGCACCCGACCGGTCCGCGGGTGGATCAGCTGCGGGAGCTTGTCGGTGTAGGTGGACTTGAGCTTGGACAGCCCGCGGTGTTCGAGGATCAGCCGCGGCAGCTCATGGCCCTGCAAGCTCAGCTCCTCGAGCACCGATTCCGCGGTGGACGGCTGCCCCTTGGGCGTGCGCTGGATCACCGGCAGCCCCATGCGCTCGAAGAAGATCTCCTGGATCTGCTTCGGCGAGCCGAGGTTGAAGGCCTCGCCGGCCTCCTCGTGGGCACGCTGCTCCACCTCGGCCATACGCGCGGCCAGCTCCTCGCTCTGGCGCTCGAGCAGCTCCCGGTCGACCCGCACGCCGTGGCGTTCCATGCGCGAGAGCACCGGCAGCAGGGGCATCTCCAGCTCGCTGAACACGCTGAGCAGACCCGTTTCCGCCTGCAGGCGGGGATAGAGCAGCCGGTGCAGACGCAGGGCGATGTCGGCGTCCTCGGCGGCGTAGTGGCCGGCGCGCTCGACGTCGATCTCGGCAAACGGCACCTGCCGGGCCCCTTTGCCGCAGAGCTGTTCGTAGCTGGTGACCTCAACACCCAGGTACTTGCTGGCCAGCGAGTCCATGTCGTGGCGGGTGGCGGTGGAGTCGAGGACGTACGACTCGAGCATGCTGTCGTAGGCCACACCGCGCAGCTCGATGCTGTAGCGTGCCAGGACGCTCATGTCGTACTTAAGGTTCTGACCGATCTTCCGCGGCTCTTCGGCCTCGAGCAGGGGCCGCAGGGCCTCCAGGACCCGTTGGCGGTCGAGCTGCTCGGGGGCGCCGGGGCCACAGTGGGCGACGGGCAGGTAGGCGGCCTGACCCGGCTCGACGGCCACCGAGACACCGACGATCGCCGCGTCCATGTAGTTCAGGCTGTCCGTCTCCAGGTCGAGGGAGAAGGCCTCGGCCCCGCGCAGGCACTCGAGCCAGGCGTTGAGACCGTCCTCGTCGAGGATGATCTGGTAGTCCGTCTCCGGGGCGTCCGGGGGGAGGCTGGCGCCATTGCCATCGGCCGCGGCGGCGGCATCGCCGGCCTTCAGCTCGGCGAGGAAGCGGCGCATCCCGTAACGCTGGTAAAGCGCGGCCAGGGTCTCGCGATCCGGGGGGCGTCGCGTCAGGTCCTCGGGGGCGACGTCGAGGTTCAGGTCACAGCGGATGGTGGCCAGATCCACGGACAGGGGCAGCGTCTCCAGGTGGGCGCGCAGGCTTTCCCCGACCTTGCCGCGGATCTCGTCGGCGTTCTCGCGCAGCGCCTGCAAGTTGCCGTAGGCGTTGAGCCACTTGGCCGCTGTCTTCGGTCCGACCTTGGGGACGCCGGGGATGTTGTCGGAGGTATCGCCGACCAGGGCGAGGTAGTCGCGGATCGCCTCCGGCGGCACGCCGAACTTTTCGCGCACACCCTGCGGATCGAGCCGGGTACCGCTCATGGTGTTGAGCAGAGTGACGCGCTCATCCACCAGTTGCGCCATGTCCTTGTCGGTGGTGGAGATGATCACCGGCCCCGGGGCCCGAGCGGCCAGGGTGCCGATGACATCATCCGCCTCCACCCCGTCGACCTCGAGCACCGGCACGCCGAGCGCGGCAATGATCTGCTTGAGCGGCTCGCGCTGGGCGCGCAGCTCGTCGGGCATGGGCGGACGGTGCGCCTTGTACTGCTCGAAAAGCTCGTCGCGGAAGGTCCGCCCCGGGGCATCGAAGACCACGGCGAAGCGCGCCTCGGGCTCGTCGGCAAGCAGCTTGTGGAGCATGTTGACCACGCCGTAGAGCGCCCCGGTGGGCTCGCCGTCGGCGTTGGTCAGCGCCGGCAGGGCGTGGAAGGCGCGGTAGAGGTAGGAGGAACCGTCCACCAGGACCAGGCGGTCGTCCGGTTGTGTCATGCAATCGCTCTCTGTGACTGTTGGCAGACTACGCGGCTATGATAAACGTTGCAGTCCCGGAGACGATCAACAGCCCAGCCACGGAGCCTTATGGACCCCAAGAACCCCTTCGCGCACCAGGAGCGGATCCCGCTCAACGGCGCCACGCTGACCCGCGAGTCCTGGAAGATCTTCCAGATCATGGCCGAGTTCGTGGAGGGCTTCGAGCGGCTTTCGTCGATCAAGCCCTCGGTGAGCATCTTCGGCTCGGCCCGCGTCGCCCCGGACCACCCTTACTACCAGTTGGCCGAGCGCGTTGCCCGCGAGGTCTCCGACGCCGGCTTTTCGGTGGTCAGCGGCGGTGGCGGCGGCATCATGGAGGCGGCCAATAAGGGCGCCCAGGCCGGCAAGTCGCCGAGTGTGGGGCTCAACATCCAGCTGCCCAAGGAGCAAGAGGCCAACGCCTACCAGGACATCGCCCTGCACTTCCGGCACTTTTTCTCGCGCAAGGTGATGTTCGTCAAGTACGCCTCGGCCTACGTGGTGCTGCCGGGCGGGTTCGGGACGCTGGATGAGCTGGCCGAGATCCTCACGCTGGTGCAGACCGGGAAGACGCCACAGATCCCCATCATCCTGGTGCACACCCCCTTCTGGGAGAAACTGGTGGAGTGGTTCCAGGAGCGGCTGGTGGCCGAGTCGGCCATCGACCCTGAAGACATGAACCTATTCAAGATCGTGGATACCCCGGAGGAGGTGGTGGCCGCCATCTTCGACCATTACGAGGACCGCGGCTTTCAGCCCTCCCGCGAGGAGCGGGAGATCCTGCTCAACCTCTGAGGGAGCGCAGAGGTCCGGGCCAGGCGCTGGGCACACCGCTGCGCGGGCCGGTCAGCGGGTGGCCGGCTCCAGGCCGGCCCGATCGGCAATCAGCCACTTGGTGCCGGCCTCATCGAAGCGCACCTGCAGGCGGGCATTGGGACCACTACCCTCGCAGTGGAGCAGGACACCGTCACCGAAGCGCGGATGACGCCCCCGGCTGCCCAGGCTCAGGCCGGCGGGCGGCTCGTCCGCCGGTAACGAGGCGCTGGCAGAGGCCGCCGGTGGCGGGCCCCGGCGCACCGACATGCGCGGGCGCACCTCCTCCAGACGCTCGCCGGGCAGTTCGGTGAGAAACCGCGACGGCCGAGCCAGCTGGTCGACCCCGTGCAGGCGACGCTTCTCGGCGTGGGTCAGGATCAGTCGCTGCCGCGCCCGGGTCATGCCCACGTAGCACAGGCGGCGCTCCTCCTCGAGGCGGCCGGGCTCCTCGACGGACATGCGGTGGGGAAAGAGCCCCTCCTCCAGGCCGACCAGGAAGACCACCGGGAACTCCAGCCCCTTGGCCGAGTGCAGGGTCATCAGCTGCACGGAGTGCTCCCAGTCATCGGCCTGCCCTTCGCCCGCCTCCAGCGCGGCGTGGGTCAGGAAGGCGGCAAGGGGGTCCAGACCCTCCTCGCCCTCGTCGCGCTGGGCAAAGGTCCGCGCGGCGCTGACCAGCTCATCGAGGTTCTCGAGGCGGGCCTCATCGCGTTCGTGATGGCGACGCAGCTCGGCACGGGCAATGGCCTGCTCCACCTGCTCATGGAGCGGCCAGTGGGCGAGCTCCTGATCCAGCGTATCGATGAATGCCAGGAACTCGGACAGGGCGTTGCGCGCGCGTGCGGCCAGGGCCCGACCGCCGATCAGCTCGCGGGCGGCGCGCCACATCGAGACATCGGCCTCGCGGGCGGCGTAGCGCACGGCATCCACCGTCTTGGCGCCGATCCCCCGCGGCGGGGTGTTGACCACGCGCTCGAAGCTGGCGTCATCGTGGCGGTTGGCCACCAGGCGCAGGTAGGCCAGGGCGTCCTTGACCTCGGCGCGCTCGAAAAAGCGCAGACCGCCGTAGACGCGGAAGGGCAGACGGGCGGCGTGGAGCTCGTGCTCCAGGGCGCGGGACTGGGCGTTGGAGCGATAGAGGACGGCGAAATCGGCATAGCCGTGGCCGCCCTCTTCGATCAGCTGGCGGATGCGCTCGACCACCCAGCGCGCCTCATCGACCTCGTTGAAGGCGGCGTAGAGGGTGATCGGATCGCCGCTGCCGCCGTCGGTCCACAGCTGTTTGCCCAGGCGCCCGGCGTTGTGCTCGATGAGCCGATTGGCGGCATCGAGGATGGTGCCGGTGGAGCGGTAGTTCTGCTCCAGGCGCACCACCTGGACATCGCCCATCTCGCGACGGAAGTGCTCGATGTTCTCCACCCGCGCACCGCGCCAGCCGTAGATGGACTGATCGTCGTCGCCAACGACGAACAGCTCGGCCTGCTCGCCAGCGAGGAGCTTGAGCCAGCGGTACTGCAGGGCGTTGGTGTCCTGGAACTCGTCGACGAGGATGTGGGCGAAGCGGCGCCGGTAGTGACCGAGCAGCTCGGCGTCGTCGCGGAGCAGCTCGTAGGCGCGCAGCAGGAGTTCGGAGAAATCCACCAGACCACCGCGACGGCACGCCTGCTCGTAGTCGTGGTAGATGGCGAGCAGCTCTTGCTGGTAGTCGCCGGCGGCCTCGGTGACATCGGCGGGCCGCTCGCCCTCCTCCTTGCGGGCGCTGATGAACCCGCGCACCTGCCGCGGCGGGAACCGGGATTCGTCGTCGCCGCGGGCGCGCAGGACGCGTTTGACCACGCGCAGCTGATCATCGGCGTCGAGGATCTGGAAGCCCTCGGGCAGCCCGGCGCGCTGGGCGTGCTGGCGCAGGAGGCGATGGGCGATGCCGTGGAAGGTGCCCACCCACATCCCGGCGGTGGCGATACCCAGCAGCTCGCCGATGCGTCCGCGCATCTCGCCGGCGGCCTTGTTGGTGAAGGTCACGGCGAGGATGGAAAACGGCGAAGCACCCTCGGCCTGCACCAGGTAGGCGGCGCGGCGGGTCAGCACGCGGGTCTTGCCGCTGCCGGCACCGGCGAGGACCAGGGCGCGGCCCGGCGGCAGGCAGACGGCCTGGCGCTGGGCGTCGTTGAGATCCGTGGTCAGGGCGTCGATGGGCATGATCAGGCGGCCGGCAGGGACTGGGTCGGATCCTGGAGGGCGGCGGCCATGCGCATGCGCTCGGCCAGCTCGCGGAAAGTCGGTTCGCGGGCGGTCCCTGCTCGCCAGTAGAGCGCCAGATCGCGGCTGGGCACCGGGTCGTTGAAGGAACGCAGGCGGATGGCACCGTAGTCCGGTCCATGCCGGGAGGCAAGCGCCGCCAGCGCGGGCAGCAGGGTCACACCGACCCCGGCGGCCACCATCTGGCGCAGGGTCTCGAGGCTGGTGGCGCGGAACGCCGCCGCTTCGCCGACGTCGTTGCGCCGGCACAGCTCCAGGGCCTGCTCGCGCAGGCAGTGCCCCTCTTCGAGGAGCATCAGCTCGGTCTGCTGCAGATCGCTGGCGTGGACCGGCTCGGCCCGGTCCAGCGCATGCCCGCGCGGGACCGCCAGGTAGAACGGCTCGTGGCACAGCGGCGCCGAAACCAGGTCGTCGCCGGCGATCGGCGCAGCGAGGATGGCGCCATCGAGGCCGCCGGCGCGCAGCTGGTCGAGGAGTCGTTGGGTCATGTCCTCGCGCAGGTGCAGGCGCAGGCGCGGGTAGGTCTGCGCCAGATCCGGGATGACGTGGGGCAGCAGGTACGGGCCCACCGTAGGGATGACGCCGAGGCGGACATCCCCGGTCATCGGCTCGGCCTGGGCGCGGGCGACCTCGACCATGTCGTCAACGGCGCTGAGGATGTCCCGGGCTCGCTCGGCCAGTCGTTCGCCCAGCGGTGTGAGCAGCACCCGGCGGCGGTTGCGCTCGACGAGCTGGACCTCGAGGGACTCCTCGAGCTTTTTCAGCTGCGTGGAGAGGGTCGGCTGGCTGACGTAGCAGGCGCGGGCCGCCCGTCCGAAATGGCGGTGCTCGGCCACGGCGACCAGATAACGGAGGTCGCGCAGGTTCATACAACGGATCCTGTCATTCGACGGTGACCGACTTGGCCAGGTTGCGCGGCTTGTCCACGTCGGTACCCCGCAGCACGGCCACATGGTAGGCGAGCAGCTGCAGCGGGACGGTGTGGAGGATCGGCGAGATCGCCTCTGCTCCGGCGGGCACCGGGAGGATATGGAAGCCGCCGGCCGGGCGCAGGGCCGCGGCATCGTCGGCAAAGACGTAGAGCCGGCCGCCGCGGGCGCGGACCTCCTGGAGGTTCGATTGCAGCTTGTCGAGCAGGTCGTCCTGGGGGGCCACGGCAACCACCGGCATGCCGTCGTCCACCAGGGCCAGGGGGCCGTGCTTGAGCTCGCCGGCGGGATACGCCTCGGCGTGGATGTAGGAGATCTCCTTGAGCTTGAGCGAGCCCTCCAGGGCCACTGGATAGTGGGCGCCACGCCCCAGGAACAGGGCGTGGGCCCGGTCGACGAACTGCTCGGCCAGTTCGGCCACCCGGGGCTCGAGGGCCAACACGCGCTCCAGAGCACCGGGCAGCTGCACCGCGGCCCGGACCAGCTCCTGCTCGGCCTGGGGGCGGCCGCGACGGCGGGCGAAGGCGGCGACCAGCAGCAGCAACGCGGTCAGCTGCGTGGTGAAGGCCTTGGTGGAGGCGACACCGATCTCCGGACCCGCCCGCGTCAGCAGGGTCAGGTCGGCCTCGCGGACCAGCGAGCTCTCCGGGACGTTGCAGATGGCCAGTACGCCGGCGTAACCCAGCCGGCGCGACTCGCGCAGGGCGGCGAGGACATCTGCAGTCTCACCCGATTGCGAGATGACCACCACCAGCGTCCCCGGGGCGACGGCGTGGGTGCGGTAGCGAAACTCGCTGGCGACCTCGACGTCGCAGGGCAGCCCCGCGTAGGCCTCGGCCCAGTACCGGGCGATCAGCCCGGCGTGGTAGGAGGTGCCACAGGCGACGATCTGCAGTCGCTGCGCCTGATCTAGGAGCTGTTCAGCGCCGGGACCGAAGGCGGCCTCAAGGACGCGGCCGTCGGCATGGCGGCCCTCCAGGGTCTCGGCGACCGCCGCCGGCTGCTCGTGGATCTCCTTGAGCATGAAGTGGCGGTAACCGCCGCGCTCGACCGACTCGGCGCTTAGCTCGGAGGTGCGCACCGGGCGATCCACCGGCCGGCCCTCGGCGTCGTAGATGGTCACCTGGTCGCGGGAGAGATCGGCGAGGTCGCCGTCTTCAAGGAAGATAAAGCGCCGGGTCACCGGTAGCAGCGCGGCCACGTCGGAGGCGACGAAGTGCTCGCCGATGCCGACGCCGATGACCAGGGGGCTGCCCCGCCGACAGGCGATCATACGTCCCGGTTCGCGGGCCGAGATCACCGCGAAGGCGTAGGCGCCCTCCAGTTCGGCCAGACCGCCGCGGACCGCCTCGAGGAGATCCGCGCCACCACGGGTGTGGCGGTCGGCGAAGAGGGTGACGGCGACCTCGGTGTCGGTCTCCGACTCGAACCGGTGACCCTCGGCGCTCAGCCGCTCGCGCAGCCGCTCGTGGTTCTCGATGATACCGTTGTGGACCAGGGCCACCTCGCCGGCGGCGGTATGCGGGTGGGCAT
>PULM01000116.1 GCA_003552345.1 Ectothiorhodospiraceae bacterium
GCCAAGTACTCGTCATGGGATAGCGGTCATCCATCCACTGCTGCAGACCGCTGAGATTGAGACGGTTCATCACGCCGCGCCCTCCTCTTCGTCTTCGGTATCCTCGCCGATGACGAGCTTAATGTCTTCCGGGAGCCGGTCCTGCGGCACCGACGGGCTCCCCGGTCCTCGCACCCCGCGCCCGACACGCCCGCCCGTCGCGGCTCCCTGTCGTATCGGAGCCTGCAGGGTGTACAAGCAGCGCGTAAGCTTCGTACATCGCATCGCCAGGCGTCAAGGCAGACCCGGGTCGCCCGCCCCTGCCCGGCATCCTCGATAGGCTATTACATCGACCGTGATACGTCATGCCTATGCGGGGTTGTCGACCTCGATGTAGTGATGATCGAGCCCGAGGACTTCCGCCAGGTGCGCCCCGAGGGCCTGCACGCCGCTGCGTTCACTGGCATGGTGCCCGGCGGCGAAGTAATGCAGTCCGCGTTCACGGGCCACGTGGGTGGTCGGCTCGGAGAGTTCGCCGGAGATAAAGGCGTCCACACCCAGCCCAGCCGCCTGCTCGATCAGGCCGTCGGCGCCACCGCTGCACCACGCCACCCGGCGAAGGGCCGCCGGACCACCATCGACGTGGACCGGTCGCCGCCCCAGCGCCTGCTCAAGCCGCGCGCTGAAGGCCTCCGGCGCCTCGGCCTCGGCCAGCACGCCGGACCACAGCAGTCCGGGCACGCCCTTGGCGGCGTGGCGGGCATCCGTCTCGAGCCCAAGCAGCCGCCCTAGGCCGGCGTTGTTGCCCAGCTGCGGGTGGACATCGAGAGGCAGGTGGTAGGCGAAGAGATTGATCCCCGACTCGATGAGCAGTTGCAGGCGCCGGGCTTTCATGCCGACCACCCGCGGGTCCTCGCCCTTCCAGAAGGAGCCGTGGTGGACGATCACCGCGTCGGCCCCCAGATCGCGGGCCGCCTCGATGAGCGCCGCACTCGCGGTCACCCCGGTCACCACCGTGGCCACCTCCTCGCGGCCCTCGACCTGAAGGCCGTTGGGGGCGTAATCCGGGTACTCCGCCGGGGCGAGCAGCTCGTTCAGGTATGCTTCCAGACGGTTTCGATGCACCATGTCCCCGATTCCCAACGCAGGCATTCTCATGAGGCTAGCAGGACAATCCGGGTGGCGGCCATTGGGACTGCAGGGCACCGAGTGGATCCGCTTTCTCGTCGGCTACACCGGGCTGGGCGTGGTCCTGGCCCTGGTGATCGTGTGGGTCAACCCGGACCTGCTCGGTCCGCTGACCCCTCGGGTGGAGATCACGGAGGACCGCACCCCCGAGCCGGCACCGGCGCGACAGGATGACGCAGCCGAGACCGGACCGGCCCCCCGCCAGGGCCCGGTCTCCTACGCCGACGCCGTCGAGCGCGCCGCGCCAGCGGTGGTGAACATCTTCACCGTCAAACAGGTCACCGAACAGCTGGTCCCACCCGGGTTCGATGATCCGCTGTTCCGGCGCTTCTTTGGCGAGCCGCCTCCCCGCGAGCGCCAGCGCACCGAGACCAGCCTGGGTTCAGGGGTCATCGTCGCCGAGGACGGCTACGTGGTCACCAATCACCACGTCATCGACGATGCCGACCAGATCCAGGTCCTCCTCGCCGACGGCCGCCAGAAGGCGGCCACGGTGGTGGGCCGGGACCCGGAGACCGACCTGGCGGTACTGCGCATCGAGGCCGACCGGCTGCCGGTGATCACCTTTGCCCGCGACGAGCGGGTGCGGGTCGGCGACGTGGTCCTGGCCATCGGCAACCCCTTCGGGGTCGGACAGACCGTAACCCAGGGGATCATCAGCGCCACCGGGCGCGACCAGCTAGGGCTGTCCACCTTCGAGAACTTCCTGCAGACCGACGCTGCGATCAATCCGGGAAACTCCGGCGGCGCGCTGATCGACGCCGAAGGCCGGCTGGTGGGCATCAACACGGCCATCTTCAGCGGCAGCGGGGGATCGCAGGGCATCGGTTTCGCCATCCCCTCGGGCATCGCCCAGGCGGTAATGTCCGACCTGATCCAGTACGGCCGCGTGGTGCGCGGCTGGCTCGGTGTCCAGGCCCAGCGGCTGACCCCGGCCCTGGCCGAGTCCTTCGGCCACCCGCCGGAGACCGAGGGGGTCGCGATCACCCACATCCTGCCCCGCGGCCCGGCAGACCAGGCCGGGCTGAAGGCCGGCGACATCATCGTCCAGCTCGGTGGAGAGCGCATCCGCGACGTCCAGGACCTGCTGCAGGTGGCCAGTGAGGCGGCCCCAGGCACGGAGATGGAGATCGCCGGCTACCGCGACCAGGAGCCCTTCTCGACCTCCGTCACCCTCGGCGAACGACCGGACATGCAACAGCCCAGCCGCCCCGGGCGGCGCTGACCCGACCCGCGGCGGCCCCACCGCCGGGGCCTGGCGCGGATCAGCAAGCCGACCTTAGGCGGCGACGGCGAGGGTTTCGGCCAAGGCCTCGAGGAAGCGGTTGTTCTCTTCCGGTCGACCGACCGTCACCCGCAGGCAGTCCTCCAGGCGCGGATGGCTGCCGTGCAGGCGCTTGATCAGCACCCCCCGGTCGAGCAGCCCGCGGTGCACGGCATCGGCGCTGCCGGCGGGCACGCGGAACGTCAGGAAGTTGGTCTCGGTGGTCCAGACCCGCTCCACGCCGGGGACGGCCGGCAACTCTTCAACCAGCCGCGCGCGCTCGGCGAGCACGTGGGCCACGGCGCGATCAAGTGCCTCCTGGTGCTCGATGGCGAAGGCGGCGCTGGCCTGCGCCAGGCTGCCGAGGTTGTAGGGCAGGCGACACTTCTCCAGTTGCTCGATCCACGCCGGGTGACCGATCAACACACCGACCCGCAGCCCGGCCAGACCGACCTTGGAGAGGGTGCGCAGCACCAGGCAATTGGGGAACTCGAGCACCCGGGGCAGGAAGCTGCTCTCGGCGTAGGGTGCATACGCCTCGTCGACCACCACCAGCCCGTCGCTTTGCGCCACCAGCTCGGCGACGGCGTCGAGATCGAGGCCATTCCCGGTGGGATTATTGGGGTGGGCCAGATAGGTCACCGCCGGACCGTGCGCGGCAGCGGCCTCCACGGTGGCCGGGAGATCCAGCCCAAACTCCGGCCCCAGTGGCACCTCCACGTACTCGGCCCCGGTGAGCTCGGCGATGATCCGGTACATGGCAAAGCTTGGCCCCGGGGCCAGGACGCTGCGGCCACTGCCGGCCACCGCCAGGTCGATGAGCTGGATGAGCTCATCGGAGCCGTTGCCAAGGAGCAGCTCGCCCCCCTCGGGCACCCCCAGTGCCTGGTGCAGCAGCGGTTTGAGCTGCCGCGCCGCCGGGTCCGGGTAGCGGTTCACCGAGACCGAGCGCATCCGCTCGAGCCAGGCCTCTTCCAGGGCACCGGGCCAGGCCCAGGGACTCTCCATGGCATCGAGCTTGATCGCCTTGCCCGGGTCGGCGACCTGATACGCCGCCAGCGCCTGCACCTGCGGCCGCACCCAGCGGGCGACTCGCCCTTCGACCTCAGTCACCGCTGCTCTCCTCCCCCTGCCCGCGGTACTCCGCCGAGCGGGCATGGGCGGTCAGCCCCTCGCCACGCGCCATGGCCGCGGCGGTCCCGGCCAGCGCGGCGGCGCCTGCCGGCGAGCAGGCCAGCGTGGTGGAGCGCTTCTGGAAGTCGTAGACGCCCAGCGGCGAGGCGAACCGGGCGGTCCGCGAGGTGGGCAATGTGTGATTGGGACCGGCGCAGTAGTCGCCCAGCGATTCGGCGCTGTAGTGGCCGAGGAAGATCGCCCCGGCGTGACGGATGCCCTCGAGCAGGCGATCCGGCTCCGCCACGGAGAGCTCCAGGTGCTCGGGGGCGACGTAGTTGGCTACCTGCTGCGCCTCCTCAAGGTCACGCACGCAGATCAGCGCGCCGCGCTCGGCCAGCGAGGTACGGATGATCTCAGAGCGCTCCATGTCCGGCAGCAGGCGCTCCATGGCCGCCTGCACCTGATCGAGGAAGACGAAGTCCGGGCAGACCAGCAGGGCCTGGGCCTCCTCGTCGTGCTCGGCCTGGGAGAACAGGTCCATGGCGATCCACTCGGGGTCGGCCTGGCCATCGCTGATGATCAGCACTTCCGAGGGGCCGGCGATCATGTCGATGCCGACCACGCCGTAGACACGCCGCTTGGCCTCGGCAACATAGGCGTTGCCCGGGCCAACGATCTTGTCCACGGCGGGCACGGTTTCCGTGCCGTAGGCCAGCGCCGCCACGGCCTGCGCCCCGCCCAGGGTGAAGACGCGGTCCACCCCGGCGACGTGGGCGGCGGCCAGCACCAGCGGCGAGAGTTCACCGCCCGGGGCCGGCACCGTCATGACGATCTCCTGCCCCCCGGCCACCCGGGCCGGAACGGCGTTCATCAGCACCGAGGAGGGGTAGGCGGCCTTGCCGCCCGGGACGTAGATGCCGACCCGATCCAGGGCCGTCACCTGCTGGCCAAGGCGATTGCCCTCGGCATCCTCATAGACCCAGGACTCCAGGCGCTGGCGCTGCGCGTAGTCGCGGATGCGCGCGGCGGCCTGCTCCAGGGCCTCGCGCATCTCCGGGGCCACCTGCTCGTGGGCCGCCGCCATCTGCTCGGCGGGGATCTCCAGAGCGGCCACCGACTCCGCCTCACGGCCATCGAAACGCCGCGTGTAGTCGAGCAGCGCGGCGTCGCCGCCGGTGCGCACACCCTCCACCACCTCGGCCACGCGCTGCTCGATGGAGGCGCCCGGGTGGCTCCCCCAGCTGGTCAGGGCGTCAAGACTGTCCCAGAAGTCGGGCTGTGTGGTGCTCAGCCGCTTGATATCGACCATGCTTTCCCCTCGCGATCAGGCTAACTGGTGTCCCTGGCGCCGGCCGCCGTGGCCAGGTCGTCGATCAGCGCCCCCAGCCGGTGCGGGCTGGTCTTCAGCGACGCCTTGTTGACGACCAGCCGTGAGCTGATCGACATGATCTCCTCCAGCGGTGCCAGGCCGTTGGCGCGCAACGTGTTGCCGGTGTCAACCAGGTCCACGATGAGGTCGGCCATGCCGACCAACGGCGCCAGCTCCATGGAGCCGTAGAGCTTGATGATCTCGGCCTGGCGCCCCTGCGCGGCGAAGTGCTGGCGCGCCAGGTGCACGAATTTGGTAGCCACCCGCGGCCGGCGCCCGGGCGGCGGGCCGTCGGGCGGCCCGGCCACCATCAGCCGGCAACGGGCGATGCCCAGGTCCACCGGGTCGTAGAGACCGCCGCCCCCATGCTCCAGGAGCACGTCTCGCCCGGCCACGCCCAGGTCAGCGCCTCCGTGCTCGACGTAGGTCGGCACATCCGAGGCGCGCACCACCAGCAGCCGCACGTCTTCGCGGTTGGTCCCGATGATCAGCTTGCGGCTGGCATCCGGGTCCTCGGCAGGCTCGATCCCGCAGCGGGCGAGCAGCGGCAGGGTCTCTTCCAGGATGCGTCCCTTGGACAGGGCCAGGGTCAGGATTCGGCTCATGGTATTCGGTCGGTCTCCGTCGTCAGTCGGGGACGCGCTGGATGTCGGCACCGAGCTGCGCCAGCTTCTCCTCGATGCACTCGTAGCCCCGGTCGATGTGGTAGATCCGGTCCACCCGCGTCTCGCCCTCGGCCACCAGGCCGGCCAGCACCAGGCTCGCAGAGGCGCGCAGATCGGTGGCGATCACCGGTGCGGCGGTCAAGCGCTCGACACCGCGGATATGCGCCCGGGGGCCATCGATCTGGATGTCGGCACCCATGCGCTGCATCTCCAGGCAGTGCATGAAACGGTTCTCGAAGACGGTTTCGGTCACCGTCCCCGCCCCGGTCGAGATGGCGTTCAGCGCGCAGAACTGCGCCTGCATGTCGGTGGGAAACCCCGGGTACGGGGCGGTCTCCAGGTCCACGGCGCAGGGGCGACCGTCCATGCGCAGGGTCACCCAGTCGCGCCCGGTGGCCACCTCGGCGCCGCTCTCGCGCAGTTTGCCGAGCACCGACTCGACCAGCTCCGGTGCGGTGTCCTTGAGCCGCACCTCGCCGCCGGTCATGGCCGCGGCGACCAGGTAGGTGCCGGTCTCGATGCGATCGGGCAGCACTCGATGGTGGACACCGCGCAGGCGCTCCACCCCCTCGATGGTCAGGGTTGAGGTCCCCGCGCCCTGGACGTGCCCGCCCATGGCGTTGATGCAGTCGGCCAGGTTGATCACCTCGGGTTCGCGGGCGGCGTTCTCCAGCACCGTGGTGCCCCGCGCCAGCGCCGCGGCCATCATCAGGTTCTCGGTGCCGGTGACGGTGGAGACATCCATGCGGATGTGCGCCCCGCGCAGACGGTCCGCGCGCCCCTGGATGTACCCGTCGCGTACCTCGATCTCGGCCCCCATGGCACGCAGGCCATCCACGTGGATGTTCACCGGCCGCGAACCGATGGCACAACCGCCGGGCAGCGACACCTCGGCTCGACCGAACCGCGCCAGCAGCGGCCCGAGCACCAGGATCGAGGCTCGCATCGTCTTGACCAGCTCGTAGGGGGCCCGGAAGCTGTCGATGCTCGCCGTGTTGACCTCCACCTCCATACCCTCGTGCACGGTCAACTCCACACCCATGCGCCCGAGCAGCTCCATGGTGGTGGTGACGTCGTGCAGGTGCGGGATGTTGCCGACGGTGGTCGGCCCGTCGGCAAGAAGAGTCGCCGCCATGACCGGCAGGGCCGCGGTCTTGGCCCCGGAGATGCGGATATCCCCGCGCAGCGGGTTGCCGCCGCGGATGAGCAGTCGCTCCATCGGCCTACCCCGCCTTCTGCTGTTGCTCGTGCTCCGGGGGCGTCAGGGTCCGCATGGAGATGGCGTGCAGGGTGTCGCTGTCGATGTGGGCGCGCAGGGCACGGTTGACCAGACGATGGCGCTGGATCCGCGGCAGCCCCTGGAAGTCGGGACTGACGATGATGGCACGAAAGTGGCGTCCGTCCCCGCTGACCTCCACCCGGGCATCGCTGAGCTGCTCAAGCAGCAGGCGTTCGATCTCTTCTGGCTGCATCATTGGGGCGATCCCTCCAGACACGGAGCGCGGTTTCCCCGCGAAAGCGGTCGATTATAGCCGATTCAGGCCGGGACGTCGGCGATTTCCAGCACCGTTTCCGCCCCGCTGGCCCGGACGATGCCCAGCATCTGCTCCGGCACATGGCACAGACACAAGCGCCCGCCCCGCGCGCGGGCCTGCCGCGTCCAGTCGATCAGCAGGGCGACGCCAGCGCTGTCGGTTCGCTCCACCGCGGCCAGGTCGATCTCGCAGGCCCCACCCTCGAGGGCGAAACGCTCCATGCCCTGCGCCCACAACTCGCCCACGGTATCGAACTCCAGGCGCCCGGTGACACGCCAGCGCCCGTCCGCCCCATTGACGAGGGCCGTCCGGGTCATTCGAATCCGATCTCCCGGTTGCGCTGCGCCATCTCCTCGATCACGGTTTCCAGATCGCGATCACGCAGCCGCGAGCGGAAGTCCTCGCGGTAGTTGTGGATCATGCTCACGCCCTCGGCGGTGACATCCACCAGCTTCCAGGCGTCCTCGCGCTCTTCGAGGCGGTAGAGGATGCGCGCGCGGCTGTCGCCGGAGCCAACCTCCATACCCCCCTGCACCCCGCCGTCGCGCTGGCGGCTACCGAGGATGCGCACGTCGACCCCCTGGTAGTCCTCCATGCTCGAGGCGTAGGTGCGCAGCAGGCTGCGCTGGAACTCGGTCACGAACCGCTCACGGGTCTGCTCGTCGGCGTCCCGCCAGTGCGGCCCGAGGATGCGCGCGCCGATCCGGTCGTAGTCGATGTGCGGCTCGACCACCGGGGCCAGCTTGTCGTAGAGCGCCACCGGGTCGCCGGCGATCTCCTCGCCGTGCTCCTCGAGCACCCGCAGCACCTCGTCGGTCACCTCCTCGACCACCTGGCGCGGGTCCGGCTTGGCCACCGCCTGACCGGCGCCCAGCGCCAGCGCCAGCGCCAGCGCCAGAGCGAGCATCAGCGCCAGGGAACGTCCCCACCGATTCACCTTGTCCATCGATCCTGCCTCCCTCGCCCGCGCGGCGAGTTCAATCCTGCATGCTGGTGACGAACTGGCCGATGATCCGCTCGAGGACCACGGCCGACTGGGTCTCGGTGATCCGATCGCCATCGGCCAGAGGCTCGGTCTCCCACCCCGGCTCCAGCCCCACGTACTGCTCGCCGAGCAGACCGGCGGTGTAGATGGCCGCCGCACTGTCCGCCGGGATGGCACCGAAGCGTTCGTTGATGCGCATCTTGA
>PULM01000080.1 GCA_003552345.1 Ectothiorhodospiraceae bacterium
GAGCACCTGGAGCAGGTCGATGGCCGGGTGGTGCGTATCCGTGTCGAGAGCCTGGAGTAAGAGCATGCCCTTCCGACCCCGTTACACCGGACTGATCGCCAAGTATCTGGACCGGCTGCCGATCAGCGATGATGCCCGGATCCTCGGGCTGGGCGAGGGCAACACGCCGCTGATCCAGCTGACGCGGATCCCGACGGAGCTCGGCCGCGACGTCGACCTCTACGTCAAGTTCGAAGGGCTCAACCCCACGGGCTCATTCAAGGACCGCGGCATGACCATGGCGGTCACCAAGGCCGTGGAGCAGGGTGCCAAGGCGATCATCTGTGCCTCCACCGGCAATACCTCGGCATCAGCGGCCGCCTACGCCGCACGGGCCGGGATCAGCTGTTTTGTGCTCATCCCCGACGGCAAGATCGCTATGGGCAAGCTGGCTCAGGCCATCATGCACGGTGCCCAGGTGCTGCAGATCCGCGGCAACTTCGACGCCGGTATGCGCCTGGTCAAGGAGTTGGCCGAGCATGCGCCGCTGACCATCGTCAATTCCATCAACCCGTACCGTCTCCAGGGGCAGAAGACCGCCGCCTTCGAGATCATCGAGGAGCTCGAGCGCGCCCCGGACTATCACTGCCTGCCGGTAGGCAATGCGGGCAACATCACGGCGCATTGGATCGGTTATAGCGAGTGCGCGGGGCGCCAGGGCGACGAGCGGCTGACGGCGGCCTGTGCGTTCTGCCAGGGGCATTGTCGTTACGCGGCAGCGCTGGTGGATCGGCGCCCGCGTATGGTCGGCTATCAGGCCAGCGGCAGTGCCCCCTTCCTGCGTGGTGGGCCGGTGGCTGAGCCCGAGACGGTGGCCACGGCGATCCGCATCGGCGATCCGCAATCCTGGGACTATGCCCAGGCGGTCCGCGAGGAGTCCGGAGGCTGGTTCGACGAACTCAGCGACGAGGAGATCCTGCAGGCCCAGCGGATGCTCGCCGATCATGAGGGGGTCTTCTGTGAGCCTGCTTCGGCGACCTCCGTGGCCGGGGCGATGCGCGATATCCGCAGTGGCCGTATCCCCGAGGGCAGCACCGTGGTCTGCACCCTCACCGGTCACGGCCTCAAGGACCCGGATGTGGCCAGTGCCCAGGCCGGGGATGCGGTCCAGACCGTGGATGCCGACTACCAGGCGGTCCGCGAGGCCATCCTGAAGCGGCTTTGAGCACCCATCGGCTGCGCCTTCGGGTTCCCGGGCTGCTCGGGCCACTACCCGGGCGCGTGCCCGCTGGTGTGCTGGCGCGCCAGCCGGCCCTGGAGACCTGGTTGGCCCGGGGGCGGCACGGACCCTTGGCGCCCTCGCCGGTCCCCGACGCGGCGGGTGCCCTCGGCTGGCTGGCCGATGGCGGCGACCCGGGCTGTGATGCCTACTGGAGCCGCGCGCAGCCGGTTCACCTGCGTGCCGAGGCCGCGGGCGTGCGCCTGGTGCCCGTGGCGGTGGACGAGTTCGAGGCTGCCCGCCTGGAGACCGAGTTGGCCGACCTGCTGGCCGGTCGCGGCGTCCAGCTGCACCGGAGTGCGGCCGGGCGGTGGTACTTGCAGAGTGAGGCGCCGTTGCCCGAGCGCCCCGCGCCGGAGCAGATCTGCAACCGTTTTATCGACGCCTACCTGCCGCGTGATCGGGGCGCCCTGAACTGGGCGGCTCTCTTCAACGAGGTCGAGATGACCCTCTGCGACCACCCGATCAACCGTGATCGGGAGGCGCGGGGCGAGCCGCCGATCAACGCACTGTGGGCGTGGGGCAGCGGCCGTTGCCCGCGCGTCCCGGAAGCCTTCCCGTGGCAGCGGCTGTTCAGCGACGACCCGGCTTGGCTCGGGCTCGGTGTGCTGGCCGGGGCCGAGGTCGGCGATCTGGCCGGCGCCACGCCGATCCTACCAGGGCCGGATACCCTGGTCGCGGTCCCCTGGGCGGAGCAGGCGCTGGCCGTGGCGGATGGTGCGGCCTGGATCGATGCCGTGGCGGCTGTCGAGCGTGCCTTTGCCGCACCGGCGCTGGCCGCGCTGCGCGAGGTGCCCGCGCACGGGGTGCGCTGGGACGCGCTGGAGCTGTGTCTGGGGCCCGGGGAGGACGGTGTCACCCTGGGTCGGCGAGAGTCGCGCAGGTTCTGGCGACGGTCGCGGCCTCTCGCCTCGTGGGTCCGGGGGGAGGGGGAGGATGCCTGAGTGCATCCAGCCGCGCCCGGCGGTGTCGTTGCCGGAAGATGTAGGTCCGGATTTGCACCCGGTCCTGCGTCGGGTCTATGAGCGCCGTGGTTTGCGCGATGCCGCCGAACTGGATCTGAGTCTCAAACGCCTGCAGCCACCGACGGGCATGGCCGATCTGGATCGTGCCGTGGCGGCGCTGGCTCCCGCCCTGCGTGCCGGGCAACGGATCGTTGTGGTCGGTGATTACGACGCCGATGGGGCGACGGCCACCGCGCTCATGGTGCTGGCGCTCCGGCGCCTGGCGGCGGCCTGCGGCAGTGATCCGGAGTGCATCGACTCCTTTATCCCCGACCGTTTCTCGCTGGGCTACGGGCTCAGCGAGGCCGTGGTTGAGCGCCTGGTGCCGCTCGGGCCCGACTGGCTGATTACGGTCGACAACGGGGTGAGCAGCCTGGAGGGGGTCGCGGCGGCGCAGGAAGCCGGCATGGGCGTGGTGGTGACCGACCACCACAGCCCCGGCGAATCGCTGCCGGCCGCCGATGCGGTGGTCGATCCGCTGCGCGCGGATGACCATTTCCCGAGCACGGCCCTGGCCGGGGTGGGCGTGGCCTGGTACCTGGCCCTGTCCCTGCAGCGGACTCTGGAGCGCGATGGAGCGCTCCAGGGGGCCGTGTCCCTGCTCGAACTACTGGATCTGGTGGCCGTGGGGACGGTGGCGGATCTGGTGCCGTTGGATCACAACAATCGCATCCTGGTCGAGCAGGGGTTGCGCCGGATCCGTGCCGGCGTGGCGCGTCCGGGGATTGTCGCGCTTCTGGAACTGGCCGGGCGAGAGCCGGCCGAGGCGACGGCCGCCGACCTGGCTTTCGCGGTCGGGCCGCGGCTGAACGCGGCCGGGCGCATGGACGACATGACCGCCGGGGTCGACTGTCTGCTGGAGGATAATCCGCAACGGGCCCGTGAGCGGGCGGCGGGGCTCGACGGCCTCAATCGCCAGCGGCGTGAGGTCGAGGCACAGATGACCGAGGAGGCACTGGCGGATCTGGAGGGCCACGCCGAGGATGTGGGGCTGGGGGTCTGTGTGGCGGCCGAGGGCTGGCACCAGGGAGTGACCGGCATCCTGGCCTCTCGACTCAAGGAGCGCTACCACCGTCCGGCGGTGGCATTTGCCCCGGCGGGAGAGGGCATGCTGCGCGGCTCGGCGCGCTCGGTGCCGGGGTTGCACATGCGCGACCTGCTGGCGCGTATCCACCAGCACTCGCCGGGATTGATTGAACGCTTCGGTGGACACGCGATGGCGGCTGGTCTGAGCATCGAGGCCAGGCAGCTGGATGCCTTCCGCTGTGCCTTTGCCGGGGCGCTGGACGAGGCCCTCGGCGGTGAGCTTCCGGAACGGCGGCTGGAGACCGACGGGTCGCTTGCGCCGGAGGAGCTCAATCTGGAAACGGCCTGGGCCCTACGCTACGGCGGACCGTGGGGGCAGGGGTTCCCGGAGCCGTGCTTCGAGGGCGAGTTTCGGATCCTCCAGAGCCGCGAGTTGCGCGGCGGGCACCTTCGACTGGAACTCGCGGCCGGCGAGGGGCGTGGCACCTCGCTGTCGGCCATCGCCTTCGGTGGGGTGGAACGGGGCTGGGACCGTCTGCAGGGGGCCGTGCGGGCGGTCTACCGCCCGGAGGTCAACCGGTTCCGCGGAGACGTCCGCCTGCAACTGCGGATCGAATACTTGGCACCGGCCGGATAGATCGGCCTGGCCGGGGGGCGGGGGCCGACAGCCCCCGCCCCCGGCACTCCCGCGACCTCACTCCTCTTCCTGCGCCTCGGCGGTGAGGACCTCCTCGTCGGCCTCGTGCAACAGCTCCGAGAAGTCGGCGATGATCGCCGCACTGGCGTCAAGCAGAGCGTCCGGCAGCTCATCGGCATTGACGTCCGCGTACTGCTCCACCGGATCCTTGCCGTGGGCCCGGCGGCGCTCATTGTGCAACTCCAGCAGTCGCTCCTCGCGGGCCTTCTGCTCCTCCTGCCGCGTCGCCTTGTTCAGGGCCACCGAGGTGTCCTCCCGGATCTCCCGTTTGGCGCTGATCTCCCGCTCGAGGGCACGGAAGGCCTCGGTCTCGTCCATCCGGGCCTCGTGCCGTCGCGTGAGCTCCTCGATGATGGTCTCCAGCTCCAGATGCACGGTGATGTCGAGCCCGTCGATCTGGGTCGCCGGCAGCGGGTTCGGGGTGGCACGCTCGCCGAACTCTTCGTGGCTGAACTCGGAGGGCAGGCGAATGTCCGGCTTGACGCCATCGAGCTGGGTGCTCTCGCCGGTGACCCGATAGAACTGGGCCAGGGTCAGCTTGAGCTGCCCGGAGCGTTCCTCGCCGGGGATGGCGTAGTTGTCCAGACCGATCATCTGCTGCACGGTGCCTTTGCCGAAGGTCTGGTCGCCGAGCACGATCCCGCGCCCGTAGTCCTTGATGGCCGCGGCGAAGATCTCCGACGCCGAGGCGCTGCGGCGGTCGACCAGTACGCCCAGCGGGCCGTCGTAGGCAGGATCGCTCTTCGACTCACCGACCTGCTCCGGGTGGCCGCGGGCGTCGCGGACCTGCACCGCCGGGCCGCCGCCGGTGAACAGGGCGGTCAGGGCGGTGGCCTCGCGCAGGGCGCCACCGGAGTTGCCGCGCAGGTCGATCAACAGGCCGTCGATGCCTTCGTCCTCGAGTTCGCTGAGCAGGCGCTGGACGTCCCGCGTGGTGCTGCGGAAGTCGTCCCGGCCGGAGTGGGCCGCCTCGAAGTCCCGGTAGAACTTGGGGATGGTGATGACGCCGATGCGCTTCTTTTCGCCCCCGGCGGTGGCCTTTTCGATCACTTCCTTGCGGGCGGCCTGATCCTCCAGGTCGACCTTGTTGCGCACCAGTCGCACCTCGCGCGGGGAGCTCTCGCTGGCCCCGGCCGGCGGCAGGACCTTGAGCCGGACCACCGACTCCTTGGGGCCGCGGATCATGTCGACGATCTCGTCGAGTCGCCAGCCGACGACATCCTTCATCTCGCCGTCATCGCCGTCGGCCACCCCGATGATGCGCTCGCCCTCGCGCAGCTCGCCGGACTGCTCGGCGGGGCCGCCGGGGATCAACTCGACGATCTCGGTGAAGTCCTGATCCATGGTCAGCTTGGCGCCGATGCCCTCGAGCTGGAGCGACATCTGCATGTCGAACTCTTCCGAGCGCTGCGGCGAGAGGAACGTGCTGTGGGGGTCGTAGGCCCCGGCCCAGGCGCTGAGGAACTGGTCCATGATGTCCTCGTTGCCGGCATCCACGGCGCGATCGCGCAGCGTGGTGTAGCGCCGCTCGAGGTTGTCGCGGATCTCCTCGCTGCTGCGCTCGGCCAGTTCCAGGGTCAGTGCATCGTGGGTGACGCGCTGGCGCCAGAGCTCATCGAGGGCGTCGCGATCCGCGGCCCAGTCTGCCTCGCTACGGTCCTGCTCGAAGCGGCCGTCACCGTCGAAGTCGAACCCGTCTTCGAGCAAGCCCAGGGCGAACGCCGTCTGCTCCTCCACGCGCTCGCGGTAACGGGCGTGCAGGTCGTAGGCCGCCTCGAGGATGGCATCCCCCTGATCCGGGGTCAGGTCGCCCATGCGCTCGCGGAACGCGTCGACGTCCTCCTGCAACAGGAAGAAGCGTCCGTGGTCGAGCTGTTTGAGGTAGGTCTCGGTGGCCTGCTCCATCAGCTCCTCGGCGGACTCGGGGCCGCCGTAGTGGTAGCGCTGGAGTAGGTCGGCGACGACGCGCGCCTTCTCGAACTCGGTCTGCCCGGGGGCGACGCCGTTGTCGCTGGCGGCCGCCGTCGACAGGCCCGGCGATCCGGGCAGCGGGGCCGTGGAGAACAGGGCCAGGCCGAGGGCCAGTACGGGGGTCAACAGCAGGTGACTACGGGCCAAAATGTGCCTCCAATCCATGTGTTCGGTTGCCGCGAGGCTCTCACCTCACTTTAGCTCATCGCCCCCAGGCTTTTGGAAGCGACCTCGTATACGTCCTTCGACAGCGCATCGCGCTCAAGGATCCGTTCCAGTTGCTCGCGCATCGAGCGTCGCCGCGGGGCGTCGTAGCGTCGCCACTGCGTCAGCGGGGCCAGCAGGCGGGCGGCCAGCTGGGGGTTGCTGCGATCCAGGCGCAGCACGTGGTCGCTGAGCAGACGGTGACCCTCGCCGTTGGCATCATGGAAGTGCGCGGGGTTGCCCTGGGCAAAGGCGCCGAGCAGGGCGCGGGCGCGGTTGGGATTGTCGAGGGTGAAATCCGGGTGCTCGGTGAGTTGGCGTACCCGGTGGATGGTGTCCGGGCGATCGGCCAGCGCCTGGGTGCGGAACCACTTGTCGACCACCAGCGGCTCTGCGGACCAGCGCTGATAGAACGCGTCCACGGCCTGCTCGGCCTCCGGGCGCGGGCTGTCCACCAGCACCGCCAGCGCGGCCAGGCGGTCGGTGAGGTTGTCGCTGCGCTCAAGCTGCTCGAGGGCGCGGCCCAGATGCCGCTGCGAGCCGGCATGTAGGTAGCCAAGGGCAAGATTGCGTAGGCGTCGCCGGGCGGCCTCGTCCGGGTCGTAGCGCCACGGGCCGCTGGCCTGCGCGTGCAGGGCGAGCCAGTGGCCCTCCAGCGCCTGGCCCAGACGGGCGCGGACCCGCTCGCGGGCATCGTGGATCGCCTGCGGGTCTACCACCTGCATCTGTTCGGTGAGGTAGGTCTCTGCGGGCAGGGTTAGCGCTTCCGCCACCAGGGCCGGATCGGCAGACGGGGCCTCGAGCGCGGTGCGGAACGCCTGTTCAAGCCGCTCGATGCCGTCCGGCCGCGGGATCCCGTGGGCCTCGTCGAGGAGGATGCGCAGCGCCAACTGCTGGCCCGCCTCCCATCGCGCGAACGGGTCGGTGTCGTGGGCGAGGAGGAAGGCGAGGTCGTCGTCGCTGTAGGGGTAGTGGAGCTTGACGGGCGCAGAGAAGCCGCGCAGGAGCGAGGGCACCGGCCGCTGCGGGCATTCCTCGAAGACGAAGCGCTGCTCCGTCTCGCGCAGTTCCAGTACGCGGGTCCGGGCGTGAGCCGCCGACTCCTCCGGCTGCCGGGCGGCGAGGGGCACACCGTCCCGGCCAAGCAGCCCGACGGCCAGGGGGATGTGCATCGGATCGCCCTGGGCCCGGCCAGGGTCACTGGGCAGGGATTGGCGGCAGATTAGCGTGTACCGCCCCTGCTCGGGGTCGTAGGCATCCTCGATCTCCAGCCGTGGCGTGCCGGCCCGGGTGTACCAAAGCGCGAACTGCTGGAGATCGACCCCCCCAGCCTCCTCCATGGCGGCGAGGAACTCCTCAATGGTGGCGGCCTCGCCGTCGTGTCGCTCCAGGTAGAGCCGCACGCCGCGGCGGAAGGCATCATCGCCGAGGAGGGTGTGGCACATGCGGATGACCTCCGCCCCCTTGGCGTAGACGGTGGCGGTGTAGAAGTTGTTGATCTCCACGTAAGCGTCCGGGCGCACCGGGTGGCTCATGGGGCCGGCGTCCTCGGGGAACTGGGCGGTGCGCAGCAGGCGGACCTGGTTGATGCGCTGCACGGCCTCCGAGCCCATGGTCTCGGCGAACTGGTGCTCGCGGAAGACGGTCAGGCCCTCCTTGAGCGAGAGCTGAAACCAGTCACGGCAGGTGACCCGGTTGCCCGTCCAGTTGTGGAAGTACTCGTGGCCGATGACCGCCTCGACGTTCTCGTAGTCGCTGTCGGTGGCGGTATCCGGGCTGGCCAGCACGAACTGGGTGTTGAAGACGTTCAGCCCCTTGTTCTCCATGGCGCCCATGTTGAAGTCGCCCACGGCGACGACCATGTAGGTGTCCAGGTCGTACTCCAGCCCGTAATGCGCCTCGTCCCAGCGCATGGCCCGCTGCAGCGCGTCCAGCGCGTGGTCGGTGCGTCCGGCGTTCTCCGGCTCGACATAGAAACGCAGGGCCACCTCGCGTCCCGAGGCAGTCACGAAGGTGGCCTCCTGATACGCCAGATCCCCGGCGACCAGGGCGAAGAGGTACGAGGGTTTCGGGAA
>PULM01000057.1 GCA_003552345.1 Ectothiorhodospiraceae bacterium
CTCTACGGCCTGGAGTTCGAGGCGGAGCACGATCTCACCGTGGCCGACTGGCCGGTGACCGCCCGGGCCAGCGGCGACTACCTGCGCGGGCGCTTCCGCGACGGCGGGAGCCTGCCGCGGATGACGGCGCCGCGGCTGGGGATCGGCGTGGACACCGCCTGGCGGACCCTGGACTTCGCCGTGGACTGGCGCCACGTCTTCCGGCAGACGGATACCGGCCCGGCGGAGACCGGGACCGGCAGCTACAACCTGGTCGGCTTCGATATCGGCTGGGAGCCGCAGGACGTCGAGGAGCTGCGCGTGTTCTTCCGCGGCCGGAACCTCCTCGACGAGGACGGCCGACGCCACGAGAGCTTCTTCAAGAGCTCGGCGCCGATCCTCGGCCGCAACTACACCCTAGGGGCGAGCTACAACTTCTAGGCGCGGGAAGAGGTGCCAGGATTGACAGCCGCGATCGGGGTTCGCCCCAAAGATGCGACTTGTGCACAAGCCCACTTGTTGGCGCCGCTAACTGCCTGATGCCTGTGGGGTGCTCGTAACTAGCTGATTCTGGGGCGGACAGCGGCTGGCCAATCTCTGCTCAATCGACCTGGAGGCTGCGGCACGCCGCTAGCGGCCCGTTATTCTTCACAGGGTTTTCCACAGGCTTTGTGGATAGGCTGCTTCTTGCGGATGCAAATAGATGGCAGATGACCTTGGGTCGACGGTTGCGCTCGATTCGGGCCATGAGCGTTGATGCTGTCCTGGCGATTGGCGGGCAGGTAACGCCCCCTGACCCTTCGGTCACTGCCGGTAGAGCGGGGTACTAAGGCACCTAGCCATTGGCCGGACGCCAGAGCAGGTCACAGCAGAACACGTAAGGGCTGGCCTCACCAGTGGGAGTCTCGGCGATCGAGAGCGTTACGCAGACGTGGCTGCCGGTGCTCGACCGGTAGGGGCGCGAGATCTTCAGGCGCCGCCGCTCCATGCAGGCATCCCGATAATAGTGGCGGCGCAGCCAGTTGCCACCCCGGGTGTCGATCAGCGGGCTGTAGCGACGGTCCGGGGGCGCTGCAACGGGCGCCCCTCCCATGGCAGTCGGCTCGCCGGTGGCTTCACGCTGTTGAGGCAGCACGTGTTCGTCGATCTGCTCGCCGCGTCCGTTGAGCACGTAGCAGCGCTGGACGTAGGGCATCTTGAGCAGGTCCGTGCAGCTGTCGCGCAGGCCGGAGCCCGCCTCGAGGCGGGCGGCGGCGCGCAGAAATGCCTGGGCGTAGGGGCGCAGGAGCGAGCGCTCACGGGTGAGTTCCTCCAGTGCATGCTCCGTGAACTTCTCCGTGACCCGACGCATTGGCGCTAGTCCCGGGTCCGGGTTCGAGTCCGGTCCAACCTGCGTCGGGTGAGCAAAGAAGAATCCCTGTACGAAATCCACGTCGGCATCCAGCGCGGTGAGTGCCTGACGCTCGGTCTCGACGCCTTCAAGTACCACCAGGCTCCCGGCTTCCTGGATCAGGGCCACCAGGTTGTTGAGGATCCGCCGCCGGCCCTCGGCATGCTCCTCGACAGCACGCTGGATCAGTGAGCGGTCGAGTTTCACCAGGTCCGGGGTCAGTTCCAGAAGCCGCTCGAAGTTGGAGTAGCCGGTGCCGAAATCATCCAAGGCTACCAGGCATCCAACCTCCCGGAACCAATGGACGGCCTCGGCCAGCCGCTTATTGTCCCCGGGCGTCTCGAGCATCTCCACCACGACCTGGTGGGGCGGGACGCCGGCGGCTTCCAGGGCTTTCGGTAGAGTCTCTTTGTAGCCGCCGGAGGCGATCAGGCGCTGGTTCAGGTTCAGGAACAGCCATGCCGGATTCCCGTCCGGGGAGGGCAGGGCGCTGAACGCCTGCGCGTGCATACGCTGGGTCAGCTGCTCCAGGGCGTGGAGCTCGGCCTCGCTGGTGGCTTGGGCGAAGACCTCTCCCGGGGACTGCGCATTGCTGCGGTCTGCCGGCGCCGTTCTGAGCAGGGCCTCGTAGCCGACGTGGCGCTGGTGACTGAGGCTTAGAATCGGCTGGAAGGCGCTGTTGAGCTCGGCGCCAGGGGTCAGTTGCGAAGAGTTGGTCATCAGGGAGTCCCTGCCGGCTTGGGCCACGACTCGGCGGCGGTGGTTATCCGGCACACCTCCCTGCGTTGATGCAGCGACAGCCTCTGCCTGGCCTGGCTGGATTGGGCGCCGAGTCCGCGAAAGTGCACTACTGTAAGGCATTCAGCGACCCATCGGCAGCCATCACCCCCAGAACCTCGCCGAATGGATCCACCAGCGGCACGGCGACCGTAAAGCAGTAGTCACTGCTCGCTGCGGAGCGATACAGCGGGGTCACGTAGGTCTGTCCATCCTGGGCTGCGCGTTGGAACCAATCGCGGGCGGACCAGTCCTGGCCGACACCGCTCTCTTCGTAGGCGATGTCGAAGCCTTCGCCGGCGACGTTCTCCGTGATCTGCCGCCCCTGGCGATCCGTGGCATAGAACAGCTCCAGGGTGCTGGATCCGCGTAACGCCTGCCGCATGGCCTGCTCCAGGGCATCGCGCCGAAGCTGCTCCTGTTCCTGGAAGGGCTCGGCCGTCGCTTCGACCGCCTCGCGTGCGCCGCGGTGGGTCTCAAGGCGAAAGACACCAATGGCATCCAGGGCGCCGCCACTGAGCGATTCCAGGCGGTCACTGAGTGTTTGCACCTCCTCGGCCCGGTGATCCAGATCCTGAGCGATCTGCGCGACTTGCTGTATTTCGCCGCTGACCGATTGGGCCGTGGTCGTCATCTGTTCGGTTGCGCTTGCCACCGCCCGCACCCCGTCGCCCAGTTGTCCTGAGGCCTCGCGGGCTTCTTTGAGGCGGTCCCGGGTGGCGCGCACCTGCTCAAGTCCGTCTCCCATTGCCGAGCGCACCTGCCCGACCTGATCCACGGTCTGCCGGACACTGCCCTGAACCTGGTCGAGCAGCCCCTGGACCCGGCCGGTGGCGTCCGTGGTTTGCTCGGCAAGGCTGCGCACCTCCTCCGCGACCACGGCAAAGCCGGCCCCGCTCTCCCCGGCTCGGGCCGCCTCGATGGCCGCATTCAACGCCAGAAGGTTGGTGCGTTTGGCAATGGAGTCGATGATCTCGACGACCTCACTGATCTCCTGCGCCTGGCTGCTCAAGGTCTCAGTGGTCTCGGCGAGCTCGCCCACGCTGTGGCCGATGGCCTCCACGTGCTGGTGCGCGGCGTCGCCGTATTGGTCGCACTCCGCGGTGGCGCGATGCACGGTCTCGCCCAGCTCGGCGATCTGCTGGCTGTTCGGTGCCAGATCCCGCTCCAGGGTCGAGGCCATTTGCTCGCTGGCGCTGGCAATGCTCCCGGCCGTTGTCGCCAGGGTGCCGCTGTGTTCGCGGGTGCCCCGGGCGGTTTCGGCGAGTCTCGGGACTGCCGCGTACATGGCAATGGTTGCTTCGCTGGGGCGGCCGATCTCCTGCTGCAGCTTGCCGACGAACCGGTCCAGCGGGTCGGCCACCACTGGGTCCACCCCCTGGTCGCAGAAGCTCAGCGTCAGATCCCAGTCCCGTTCGGTCTGCTGCTCAAGCAGGCTTGCCAGCCGGTCGCGGGTGTTGCTGCGCGGGCTGAAGGTCGAGATCCAGGCCATGAGTACGTCTCCATCCGTTCGGTCTGGGCCCGTCTTAAGCAAGCTTCATTCCAGAACATGACTGGGCGTTCTCGGGGGCGCCGCGCAGCATGGTTTCCCTCGTGCACCGGGTTGGTGCAATCGGGTTTGATCGCGTTGGCCAGGATGGTGCGCCGGCTGGTTGGGGCCGTCAGGGGCAGAAGTTGTCGTTGCTGCCTGTACGCCTCGCGTGAGCGGGACCTGCCAACCGTCATCGGTGTGCCAACATTTTTGAAGTTGACAGGGGCAATCGTGCTGAGTTGCGCACGATCCTCGCTCATGAGCTGGGCTACGCCCTCGGTATCGGGCATGTCGATGGTGAGCACTCGGTCATGTACCCGGCCATGAATCCGCAAAACCGCGACTCTGGCGGCCTCTCGGCGCAGGATCGCGCTGCCCTGCGCGAGGTCTGCAGGCGCTGAGCCGGCTGCTGGCGGAATGCCAAAGGCTGATCGTCGCGGTTCAAGCTCAGGGGCTGCGCCGGCGGGTGTGCAGGCCGCACTCCTTCTGATCCGCCGCCTCCCACCACCAGCGACCGGCGCGGAGGTCCTCCCCGACGGTCACCGGGCGGGTGCAAGGCGCGCAGCCGATGCTCCGGTAGCCCTGCTCGTAGAGTTCGTTGTAGGGCACGTCGTGGCTCTTCAGGTAGTGCCAGACGTCCGCCTCGCGCCAGCCCGCCAGCGGGTTGAATTTGAGGATTCCACGCTCGCTGTCGTGTTCTTCCAGCGGGAGTGCGTCACGGGTTACGGCCTGCTCTCGGCGCATGCCGGTCAGCCAGGCCTCAAGACCTTTCAGCGCCCGCTCTAGCGGGGCCACCTTGCGCGCCTGGCAGCAGGCCTGCCGCGCCGGGACCGAGTCGTAGAAGCCGTTTGGCCCGTATCGCTCGACGTACGCCTCGACATCCGCCGGGTCCGGGAAGAAGACCTGCACCACCGCCCCGTACCGGGCGCGCACTCGGTGCTGCAGATCGTAGGTCTCTGCGTTGAGGCGGCCCGTATCCAGGGTGAAGATCCCGATGCCCGGGGTGTGCTGCCGGATCAGATCGGTCAGGACCATGTCCTCGGCACTGAAGCTTGACGCCAGTGCCGCCGGGGTGTGCGCACGTTCGATCCGGCGGAGCAGGGCCAGGGTCTCCTCGATGCGGGCGCCCAAGCGCTCGTCCGGCCCGCCGCGCCCCAGCCCGCGGTTGGCGGGGGTGCGCGGCGGGGTTTCCGTGGTCTCGGTCATGGTTCGACTCCCTGCGCCGGCTCCGGTTGTAGAGGGTTTGAGGCTAGCAAGACCCGCAGGAGTGCCCAACGAACGATCCGTCATGTCCTTATGCCGTCGCGGGCGGGCGGTGCCGGGGTGGTCAGGGCTTCCTTCTTTGACACCGGCCCATCAGGGGGGTAAAAATAGACCGATCGGTCTATATAGACAGGAGGGGGATTCGTTGCGCGCACAAGCAGCAGAGATAGGGGAGCTGGGGGGCACGGCGATGCTCGAATGGGGGACGGCCGGGAATCGGCCCGCGCTGCCGGCGGGGGCCGGACCATGAAGCCGATCAGCGCCACCGGTTTTGCGGTCCTCGGTGCGGTGCTTATCGCCATCGCCTACGGACTGGCCCGCTACGCCTACGGGGTGTTCGTGCCATCCATCCGCGACGAGCTCGGGCTGTCGTCCGAGGTCATGGGTATGGTCGGCTCGCTGGCCTTCATCAGCTTCTGTCTGGCCAGCGTCGTCGCACCGCTGACCGTCGATCGGCTCGGGTCCCGGTACGGTGCAGTCCTGGCGGGTGTGTTCGCAGTGGCCGGACTGACCCTGATCGGTGCGGCCGGTGACGCCATCGCCCTCGGCACCGGGGTCTTCCTGTGCGGGATCTCCACCGGGTTGATGATGCCGGCCCTCTCCGCCGGCGCGCAGACCGCCGTGCGGCCGCATCTGCGCGGGCGGGTCAACGCCGTGATGAATGCCGGCACAAGCTTCGGTCTGGTGCTTTGCGTACCGGTCGTACTCCTAATCAGCGGGGCCTGGCGCCTGGCCTACGGCTCGTTTGCCGTGTTCGCCGCCGTGGGCGTGGTGGCCGCGCTGGCGCTGCTGCCGTCGGTCTCCCGGGTGCGGGATACGATGACCAGTGCGCAGGCCCCGGTCCCGGCCGGGCGCCGGGCGGCGGTGATCTCGCTCTCGCTGTTCAGTTTTGCCATGGGGCTTGGGTCATCGGCGTACTGGATCTTTGCTCCGGACCTCGTGGTGGAGATCGGTGGCGGTTCGGACCGGTTCACGGCGTGGCTGTGGTTGGTGGTCGGCGTGGCCGGTCTCGCCGGCGCATGGGTCAGTGATCTGGCGGACCGAATCGGCGCGCCGGCGACCCAGGCGCTCGCCCTGCTCGGGCTATGCATGGCGACCATCCTCGTGGCGATCGCCCCCGGGGAGCCGTGGTTGGCGCTGGCCTCGGCGGCGGTGTTCGGCTGGATGTTCATGAGTCTGACCGGCCTCTACCTGGTGACCGGCGTTCGGCTGCTGCGTGATCGGCCCTCGCTCGGCCCGGTCGTCCCCTTCCTCGCCATCACCGTTGGCCAGGCGGTGGGGTCAACGGGCGTCGGTTGGTTGATCGGTCAGGCTGGCTACCTGGAGGCGTTCGCCGTCTTCGCCGCGATCATTCTGGCCGTGGCGCTCGTATCGTTCCTCTTCCCGCGCACCGACAGTGACGCGGCGGCGCAGGGGGTGCCAAGCTAGAGGTATAGTCAAGGCATCGCCTGTGCTCGGGAGGCACGATGAAATTGATCTATTGGGGACTGGGGCTCGTGCTCGTTCTGGTGGTGGGCGCGGTGGTGGCCTGGTGGGTCGTGGTCCGCGGTGTCGAAACGCCGGATTACACGGTGGCCCAGCAGGACGGCGACCTGGAGGTGCGGGATTACCCGGCACTCCGGGTGGCCGAGGTCGAGCGCAGCGGCAGCCGGGGTGATGCGGTCAGTGCCGGATTCCGGCCGTTGGCTGGCTACATCTTTGCGCGTGAGCGCGAGGGCGATTCCATCGCCATGACGGCCCCGGTGACCCAGACGCCGGAAGGCGAGGGACGCTGGCTGGTGCGTTTCATCATGCCGGCGCACTACGCCCTGGACGATCTGCCCCGGCCGGCGACCGAGGAGATCACCCTGCGCGAACTCGACCCGCAGCGCATGGTGGCCATCCGCTTCTCGGGCCGTGCCAGTGATTCGATGGTCGAGGAGCATGAGCGCAGGCTCCGCGAGTGGATGACGGATCAGGGGCTAGAGGCCGCCGGCGAGCCGGTCTACGCCTACTACGATGACCCCATGACACCGGGTTTCTTGCGCCGCAACGAGATCCTGATTCCGGTCGAGAAAGCCTTGGCGGAGGAGGCGTCGTAAGGGTCGCCTAGCGCATCCACCGGCAACGGCTCAGCGGCGGCGGGACTCGTCCCCGCCGTCCGCTGGCCGAACGCACGATGGCCACACCCTGGTCAACGCGTAGCACCCAGACCGTGTCACCGGCGGTCAACTCACCGCGATCCTCGAGCATGGCAGGCAGGGGGGCGTCTTCGTCTGGAGGCTGGACGCAGGGGATGCCGTCTTCATCGACGTCAACTTCGGCGAGCGTGTAGTCCCGTGCTTCCTGCTTGAGCCGGTGCCGTTCCCGGCGCTGGATCGCCGGCGGCAGAAAACGGGCAGCAGCGCCCCCGACGAGCAGTGCGATTACGAACTGGTGGGCATCGCCGAGGGCCAGGCTGGCGAGCGCCGCTGCCAGGGCACCGATGGCCGCGGCCAGCAGATAGCCGCCCTGCAGGCTCGACGGCCGGGCGCCGAGGTCGATGGCGGCCAGGACCGCAGCGATCAGCAGCCACAAGAGCATGGCTTAGGTGCGATCCCGTTTCAGGCGTTCGGCGGCCCGCCGCCGCGCCTCGGTGCGGGAGAGCTGGCCTGCCGCGCGTTCCTGCTCAGCGGCTTCCAGGCGATCGGCCTGTTCCGTGTCGCCGTGGCAGGCGCGGACCAGTGGGTCGTCACGACCGCCCGGCGGGCGCCCATCACGACGGCGCTGGATGATGACGGCGACCACCAGAGCCGCCAGTGCCAGCCCGACCAGCGTCAAGAATTCAAAAGCCAATGCCCCATGCCTCCACGGCTCACGATTGCACGCGTGGTTCCCAACCCTTGGAGGAATCTAGCGGAATCGCGCACGGGCGGCAAAGAGCAGGCGGCCCGGAAGAGCCGAGGGGCGCCCGAGGGCGCGCTCCCCCCGGTCCCCCGGGCGGATCCACGTTTAGAATCGGACCTTGGCACCCAGCCGCATGTCGCGCCCCGGCTCGCGGGCGTAATCGCTATCCTCGACGGTCTCGCCGGCCTCGTACCGCGGGATGGCGGTGTGGCTTGCATACTCCTCGTCGAAGAGGTTGTGCACGACGAAATAGAGGGTGACGTCCTCGTCGCCCCCGGGCTGCCAGCGCATCTGCACATCATGGGTGGTGTAGCCGTCGCGTTCGCCGTCGCCCGGGATCACCC
>PULM01000226.1 GCA_003552345.1 Ectothiorhodospiraceae bacterium
GAGATCGCCCTGGTCAACGTCTGGGCCTCCTGGTGCGAGAGCTGCCGCCACGAGCACCCGTACTGGCGGCAGCTGGCCGAGCGCGGGATCGCCATCCACGCCTTTAACTACCGTGACAGCCGGGAGAGCGCCCAGCGCTATCTGGAGGTCTTCGGTGATCCGTTCCGCGAGATCGCCTACGACCCGCGGGCAGAGGCGGGGATGGAATGGGGGGTCTACGCCACCCCCGAGACCTACCTGCTCGATGCCGAAGGCACCATCCGGCACAAGCACATCGGCCCGGTGAACGCCGACGTGCTACGCAACGACATCCTGCCCTTGATCGAGGAACTGGAGGCGGAGCGGTCATGAGCGTACGTCTGGTTGCGGCGCGAGAAGCCCGTCGAGGCGGTGACGCCCCGCGGCGGCTGCACGCGTTGCTGTTGGCGTTTTTCCTGCTTGCCGGCGCGGCGCTCGCCGCCCCGGCCGGGGCGGTCTCCATCGGCCAGCCCCTGGATTTCGAGACCGAAGAGCAGGAAGAGCAGTACTACACCCTGGTTCGGCAGCTGCGCTGCACCGTCTGTCAGACCGAGACCATCTATGAGTCGCCGGCAGAACTGGCCGGGGACATGCGCCGCCGTGTCTATGAGATGACCGTGGACGGTTACAGCAAGGATGAGATCGTCGAGTTCATGACGGCGCGCTACGGCGACTACGTCCGCTACAACCCGCCGCTGCAAATGAACACCGCGCTGCTCTGGGTCAGCCCCTTCCTGCTGCTGGTCATCGGCGGCGTGGCGTGGCTGCAGGTCATCCGCCACCGCCAGCAGAAGGCGGCACAGGCCGATCTGAGCGAATCCGAGCGGCGGGCGCTGGAGCGCTTCCGGCGCGGCGACTAACCCAAGGGGGAATCGATGAGTGGAGCCTTCGTCGGGGCCATTGTGGTCCTGTGCATCATCGCCTTGATCTTCGTGCTCTTCCCGCTGCTGCGGGATGCCGCGCGGACGCGGACGCAGTCGCGTCGGCAGGTCAACGCAGCGATCCACCGGGATCGCATCCGCGAACTCGATCAGGATCTGGAGAACGGCACCCTGAGCCGGACCCAGTACGACGCGGCCATCGCGGATCTCGATCGGGACCTGGTGCAGAGCGGGGCCGTCGACAGCGAGGAGGACCAGGCCGGCTACCTGCCGCGCGCCCGCCGCGGGGTGGTCATCGCCGCGGCCACACTCAGCGCCGTCGCCGTGCCGCTGCTGGCTCTGTCCATGTACCACAGCCTCGGCGACGAGCGCGCCTTCACCCAGGCCGGCACCCCGAGCACGCCGGATCGCCAGCAACAGGGCGAAGCGCCGGGGCAGCCGCAGCAGCATGACCCTGAAGAGATCGAGGCCATGGCACAGCAGCTGCGCGAGCGCCTGGAACAGAGCCCCGATGACCCCACCGGGTGGGTGCTCTACGGCCGCACCATGCTCTTTCTGGAGAATCTGGACGAGGCCGAGAACGCCTTCCGGCGGGCGCTGGAGCTGGGTGCGGACGACGACCCGAACCTGCTCGCCGAGTACGCCGATGTCCTGGCGGCAACCACCGGTAACCTGCAGGGCGAGCCGATGGAGTATCTCCAGCGTGCCCTGGAGATCGACCCGGAGAACGTCCGCGCGCTCTGGCTAGCCGGTACCGCGGCCTACAACGCCACGGATTATGACGAGGCGCGTTCGTACTGGGAGCAGTTGCTGGACGTCGTACCGCCGGACTCCCAGGAGGCGCAGGCGATCCAGTCGAACCTGCAGCAACTGCCGGATAGCGAGGGCTGACGCAGCCCGCGGCAGGGCGGGGGCGCAGCGCCCCCGCCCCGGCATCAACCTCCGGTCACCTCCCGGGCCATGTCACGGATCTCCGAGGCATCCCGCGGTGGCGCCAGAGCGTCCTGGAACTCCCCCTCACCATCGAAGAACATCAACACGCCGGCGGTGCTCACCCCGTACTGCTCGGCAAACGCCTGGCCCTCAGGGGTGCCCAGGTCGGCCACGATGAACGACACGCCGGCCCGCTCCTCGTCACTGAGTTCATCGAGCTGATCCATGATCCCCATGCTGGTCGGGTTGGCGGTCTCGTGAGTGAGCACGCCGATCGGCTCCCCCTGCCCGATGCGGGACAGATCCGTACTGAAGCCGCCGCCGGGCAGGCTCTGCCAGATCAGTCCCGCGGCACCGAATATGATCCCCAGCGCCAGCAGCCAGCTGGCCCAGCGCGGCAGATTCTTCGGCCGCTGCCGCTTCCCGCCCGGCGGGCCCTGCCTGGTCTCGGCCATGGTGCTCCTCCCCTGCTCTGCGATGAATGGTTAGCTTACGCCAACGTCCAAGGCTGCCGCCGGGCCGGCGAACATGCAAGGTTGCGTATTGGACGCCCACAAAGATCGACGACTACGATGACAGTGATCGCTTCAGTCTACCGAGGGTTGCGAGATGGGTGAGCGTACAGGGCGGTTCGCGGCGGTGATCCCCCTCCTCCTGCTCGGCGGGGTCGTCGGCCTCGCCGCTACCAGCGCCTATGATGGCCAGGGCGGCGCCACCAGCGATGCCACCAGCGCACAGGACGACGCCGAAACCAGCGCCGACGAGATCGACGAGTGGGATCTGGGGATCGGCAACAGCGCCTTCCGCCACCTGCCCCAGTACCGTTCCTATCAGAAGAACTGGGACGATACGGTGATGACCGAGTACGGTGGCTCGGTCCCCCACCACAAGCACGACGGCGAGAGCCCGCTGCCCGAGGGCTACCGGCACGCCCAGCCGTACCTGAAGAACCTGTGGCTCGGCTACCCCTTCTCGTGGCACTACGAGCGCGCCCGCGGCCACACCTATGCGGTCATCGACGTGACCACCACCGACCGGATCAACCGCTACAGCGAACAGGCGGACCTGCCGGCCACCTGCTGGAACTGCAAGGGCAACTCCATGCCGCAGCTGCTCGAGGCCAAGGGCGACGACTTCTGGTCCTCGAACTTCCACGACTACCGCAAGATCCACGATCCGGCCGATCACGCCATTGGCTGCACCAACTGCCACGACCCGAACGAGGACATGCGTCTGCGGATCACCAGCGTCCCGCTGAAGGCGTATCTGGAGCGCCAGGGCAAGGACTGGCGCAGCAAGTCCACCCAGCAGATGCGCTCGCTGGTCTGTGCCCAGTGCCACGTGGAGTACTACTTCGAGGACGGTGAGCACGGCGTGGCCGCCAAGCCGCACCTGCCCTGGGACGAGGGCCTCGACCCCGGGGACATGTTCGAGTTCAAGGAGGACGGCGACCCGGAGCGCGACGGGTTCAAGGGGCAGTTCGTCGACTGGGTGCACCCGGTCTCGGAGACACCGATGATCAAGGTCCAGCACCCGGAGTTCGAGATGTACCAGGGCAGCGTGCACGCCGAGGCCGACGTCGCCTGTGCCGACTGCCACATGCCGCGAGTGAGCAAGGGCCGGGCCGATATCACCTCCCACCACCTGACCTCGCCGCTGAGCAGTGAGGAGATGATCAAGAAATCGTGCCAGGGCTGCCACGAGGACAAGTCGCCGAGTTGGCTGCGCGAGCGCACCGAGTCCCACCAGGAGCGGGTTTGGCGGCAGCTGAACATCGCCCAGGAGAAGTCGGTGCGCGCCCACGAGGCCGTACGCCTGGCCCGGGAGCTGGACGAGGAACAGCTCGATGCCGACCTGCTGGATGAAGCCCGGCAGATGATCCGCCGCGGGCAGTGGTACTGGGACTACGTCTCGGCGGAGAACAGCGCCGGCGCCCACACCCCGAGCAAGGCGCTCGATACCCTGGCCTCCTCGCAGCAGTACAGCAACCGCGCGGTGGAGCTGGCCCTGCGCGCCAGCGACTACGCGATCGCCTCGGAGCTGTTCGCCGCTCCCATCGAGGAACTGGTGCCACCGATCATGGAGCACAGCCGGGCGCTGCAGATGGATGAGGAGCACCTGGCCTCCCACCCGTGGCTGGAGTACCTGGACCCGCTGCCGGAGGCCGACAAGGTCTGGGACGGCAACGAGCGGCTGCGCTGACGCCACGCGGAGGATCCACGGATGAGACGCCTCGGCCCCCTTGGCATCGTCGCGCTGCTGATCCTGCTGCTCTCGCTCCTGCTCGGCGGCGGCTACGGCGCCCATCAGCTGACCATCAATAACCACTTCTGCGCGGCCTGCCACGCCTACGAGAAGACCTCGTGGGATCAGAGCGAGCACCGGCAGGTGGACTGCATCGAGTGCCACACCAAGGGCTTCGCCTACGACAAGATCCAGGGCACACGCAAGGTCTGGCTGACGGTCACCGGGCAGGTGAATCCCCACAACGACCCCCTGCCCCGCTACCCCGAGGAGACCAGCGAGAATTGTGTGGACTGCCACATCACCGACGCCATCGCCGAGGAGCAGCCCTTTTTCATCGCCCGGCACAACCGCTACATGGAGCATGCCGCCACGTGCATGGCCTGCCACGATTCCGGCCACGACCGGCAGCTGCAGCGGATGAAGCGCCCCTAGGCGGGTCTGCGGCCGACCCAGCCGCAGAGCCGCCGCCCTCCGAGGCCGGCGTTCAGCCGTCGGGGCGGCCGAAGACCCAGAGCACGAAGGCGTAGCGCAACGCCACCTCGCGCAGGTAGTCGAAGCGTCCGCCGGGGACGGCGTGGCCGGCGCTCATGTTGGTGTAGAGCAGCAACGGATTGTCGTCGGTCTTCAGCGCGCGCAGCCGGGCCACCCACTTGGCCGGCTCCCAGTAGGTCACGCGCGGGTCCGAGACCCCGGCGGTGGCGAGGATCGGTGGATAGGCGCGGGCCTGGACGTTCTCGTAGGGCGAGTAGCCGAGGATCGTACGGAAGGCCTGCTCGTCCTCCAGCGGATTGCCCCACTCGGGCCACTCCGGCGGGGTCAGCGGCAGGCTCGGATCGCTCATCGTGTTGAGCACGTCGACGAAGGGGACATCGGCCACGGCCGCCCCGAAGAGCTCCGGGCGCTCGTTGAGCACGGCGCCGACGAGCATGCCGCCGGCCGACCCACCGTGGACGACCACCCGCCCGGCGCCGGTGTAACCGGCCTCGATCAGGTGCTCGGCACAGGCGACGTAGTCGCTGAAGGTGTTCGGCTTGTGCTCGAGCTTGCCCGCCTCGTACCACCGATAGCCACGCTCCTTGCCACCGCGGACGTGGGCGATGGCGTAGACGAAGCCGCGATCGACCAGCGAGAGACGGTGCGGCGAGAAGGCGGCCGGCTGGCTGATGCCGTAGGCGCCGTAGCCATTGAGCCACAGCGGCGTCTCCGCCCCCGGCTGCAGGTCCGCCCGGTGGAGCAGGGAGATCGGCACCCGCTCCCCATCGGCGGCGGTGGCGTAGAGCCGCCGCGCCACGTAAGCCGCCGGGTCGTGCCCGCTGGGGATCTCCTGCTCCTTGCGCAGGCTCCGCACCCGGGTCTCCATGTCGTAGTCGTAGACCCGTCCCGGCGTGGTCAGCGAGGAGTAGCTAAAGCGCAGCCGGGTGGTCTCGTATTCGAGCCCGCCGGCGAGGCCCAGCGCGTACGCCGCCTCCTCGAAGGCGACGCTGTGCTCGGCGCCATCGGCCAGACGCCGGACGACGATCCGCGGCAGCGCATCCTCGCTCTCCAGGCGCACCAAGTGATCGCGGAAGAGCAGCATGTCGTGGATCAGCACACCGGGGCGATGCGGGACCAGCTCCTCGAAACGCCCCGGCTCCGGGGCCGCGAGCGGCGCGCGGACGATGCGAAAGTCCTGCGCCGCCCGGTTGGTCAGGATCAGCCAGTGCTCGCCGCTGTCACTGACCGTGTACTCCACGCCGCGCTCGCGGGGCATCAGGCAGCGGAACCCGGCCCCCGGATCGTCGGCGGGCGCGGCGTGGACCTCCGAGGTGGTGTGATCGTGGGTCTCGATGAGCAAAAACCGCCGACTCTCGGTGCGCTCCAGGCCGACAAAGAAGCCGGGATCGGTCTCCTCGTAGACCACCTCGTCCGCGCTGGCCGGATCACCCAGCCGATGCCGGTAGACCCAGCGCGGCCGGTGCTCATCGTCCAGGACGGTGTAGAAGAGTGTGCACCCGTCCCCGGCCCAGACCAAGTCGCCGCGGGCCTGCTCCAGGCACTCGGGCAGCTCGACCCCGCGCTCGAGATCGCGGATGCGGATGGTGTACGCCTCGGCACCGCTGGTATCCACGGCGTAGGCCAGGTAGCGGTGATCGTCGCTGTGGGCCCAGTCACCGAGCTGGAAGTAGGCGTGCCCCTCGGCCAGGCAGTCACCGTCGAGCAGGACCTCCTCGCCCCCCCCGCCGCGCGGGCGGCGACACGCCACCGGGTGCTGCCCGTCGGCGCGGTAGCGCACGTAGTACTCGTAAGGACCGTCGGGATCCGGGACCGAGGCGTCCTCCTCCTTGATCCGCCCGCGCAGCTCGGCAAAGAGCCGCTCGCGCAGCGGCGCCACCGGCTCCAGCACTGCCTCGGTGTAGGCGTTCTCTGCCTCCAGGTGGGCGCGGATGGCCGGCTGCAGCCGCTCGGGGTCGAGCATCGCCTCCCGCCAGTTCGGGTCGCGCAGCCAGGCGTAGGGATCGTTCAGTTGCACCCCGAAGCGTTCGATGACCTGGGGGGCCTCGGCGGCCCGCGGCGGCTGCGGCGTCGATGCGCTCATATTCCGTCGCTCCCTTCCGGCGGTGTCAGCAGGAAGTGGCCACGTGCGGCGGCGATGGGCCGCTGCGGCTCCGACTGCCAGGCGCTGGCGTGCACATTGGCCACACGCCGCCCCTGACGGCGGATCTCCACCGTGGCGTAGGTGGTCTCCTGCGCCCCGCGGCGCAGATAATCCACGTGGAAGTTGATGATCCGAGGCAGGTAGCAGCTCTGCCCCTCCCAGAGGATCTGCATGATCGCCCCGTGCTCGAGGAAGGCGCCGAGCAGTCCGCCGTGCAGCGAGCCGCTGCCGGGTCGGCCAATGAGATCGTCGCGATACGGCAGACGGATGCACAGTCCCTCGCCCCCCGGACACGGCTCGAAGCGCATGCCGATCAGCCGGGCGTAGGGGACGAGGTCGGTCAGGCGCTGGCAGTCGCCGGCCGCACGCGCGGCGCGGACCTGTTCCAGGAGTTCAGCCACGGCCCACCCCCTCGCGCAGGCGCATGAAGGCGCTCATGCTGGTAGCGAAGGGCTCCGCCGGGTCGTCCTCGTAGGCCACGGCCCGGGCGAAGGCGACCTCGCCGGCCAGCCGATAGCACTCGCAGCGGGCGTAGACGTCCCGCCCGGCGGCCGCCGGGCGCAAGTGGTCGACCCGCAGGTCGAGGGTGACGATCCGCTCCGCCGGGCCGGTGGCCATCAGCACCGCCGCCCCGCAGCTCTGGTCGATGAGCGTGGTGATCACGCCGCCGTGGATGTGGCCGGTCTCCGGATTGCCGACCAGCTCCGGGCGGTACGGCACCCGGGCGATCAGATGATCGTCCCCGAGCTCCACCAGTTCCAGGCCGATCAGCGCCCCGTGGGGTGAGCCCCGGAAGAGGCGCCGGGCGTGCTCGAGGCCGATCCCGGCGCCGTTGTCCGTCTCTGCGGTCATGTTTCGTCCCTGCCCTGCGGCGGCCTGCGCAACTGAGCCCGCCGTCATGTCTAAATGATGCCGCCCAGTCTACGAGCCCGCCGGTGAAGATCAAACAGCCGCAGAGCCAGCCCCCGCGCCGTCGATGCTGCAAGTGCACACAACGCGTTCGGCCAAGCTATTGATCCCACAACAAAGACCGGCCTACCGTTGGGCGGTGGCCGAGCGCCGGGCAGGACGCCCGGCGCGGTCTGGGACACCGCTGAACACGACAGAACAACAACCATCAGCGCCAGGAGGAAAACCATGCAGCCGACCCGTCGCGCCGTCTACCTCGCGCCCTGCCTGCTCGCCCTCGGCGGGGCCGCCACCACCGCCCAAGGCGCCGCCTTCCAGCTCCAGGAGCAGAGCGCCTCACTGCTCGGCAGCGCCTTCGCCGGGCGCAGCGCCGACGCCCACGACATCAGCCACACCTTCTTCAACCCGGCCACCCTCGGCGTACACGCCGGTCGCGACGCCGAGGCGGAACTGGTCCTCAGCTACATTGACCCGACCTTCGACTTTGAGGCGGATGACCC
>PULM01000038.1 GCA_003552345.1 Ectothiorhodospiraceae bacterium
TCTCCCACCCCATCAAGGGGGCCCTGGCCAGTGTGCGTGCGGTGGAGGCGCGGGAGTGCGCCCGTCGCCTCGACGATGCCGCGCGCACCGGCGATCTGCAAACGGCCCGGGACTGTCTGCCGGAGCTTGAGCGGGCCGCCGAGCGGCTCGAGGCCGCCATCGCTGCGCGGGGTACGCGCGCCTCCTGATCCCCCGCGTGTGGCGCTGTGGCGGCGGGGTATGCCACTCAAGTTAATGTCGCCTCTTGCCGTTAACCACGATGACGGGCAATCTCGACGGACAACCGGCAAACGCGTAGGGACATCATGGCAGCCCACCAGCCTATCGATCTGGGCGAGCAGCTCGACATCACTGTAGTGGCCTCCCTCAAGGAAGCATTGAGCGACGCGCTCGCCTCTGGGCAGACCGTGGCGCTGGATGGCACGCGGCTGCAGCGCGTTGACGCCGCCGGCGTGCAGTTGTTGGTAGCGTTCGCGCAGGCGGCCGGGCACCGCGCCGGCTGGTCGTGGCAGGGCGGCAGCGTGCCGGGGCCGGTGACCGAGGCCGCAGCGGACCTCGGCCTGGCCGATCGGGCACAGCCGGTTGGCGGGCCTCTGTAAATCAGTCACTCAAGGGACAGCGATCATGGCAAAGATCCTGGCGGTCGATGATTCCGCCTCCATGCGGCAGATGGTGACCTACACGCTCAAGCAGCAGGGCTATGAGGTCACCGAGGCGGTGGACGGAACGGACGCATTGACCAAGGCCAAGGCGGGTGGCTTCGATCTGGTGATCACGGATGTGAACATGCCGAAGATGGACGGCATCACCCTGGTCCGTGAACTGCGCGGGCTGCCCGCCTTCAAGTTCACGCCGATCCTGCTGCTGACCACCGAGTCGGCGCCGGAGAAAAAGCAGGAGGGCAAGGCGGCCGGGGCCACCGGCTGGTTGGTCAAGCCGTTCGATCCCGACCAACTGGTGAACACCATCAAGAAGGTGGTTCGCTGACGGTCCGGGTTCCCAGCGCCCGATGGGGGGGCGAGCGATGAGCGTAGATCTGAGCCAGTTCCTGCAGACCTTCTTTGAGGAGAGTTTCGAGGGGCTGGATACCATGGAGTCGGGCCTGCTGGAGCTCGACCCGGCGCAGCCGGATGCCGAGACCCTCAACAACGTCTTTCGTGCTGCGCACTCCATCAAGGGCGGCGCCGGTACCTTCGGGCTGAGTGCCGTCTCCGACTTTACGCACCGTATGGAGACCCTGCTCGACCGGCTGCGGGACGGCAAGCAGGCGGTCACCCCGGACGCGGTCAATGTGCTGCTCAGCGCCGTCGATTGCCTGCGCGGCATGCTTGCGGCGATCCAGAACGACCAGGCCCTGGATGCCGACGCCATCAGCACGGCGCAGCGCCAGCTCGACGAGCAGCTCGGCCAGGTCCCGGCCGGAGATGCCGTGCCCGTCCCGCCCCAGGGCGCCGGCGGCGGGCATACTGCCGGCCCCGAGGGCACCCCGCCGCGCGGCAGCGGCCCTGGCGGCGGCGGTGGCGGGTGGTGGATCCGCTTCGAGCCGCAGCCGCACCTCTTCGCCACCGGCAATGACCCGCGACGCCTGTTCCAGGCCTTGCAGGACCTGGGCGAGCTTGAGGTCGAGGCCGACCCGTCGGGCCTGCCTCCCTTCGAGCAACTCGACCCGGAGACCTGCCAGCTGGCCTGGACCCTGCGTCTGCACGCCGATGTGGATGAGGCGGCGGTGCGCGAGGTCTTCGAGTGGGTCGAGGACGATGCCCGGCTCGAGATCCGTCCCCTGGGCGCTGCCGGGACCGAACCCGCCCCGGTGGCGGAGGCCGGCTCGGCGGTGGCTTCGGCCGATGAGCCGCCGGCCCCCGGGGGCGGGGCTGCGCCGGCCGCTGGCGACGGCCGCAAACCGGCGGCACGCCGGGGAAACGCCGGTGGGGGCGGGAACAGCAGCTCGATCCGCGTGGACACCGAGAAGATCGACGCCCTCATCGACATGGTCGGTGAGCTGGTGATTACCCAGTCGATGCTCAGCCAGATCGGCAAGGAGTTCACCGCCGAGCGCCTGGAGGAGCTCCAGGACGGACTCGCGCAGCTCGAGCGCAATACGCGGGAGCTGCAGGAGAACGTCATGCGCATCCGCATGGTGCCGATCAGCTTCGCCTACTCGCGGCTGCCGCGCATCGTCCACGACACCAGCCGCGCCCTGGGCAAGGTGGTCGAGTTCCAGATGGAGGGCGAGCAGACCGAGCTGGACAAGACGGTGATGGAGAAGATCATCGATCCCCTGGTCCACTTGGTTCGCAACAGCGTGGACCACGGCATCGAGGCGCCGGAGGAGCGCGCCGCGGCCGGCAAGCCCGAGACCGGAACCATCACCATCGAGGCCTACCACAAGGGCGGCAACATCATCATCGAGATCGCGGATGATGGCCGCGGCATCAATCGGGACAAGCTGCTGGCCAAGGCACGGAGTGCCGGGCTGGTGGAGGATGGCAGCGAGCTCCCCGACGAACAGATCTACGACCTGATCTTCCACCCCGGGCTCTCCACCCACGACCAGGCCACCGAGTACTCCGGCCGCGGCGTGGGGATGGACGTGGTCAAGCGCAACGTCCGTTCCCTGTCCGGCAATATCAGCGTCCGCTCCAGCCATGGGCAGGGGACGACGATCACCATCTCCCTGCCGCTGACCCTCTCTATCCTGGACGGTCAGCTCTTCCGGGTTGGGGATCAGACCTACATCGTGCCGCTGGTCTCGGTCATCGAATCGCTCCAGGTTGATGCCGGCAAGGTCAGCCGGGTGACCGGGCGCGGCGAGGTCTACCACTGGCGCGAGGGTTACGTGCCCATCGTCCGCCTGCACGAGCTTTTCGACACCGAGCCGGTGCGCCGTGAGCTCGGCGGCGGGCTGATGGTGATCGTCGAGGACGAGGAGACCTACCTGGGCGTTTTCGTCGACGACCTGCTGGATCAGCAGCAGGTGGTGATCAAGAGCCTGGAGGCCAACTATCTGCAGGTCCCCGGGATCGCCGGTGCCACCATCCTCGGTGATGGCACGGTGGCCTTAATCCTCGACATCGCTGGCCTGATCGAGATGAGTCGCGGTGGCCGGCGCCAGCCCTACATCCCCGAGCGGGAGGACAGCGACGAGGCCGCTTGAGCCTCGTCGGTCCCTGGACCCCAGTTTCCAAGCGGAGAGCAGTCATGAGCCAGGACAGTGAAGCAGGAACCCTCGGAGAAGACCGCAAGGCTGCGGCGCTCGGCAGCGGGGCGGATACCGTCGATGCCATGCAGGCGGCGGCCGACGGGGACCAGTACCTGACCTTCACCCTCGGTGAGGAGGAGTACGGTGTGGACATCCTGCGCGTGCAGGAGATCAAGGGCTGGCAGCGGGTGACGCCCATCCCCAACACGCCGCACTACGTCAAGGGCGTGATCAACCTGCGCGGCACCATCGTCCCGGTCATCGATCTGCGCGAGCGCTTCGGCATGTCCGCCCAGGAGTACTCCAAGTTCACCGTGGTGGTCATGGTCCGCGTGCTCTCGACCGGCGGGCGCGAGCGGATCATGGGGCTGGTGGTGGATGCCCTCTCCGAGGTCTACACCTTCCAGTCCGAGCAGATCCGCCCGGCGCCGGAGTTCGGTGCCGCGCTGCGCACCAACTTCATCCGTGGGCTGGCCACGGTGGACGACAGCAAGATGGTCATCATCCTCGACGTCGACGAGCTGCTCAGCGACGAGGATCTGGCCATCGCCGACGATCAAAGCCGCATCGCCGAGGTGGTGCGTGCGGCGGGACCGGGGGGGCAAGACCATGAATGACGCGGCGGCGGAGATTTCCTCTGAAGAGCGCGCGGCGCTGATTGAGGCGGGGTGGGTGCCGCCGGAGCGGGTTCGAGAGCTGCTCGGGACCATGGAGCAGATCGGCCAGGGGGACTACCTGGGCGTGCCGCGCGGCGACTGCGAGCTCTCCCGCGGGTTGCGGCGGCTTGCTGGGCAGGTGGGCCGGCGGGACTCGCGAACCCTGCACGACATCGTGGACTTGGCCGCGCAGACGGCAGACAGCCTGGTGGCGGCGTCGGGCATGCGCATGACCATTCGCGAGACCAGTGAGCGCAGCCAGACCATCGCCTCCACCTCGGAGGAGCTGGCCGCCAGCGTCGACACCGTCGCCGACAACAGCGCCGCGGTGGCCGACGAGACCCGGCGCGTGCAGGAGCTGGTGGACGCCGGTGACCGGGCCTCACGGACCACCCACGAGACCGTGCAGGAGATCTCGGGTCTGGCCGAGACGGCGGCACGGCGGGTGCGCCAGCTCAACCAGGCCTCCAACGAGATCGGCTCGATCATCGAGCTGATCGAGGAGATCGCCTTCCAGACCAATATGCTCGCCCTCAACGCCTCGGTGGAGGCGGCGCGGGCCGGCCAGGCCGGCGCCGGTTTCTCGGTGGTCGCCCAGGAGGTGCGTCGGCTGGCGGACCAAACCAAGAGCGCGACGGTGGACATCGCCCAGCGGATTCGCACCCTGCGTGACGAGACCGAGGCCATCTCCGCGTCCGTGGAGGAGATGGGCGGAGCTGTCGAGCGGGGCCGGGAGGCCACGACCGAGACCAGCGCCACCATGCAGCAGGTGGCCGAGCGCATGCGCGGGGTCACCGAGCATATCCAGAACGTCTCCTCGGTGATCAACGAGCAGAAGGGGGCAGTCACCCAGGTCGCCGAGTCGATCAGCGCCGTGACCGATCGCACTGAGCGCAATGTTAACGACGTGGAGGGCACCCTCGACGCTCTGGGGCGTTCCACGGTAATCCTCACCGAACAGATCGAGCGCCTGGGCGAGGCCAATCTGCCCAAGCTGTTCATCGAGCGGAGCAAGTTTGACCACGTCATGTGGAAGCGGCGCATCGCCGCCATGCTCGCCGGCCGTGAGCAGGTGGACAGCCGCGAGCTCACCGACCACCACGCCTGTCGTCTGGGCAAGTGGTACGACAGTGTCGAGGAGGCCTGGATCCGCCAGCTGCCGGCCTTCATCGAGCTTGAGGAGCCGCACCGGGCGGTGCATGCCCACGGCAAACGCGCCGCCGAGCTGTTCAATCAGGGTGAGGTGGATGCCGCGGCAGCGGAGCTTGAGCAACTCGGCGAGAACTCCGACCGCGTGGTGGAGCTCCTCGGCCGCCTGGCGCGGGAGATGGACGAGCAGGGCAAGAACCAGGCGGGGCGGGCATGAGCTCAGGCGGAGCGCGCGTCACCTGCTTTCTGAACCAGAAGGGCGGGGTCGGGAAGACCACCTCCTCGGTGAATGTGGCCCACGCCCTGGCCCGGGCCGGGCGTGAGGTGGTGGGGATCGATCTCGACCCTCAGGGGCACTTCGCCGCCAGTCTCGGCCTCGAGGGGCTTGATCCGGGTCTCGACGATGTCCTCTTCGACGGCGTGGCGCTCGCGGAGCGTCTGCAGCCGGCGCGCGAGCGCATCCGGCTGGTCCCCCCGGGGCCGCGCCTGCCCGAAGTGGAGCAGATGGGCGGCGGTCGCGAGCGCGGCTGGCTGCTGCAGCGTGCGGTGGCGCAGCTCGATCCCTTTCCGGACTACGTGATCATCGATTGCCCCCCATCCTCGGGGTTGCTGGCGATCAACGCGTTGCTGGCCACCGACGAGGTGGTGATGCCGGTCTCCTGTGACTACCTGGCCCTGGAGGGGCTGGCCGGGCTCATGCGCACCCTGATGCGGGTCGAGCGCGGGCTGGGGATCCACACCCGCAAGTATGTCCTGGTGACCCGCTACAACGGTCAGCGCCGCCTGCCCAAGGAGGTCCTTGGCAAGCTCAAGGAGTATTTCCCGGGGCAGGTCCTGCAGACACCGGTGCGTGACAACGTCGCCCTGGCCGAGGCGCCCGGCTTCGGGCAGACCATCTTCGAATACCGCCCTGATAGCAACGGGGCGAAGGATTATCGGGCGCTGGCCGAGGACCTGGAGCAACACCGGGTCCTTGAGCCGGTGGCCGCTGTGTAGAGGAGGAGCAGCCGTGGCGAAGAGCAGCGGATCGAGCGGCGGCGACAGGAAAAGTGGCGGCGAGAAGAAGCTCGGTCGCGATCCCCTGGCGTGGATGAAGGACGACACGGAGCAGCCGTCGGCGGCGGAGGAGGCGCCCGCCGGAGCGCCGACGGAGGATCAGCGCGAGGAGCCGGCCGCAGCGCCGGCGCACCAGCAGGTGGCGCAGACGCAGTCAGAGAGCGGGGAGAGCACCATGGCAAGCAGCGACCAGAAGAAAACGATCACCGTCGACCGGGCGGAGTACATCGAGTACTACCGGGCCAAGCTGGCCATGCACACGGCCACCACGGCCTTCCTGATGACCAACCCCGACGGCACCATCCATTACGTGAACGAGCCGATGCAGGCCATGCTCTCGCGGCACGAGGCGCAGATCGTTGCGGTCAACCCCGGTTTTACCACCCGGGATCTGGAGGACCGCGTCTCGCTGTTCGACCTCTTCCCGCAGCTGCGCTCGGTGGCCGGGCAGATGCAGCGGATCCGCGACGAGGCCCTGCACCAGGAGCTACACGTCGGGGAGCTGCGTTTCAACGTCTACATCACCGGCGAGGACGACGACGAGGGCAACTTCCTCGGCAATACGCTGGAGTGGTTCGACATCACCGAGGATTGGCATCGGCGTGCCAACGAAAAGAAGGCGCAGCAGGACGTCGAGGCGCTGATCGAGCGCATCCAGAACGGTGAGCTCAGTCACCGGGTGGAGACCTCGCAGATGTCCGAAGGCTTCATCCGGACCCTCAGCGAGGACATCAACATGGTCCTCGACGTCACCCAAGCCCCGGTGCGCGAGGTGATCCGGGTCATGGAACTGGTCGCCAAGGGCGACCTGACCCAGCACATGGACGGTGAGTTCAAGGGGGACTTCGGGCAACTGCAGTCGTGGGTCAACTCCACCATCGACGTGCTGCGGCGCACGGTCGACGAGGTCCGCGAGACGGCCGAGAGCATCGACTCCGCCTCCTCGGAGATCGCCCAGGGCAACCAGGATCTTTCCCAGCGCACCGAGGAGCAGGCCAGCTCCCTGGAGGAGACCGCCTCGAGCATCGAGGAGCTCACCTCGACGGTGAAGCAGACCGCGGACAACGCCCGCGAGTCCAACCAGCTGGCCACCTCCGCCCGCGAGCGGGCCCAGCGCGGGCAGGAGATCTCCGGGCAGGTGGTCGAGGCTATGGGGGCGATCAAGCAGTCGAGCCGTGAGATCTCGGATATCATCACGGTCATCGACGAGATCGCCTTCCAGACCAACCTGCTCGCCCTCAACGCCGCCGTCGAGGCGGCTCGCGCCGGCGAGCACGGGCGCGGCTTCGGGGTGGTGGCCGCTGAGGTGCGCAACTTGGCCCAGCGCAGTGCCACCGCTGCCAAGGACATCAAGAAGCTGATCAACGACAGCGGCGAGAAGGTCGAGGACGGCACCCGGTTGGTCAACGAGTCCAGCGAGACCCTCAAGGAGATCTTCGAGGCGGTGCAAACGGTGACCGACAAGGTGGCGGAGATCGCCGCCGCCAGCGAGGAGCAGTCCTCGGGGATCGACGAGATCAACAAGGCGGTTAGTCAGCTCGACGAGGTCACGCAGCAGAACGCCGCGCTGGTCGAGGAGGCGGCCTCAGCGGCCGAGTCCCTCGACGAGCAGTCCACCAGCCTGGTCCAACTCATGGCCTTCTTCGGCGGAGCCGAAGCGGCAGCTGCCAAGCGTTCGTCCAAGAAACAGGGTCAGGCGGGCAGCCGTGGGGAGCAACAGACCGCCCGGGCGGCGAAGCCGGCCCCCGGCGGCAGTTCCCAGGGAAGGCAGGCATCCGCCGGCAACGGCGCGGGGGCCCCATCCGCTGCAGGGGCCGGGCGCGGGGCGCCTAAGCGCCAGACAGCGCAGATCGAGGACAGCGAGTGGGAGGAGGTCTGATGGGGGGCGGTGCACGATGATCCAGGTGGGCGGCCAGGAGGGCGGCCGTGGGTGGTGAGCGTGAGTTCCGCTTTACCCGCGATGATTTCGAATGGATTCGCGAGACGGTGGGACGGGAGACCGGCATCCA
>PULM01000082.1 GCA_003552345.1 Ectothiorhodospiraceae bacterium
CCCTCTTCGGACATGCGCTTGGCCACGGCGAGGACCTCCTTCTGCGCGGCCTCGACGTCGGACAGGCGCGCCGGCCCCATGGCCTCCAGATCTTCCTGGAGCATCTCGCCGGCGCGGCGCGAGAGGTTGTTCATGAACTTGGCCTGCAGCTCCTCGCTGGCACCCTTCAGGGCCAGGGTCAGCGAGCCGGTGTCGATCTCGCGCAGGACCTGCTGCATGGAGCGATCGTCCATCTGCTTGAGGTCCTCGAAGACGAACATCAGCTCCTGGATGCGGTCGGCGAGCTCCTCGTCGAGCTCCTTGACGTTGTCCAGGATGGCCGTCTCGGTCTGCCCATCCATGTTGTTGAGGATGTTCGCCGCCGACTGCAGGCCGCCGATGGTCGAGGACTTCAGGCGCTGCTGACCGGAGAACTGCTTCTCCATGATCTCGTCGAGCTCCTGCAGGGCCCGCGGCTGGATGCCCTCGAGGGTGGCCACGCGCATGACGATGTCGTGGCGGATGCGTTCGGGCATCTCGGCGAGCACCAGCCCGGCCTGATCGGCCTCCAGGTAGGAGAGCACGATGGCGATGATCTGCGGGTGCTCGAGGCGGATCATCTCGGCGATGGTCCGCGGATCCAGCCACTTGAGCTGATCCAGGCCACGGGTGGTGCCGCCCATGACGATGCGGTCGATGATCGAGCCGGCCTTCTCCTCGCCCAGGGCCTTGACCAGGGTGCTGCGGATGAAGTCTGTGGAACCGATCCCCAGGGAGGTCTGCTCGGCGGCGGTCTGGATGAACTCGTCGAGGACCTCGTCGACCTGCTCGCGGCTGACATTGCCGATCTGCGTCATGCCCAGGCCGAGCTTCTGCACCTCGCGCGGGCCGAGGTAGCGCATGATCTCGGCGGCGGCGTCCTCGCCGAGGGTGAGCATGAGGACCGCGGCGCGGTCGGTACCCTTCATCATCGCCATCCGCCCCTAGCCCTTGCGCTTGTCGTCTTCATCGAGCCAGGCCTTGACGGCGTTGGCCGCCAGCTCCGGCTCGTTCTCGACGAGCTCGAGCACCGCCTGGAGCTTGGCCTCGTAGGGGCGCTCGCGCATATCGCTGAGCTGCTCGCCGCTGATCCCGGCCAGACGCAGCGCCGCCTGGCTCTCCTCGGCGCCGCCGGGCCCTTCCAGACCCTCGCCCGCGGGCCGCTCCAGCCCCTCGGTCTCGGCGCCGCCGCGCTCCTCTTCCAATTCGTCCTCACCCCCGAGCATGCGGTTGACGATCGGCCGGATGGCGACGATGTAGATCAGCAGCCCGATGGCAGCAAAGACCGCCAGGCGGATCAAGTCGCGCACCCACTCCTGCTCCCAGACCTCCTCGGGCGGATCCGGTGGCTCGACGATCTCGGCGAAGGGTACCGTCGCCACACTGACCGCATCGCCGCGGTCGGCGTCATAGCCCACGGCGTCCTGGACCAGATTCTCCAGGGTCTGGATCTCCTCATCGGAGAGCGCCTCGCGGACCCCCTCGCCGTCCTCGTTCTCGACATAGCGATGGTCCACCAGGACGCCGACGGTCAGCCGGTCGATCACGCCGATGGCCGGCTGCACCTCGCTCAGCGTGCGGCCCACCTCCCAGTTGCGGGTCTCATCGGAGCTGAACGGCATGCCGCCACCGCCCTCGGGCTCCTCGCCATCGAGACTGCCCGGGCCCGGCGGTTGGTTGGTCAGCGCACCGGGGATACCGATGGGCCACTGCCCGCCCCCGCCGCTGCGCTCACCCATCTGCTCGCTGCGGATGGCACTGCTCTCCGGGTCGAAGAGCTCCTCCATCTGCCGCCGCTCGTCGAAGTTGAGCCGGGCACTGACCTGGGCCCGGACCCGATCCGGGCCGATGATCGGCTCGACCATGTCCTCGACCCGGCGCTGGACACGCTCCTCCAGCCGCCGGGTGAGCTCGAACTGCTGGGCCGAGCGGGTCGCCTCGGTGGGCTCGTCCTCGGCGGTGAGCAGACGACCGCGGTGGTCGACGACACTGACGTTGCCGTGCTCGAGATCGGAGACGGCGCTCGCCACCAGGTGGATAATGCCCTCCACCTGCCGGTCGCCCAGCTGTCGGTCCTGATCGAGCTCGAGGACCACGGAGGCTTTGGCGTCGCGGCGGTCGCGGACGAAGACCGACTCCTGCGGGTCGTCCAGGTGCACGCGGGCGCTGACGACACCGCGCAGGCTCTCGATGGAGCGGGCCAGCTCGGTCTCCAGGGCGCGATCGAAGCGGGCGTGCTCCATGAACTCGCTGACGCCGAATCCGGGGTCCTCCTCGAGCATCTCATAGCCGAACCCGGTCCCCCGCGGCAGCCCCTCGGAGGCGAGGAAGATGCGCGCCCGGTGGACGGCGCCTTCCGGGACCTTGATGTCCCCGGTGCGCTCGTCGAACTCCACTTGAACGCCCTGCTCCTCGAGGGCGTTGATGACCTCGGCGGCGTCGTCCGAGGAGAGATCGGCGTAGAGGGTGCGCAGCTCGGCGGGCTCCTGGGCCCAGAAGAAGATCGCCACACCGAGCCCGGCGACCGCCAGCAGCCCGGCCCCCAGGCCGAGCTTGCGCAGCGGGTTGTCACCGAGCAGGCGGGTCAGCTGCTCACGCCAATCCTCCGGGATGAACCGGCCGACGCCGGCAAACCCACCCGCCTCGGCCCCCGCACCGCCCGAGCCGCCGGCATCCAGCGGCGAGGGCGGCGAGGCGCCGCTCGATTCGGTCATGGCCTGGCTATCCGCCATGGCGACCCCTCACGCGTTACACCTGCATGTTGGCGATTTCCTGGTAGGCCTCCAGGAGCTGATTGCGGACTTCCTTCATGGCCTCGAAGGAGACGTCCGCCTTCTGCACGGACATCATCACATCGGTGAGCTGCACGTCCTCGCCGTTCATGACCGCGTCGGTCATCCCCTTGGCGTCAACTTGGTTGTCGTTGACCTGCTCCACCGCGTGGCGCAGGAGATCGGAGAACTCCTCCACCGGCGGCGTGTCCTGCTGCGGCTGCTGCACCGACTGGCCGCCGATGGCGCGCATCTCAGCCAGGGCTTGTTCGGTTCGGAAATCCGACATGGCGTGACCTCAGTTGCCGTAGGCGTAGAGCAACCCGGAGCGCTCCGGGATCTCGACGCCCTCCTGGCGCATGCGCGCGAGCTTGTAGCGCAGCGTGCGACTGCTGATCCCCAGCCGCGCCGCCGCCTCTTTGCGATTGCCGCCGACCCGGTCAAGCGTCTCGAGGATGCGGCGGTACTCACGGCTCTTGAGATCTTCCTCAAGCGTCGTCGCGCCGTCCTGCCCGCCGGCGGCCTCTGCGGCCACGGCCGGGGCCGGCGCCCCCGACGTCGCAGCGCCCGAACCTGACGACACCGGCGCCTGACCGTTGCCCCCGGCGCTGACGGTCACCGGCTCGAAGCGGATCGCATCGGCATCGATGGCGCTGCCCTCGGCGAGGATCAGCGCCCGCTGGACGACGTTCTCCAACTCGCGGACGTTGCCCGGCCAGGGGTGCTGGATGAGCAGCCGTTCCGCATCGGGGGGAAAGTCTGCGCCGCAGCCGCCGCCAAGCTGGGCGTACTTGTGGGCGAAGGAGCGGGCCAGCGGGATAATGTCGGCGGCACGCTCGCGCAGGGGCGGCAGATGGATGGGGAAGACATGCAGCCGGTAGAAGAGGTCTTCGCGGAAGCGCCCGTCGCGCACGGCCTCGCGCAGATCGCGGTTGCTGCTGGCGAGCACGCGGACGTCGAGCGGGATCGGGGTCTGCCCGCAGAGGCGCTCGATCTCCCGCTCCTGCAAGGCACGCAGCAGCTTGGCCTGCAGGCCCGGCTCGATCTCGGAGACCTCATCAAGGAGCAGGGTCCCCCCCTGGGCCTGCTCGAACTTGCCGGCGTGGGCGCGGTTGGCCCCGGTGAAGGCGCCCTTCTCGAAGCCGAAGAGCAGGGCCTCGAGCATGTTCTCGGGGATCGCCGCGCAGTTGACGGCGATGAACGGGCCATCGGCACGGGGCGAACGCTCGTGGATATAGCGGGCAAAGATCTCCTTGCCGGTCCCGGACTCACCGGTGAGCAGGACGGTGACGTCCTTGCCGGCGACCCGCTGGGCGAGCGCCATCAACTGCCGACTGCTGCGATCCTCGGCCACCAGTTCCGGCCCGGCATCGGTGACCCGGGCCACGGCGGCGGCCAACTCGCTGCCGGGGGCATCCTCGGCGACGTAGTCAGCGGCCCCGTCGCGCATGGCCGCCACGGCGCCGCTGACCTCGGCGCGGGCGGAGATGACGATCACGGGCGGCGCCATTGGGTGGCGGGTGAGCACCCGCCAGTTCTCCCCGTCGCGGTCGTCCTCGAAGCAGACGACCGCGGCGATGCCGCCCTGCTCCAGGAGCTCGTGGGCGGAACCGCTGTCCTCCACCTCGGCGGTCGCGAAACCGGCATCGTCCAGTCGCCGGCGCTGCTCGCTGCGGCGGCCGGGCTCGCGGGCCACCACGAGCACGCGTTGCTGACCCATATGGATTGTCCCCCTCAGCGCAAATCCGCACCGCAGGGCTGCCCCGCGGCGGCCCTAAGTGAAGCAAAGGCCATGCCAGAGGCGGGCTGATGGTCTAAGCGCCGGATTCCGCATGCCCGGCCAGGCGCTGCCGCCGGGGCGGCGGGGGGCGGCAGTCAAAGTTCTGGCGACCGGCAAGGGTGGCAATCGTTTGCCGCTTGACGGTCCGCGCTTGCCGTTGGACGGCTCGTGCGTGCCGGCTCAGGCGGGTCGCTCGACGTCGAGCCGGCGCAGCTTTTCGACCAGGGTGGTGCGACGCAGACCGAGCAGTCGTGCCGCCCGTCCCACCACGCCCTCGGTGGCTTCTAGGGCCTGGCGGATCAGCTCCTGCTCCACTTCGGTCAGGTGGCCCTTGAGGTCGATCCCCTCCGACCAGTCCACCGCCGGCAGGGCCAACCCGCCCTGCCCCGGCACGGCCTCGGGCCCCGCCGGCGCGCCACGATCCAGTTCCTCGCGGGCGGCCTCGCGGATCTTCTTGGGCAGGTCGTCCACCCCCACCTCGCCGTAGGGGCAGAGGATGGCGAGGCGCTCGACCACGTTGGCCAGCTCGCGCACGTTCCCCGGCCAGTGGTAGGCCGACAGGCAGGACATGGCCGCCGGGCTGACCCGCACCGAGCCCCGCCCCTCGTCCTCGATCCGGCGGATCATCTCCTCGACCAGCACGGGAATGTCCCCGGGACGCTCGCGCAGGGCCGGGATCTCGATGGGGAAGACGTTGAGTCGGTAGAACAGATCCTCGCGGAAGCTGCCGTCGCGGATCCCGGTATCGAGATTGCGGTGGGTGGCGGCGATGACCCGGACGTCGGCGTGGATCGGCTTGTTGGAACCGACCCGCTCGAAGGTGCGCTCCTGGAGCACGCGCAGCAGTTTGACCTGCATGTGCATGCTCATATCCCCGATCTCGTCGAGGAAGACCGTCCCGCCCTGGGCCATCTCGAAGCGCCCCTGCCGGGCACTGATCGCACCGGTGAACGCCCCCTTCTCGTGACCGAACAGCTCGCTCTCAAGCAGCTCGGCGGGGATGGCGCCACAGTTGATCGGCACGAACGGCCGCGAGCGGCGCGACGAGCCGGCGTGGATGTTGCGCGCCACCACTTCCTTGCCGGTCCCCGACTCGCCGAGGACGAGCACACTCGCATCGGTATCGGCGACCTGCTCGATGAGGGCGGTGACCCGCTGGACACCACGGCTCTCTCCGGCCAGGCGCGGGGTACGCGCCGCCGAGCCGTGCTCGCGGTGGCGGACGTTGTGGCTCAGGGCCTGGCGCAGGGCGGCAGTGAGCTGGCCCTGGCGTAGAGGCAGGTCGAGCACGCCAAGGACACCGTGCTGGAGATCGCCACCGCGCCGACGCGCATCGGCGTCCGGGGCGACCAGGAAGACGGGCAGCTCGGGGCGGTGGTCGATGAGCCGCTGCAGACAGCCACGCTCCTGGCCATCGATGCCCACCAGGGCCATGGCCAGACCGCTGTGACCGACCGCCACCTGGCCGGCATCGGCGGCCTCGGCGGGGATGGGCTCGTGTTCGAGGAACTGCAGGACGGTCTCGATGCTGGACCGGCGCTCCGCGTCGCTATCGACCACCAGGACCTGGACCAACACTCCCCTCCGATGCCGGATCACCTTTCTGCAAAGGGGCGAGTTTACGCGGGGGACGGGAGGCCGTCAAAAAAACGACACACTTTGCGGCAAGGGATTGCCTACCCGGAGTAACGGCTGTAGGTGTCGTGCGCCTCGCGCTGGTGCTGCTCATCCCGGGAGGCGGCGCCGAGGCGATCCCGCTCGGCCTCCATCAGGGCCCGGACCGCGCGGTCGCACTCGAGTGATTCGGCAAGGGCCTGGCGGGCCAGATCGGCCGCGGGGTGATCCGGGGCATCGGGCAGCTGGCGGGCCTGCGCCTGGCGCAGCTCGTTGCGCTCCATGACCCCATCCCAGTCCCCGCTCTCGGCGCAGCGGCGCATTTGCCGGGACAACTCGCGCAGGCGACGGGCGGCCAACGCCACCGTCGCCCGCGCCTCGCTGTCTTCCCCGGCACCCACGCCCGGGCCTCCTATTCGCCCCGGGCGGCGGCGGCCTCGGCGGCGTCGCGACTGCGCACCTCCGGCGGGATGGCGTCCCAGGCGCTCTTGATCTCGCGCATCAGCGAGGCGACCTCGTCGAGGTACTGCACCTCGTTCCGCGCGTTCGCCTCCACCAGGCGGCGCTGCATGTAGGTGTAGAGTTCTTCCAGATTGCCGGCGATCTCCGCACCGCGCTCGTGGTCGAGACCGGAACGCAGGCCATCGAGGATCGAGATGGACTTGCTGATCAGCTCGCCCTTAAGGGCAATCTCCTGGCGCTCCATGGCGCCACGGGCCTGGGCGACGCGATCCAGAAACCCGTCCATGAGCAGCTGCACCAACCGATAGGGGTCGGCGTAGGCCGCGCTGGAGTAGGTCCCGACTTGTTGGTATTGGTTTATGCCGCGATGCATGCTCATATCCCGTTCCTACTCTTGGGGGTAGTCTTTTCGCGCTCTTTCCTGTTAGCGGCTGCTACCCATGATCCTTGAGGGCGGAAACTCCGTTCCGGAAATTGCGGACCGCTCAGTCGCTGCTGTTCATGGCAGCCAGACGCTGCTCGAGGAACTCCGAGGTCTGGTTGAGCTCCGCCACCCGAGAGTCCATGCGCGAGAACTGATTGCGCAGCTGCTCCTCGCGCCGCTCCATACGCCGGTCCAGCCGTTCGCGGTCATCGGCGATGCGATCGAGCCGGCTCTCGATCCCGTCGGTGCGCATATCGATGACGCTGTCGCTGCCCAGGGCGTTGTCGAGGACCCCGTCGAGCCGCGACATCACCCCGCTCTCCGGGTCGGTCATCATGCGCGTGACCAGCTCGCCATGCTCGCTGACCATCTGCTGGAGCCGCTCGCCGTCGAGCTCCACGGTGCCGTCCCGGTTGGTGCGCACACCGAGATCGCCCAACGATGAGATCGGCGCCCCTTCCAGGGCCTCGACGGGCTCATTCAGGGCGCGACTGAGCTGAGAGAGCAAGTTGCGCAGGGTGTGGTCCCCCTGCAGCGGACCGGCCTTCTCGGTCTCGGGGTCGTAATCCGAGAGCTGGTTGAGCTGGGCCCGCACCTGGTTGAACGAGTCGACCAGACGCTGGATGTTCTCCTCGGCCAACCCGGTCTGCTGTTCGATGGAGACGCGACTGCGCCCCTCGTCCTTGAGGCTGATGGTGGCCCCCTCGATGGCACCCTCGATGCGGTTCTCAGGGCGGGTGACGCGCATGCCGTCGATGGTCACCACGGCATCGGTGGCCGGGCGGATCTCCTGGAAGGCACCGGCAGGCTCGCCGCTCTGGGGATCCGCCACGTTGTACTGCAGGGCCGAGAGATCGCCCTGATCCGCCTCGGGATCCTGCTCGGCGCGGATCTGGGCAATGGCGTTGGCCTGGCCGGTCTGTTCGGTGGCCAGGGCCAGCCGCGGCCCGGC
>PULM01000069.1 GCA_003552345.1 Ectothiorhodospiraceae bacterium
CACCGGCCTGGCTGAGCCAGCGCTCCAGGAAGAACAGCGGCATGGCCTTGTCGCGGACGATGGCCACCAGGCGGTTGTTGACCACGTTGGTGCGCACGTCCTGGAGTTCGAAGATCTCGCGGACCACGGACATGGGCAGGGCGAACTTGCGCCCAGAGACCTTGACCATCAGCGTCGGCAGGATGGCCAGGGTCAGCGGCAGCTGGATGCGCATGACCGTGCCACGGCCCAGCTCGGAGTCGATGTCGACGGTGCCGTTGAGCCGCGAGAGGCTGTTCTTGACCACGTCCATGCCCACGCCCCGGCCGGAGACGTCGGAGATCTCCTCCTTGCTCGAGAAGCCGGCGTGGAAGATCAGGCTGAACGCCTCCTTGTCATCGAGCCGCGAGGCCGACTCCTCGTCCATCAGGCCCTTCTTCACCGCCAGCGCGCGCAGCTTCTCCGGGTCCATGCCGCGTCCGTCATCGGCGATGGTCAGCAGGATATGGTCCCCCTCCTGCTCGGCCGCCAGGGTCACCGTCCCCTGGCGGGGCTTGCCGGCGGCCTCGCGCTCATCCGGGTACTCCACACCGTGGTCCACGGCGTTGCGCACCAGGTGGACCATGGGGTCGGCAAGGGCCTCGACCATGTTCTTGTCCAGGTCGGTGTCCTCGCCGTGGGTCTCCAGCGTGACCTCTTTCTCGAGCTGCCGGGCCAGGTCGCGGATCACCCGCGGGAAGCGGCCGAAGACCTTCTTGATCGGCTGCATGCGCGTCTTCATCACCGACGACTGCAGATCGGAGGTGACCAGCTCCAGGTCCCCCACCGCCTGGCCGAGACGATCGTCGTCGAGTTCGTTGCGCAGGTTGGAGAGGCGGTTGCGCACCAGAACCAGCTCGCCCACCAGGTTCATGATCTCGTCGAGCTTGGCGGTGTCCACCCGCACCGAGGCCTCGACCTTGTTGCCGCCACCGCCGGCGTCGGCACCGGCGGGCCCTTTGTCGGCGCCACCGCCGCCCCCGCCTTGGTTGCCACCGCCGGCGGCAGGCTTGCGCGCGGGCGGCGGGGCGGCCTTCTCCGGCGGCGGCTCGGCGGCGGCATCACCGGCCCCCGGCACAGGCTCAGCGCTGGCCGGTGGCGGCGCATCCTTGCCGGGGGCCGCGCCGGGGCCGTAGAGGTTGTCGAGCAGCTGCTCGAACTCCTCTTCGGTGATCTCCTCGTCCCCGCCGCCGGCGGCCGCCTGGGCCGGCTCGGCCGCCTCCGGGTCCTCGGCCACCGGCTTGCCCTGATGCTGCCCCTTGCCGTGGAGCTCATCGAGGAGCCGTTCGAACTCCTCGTCGGTGATCTCATCTGCGCCGCCGCCGCCAGACCCGGCGGCCTCGTCGCCATCGTCCAGGGCGGTGAGCAGCTCGTCGAACTCGGCGTCACTCGCATCGCCGCCCTGCTCGGCAGGCGCCGGCGCCGCGGTTGCTTCGGTGGCCGCAGGGGCACCGCCAGCATCCGGCTGTTTCAGGCCGTCGAGCTCCTGGAGCAGATCCCCCCCGGCCGGCTCCGGGTCACGGCCATTCTCGATCTGCCCAAACTGCGCGACCACGACATCCAGGGCGCGCAACACGGTGTCCATCAGCTCCGGGGAGACCTGCTTCTCGCCGTTGCGCAGCAGATTGAAGACGTCCTCGGTGCGATGGCAGACCTCCACCAGCGGGTCGAGCCCCAGGAACCCGGCACCGCCCTTGATGGTGTGGAAGCCGCGAAAGACCGAGTTGAGCAGGTCCTTGTCCTCGCCGTGCTGCTCCAGGTCCACCAGCTGCTCGCCCAGGCGATCGAGGATCTCCCGGGACTCGACCAGAAAGTCCTGCACGATGTCGTCGTCGAGGTCGACGGCCATACCCGGCCTCCGCTGTTGTTCGGCTTCTCGGCGCCCGGGCTAGAACCCCAGGCTCGACAGGAGATCGTCCACTTCGTCCTGCCCGCTGACCACGTCATCGCCGCCCTGACCGGGCAGCGTCGGCCCCTCACCCCGGCGCATGCGCTCGCTGGCGGCCTCGGCATCCTCCGCCGCACGGGCCGGCCGCGACGGCCCATCGGCCTCAAAACGCTGCCCGGAGATGCGCACCAGCTGGACGAGGTTCGCCTCCACTTCCTCGACCAGCGCGATCACCTTGCGGATGATTTGGCCGGTCAGGTCCTGGTAGTCCTGGGCCATCAGCGCCTCGTTGAGCTGGTCGCTGATCTGCCGGCTATCGGCCTGCACCCGCTCCAGGAACCCCCCCAGCTCGCGGGAGAGCTCGCGGAACTCCTCCACGTTGAGCTCCCGGCGCTGGAAGGCCTGCCAGCGCTCGGCCAGCTGCCCCCCTTCCTCGGCAAGTTGCTGAGCCAGCGGTGCACTGCCCTCGATCACCGTCAGGGTCCGGTGGGCGGCCTGCTCGGTCATGGTGATGACGTAGTTCAGCCGCTCACGGGCGTCGGGGATCTCCTGGGAGGTGATATCGGCCAGACGCTCGTCGTAGTTGAACGCCTTGATCGCCTCGTGCAGATCCCGGGTCAGCGTCCCGAGTTCACGGAAAAGCTCCGTCTCCCGCAGGTGGGTCAGATCATCGATGACCGTCTGGGCGCCCTCGCCGTCCCCGGCTTCGACGTGTTCCAGCAACTGCTGCGCGGCGCGGCGGTACGCCTCCAGGTCGGCGCCGCTGCTGCCCTGCTCCCGGCGCATGGTGTTCATCCCCCGCCTGCCTGAACCCGCTCGAAGATCTTGTCGATCTTTTCGCGCAGCGTCGCAGCGGTGAAGGGCTTGACGATATAGCCATTCACCCCGGCCTGCGCCGCCTCCATGATCTGCTCGCGCTTGGCCTCGGCAGTGACCATCAGGGTGGGCAGATCCTTGAGGTTGGCGTCGGCGCGGACGTGCTTGAGCAGTTCCAGGCCAGTCATGCCCGGCATGTTCCAGTCGGTGATCAGGAAGTCGATCCCGCCCTTTTGCAGGATGGGCAGCGCCGTGTTGCCGTCATCGGCCTCGACCACGTTGTTGTAGCCGAGCTCGCGCAACAGGTTCTTGATGATGCGCCTCATGGTGGAGAAGTCGTCCACTACGAGGATCTTGATGTTCTTGTCCGCTGCCACATTGCCCCCCTATCTCGAGGCCTTGCCAAGCCGTGCTACGCCGTTCGTTCCTGCTGCTCGCGCCGCCACTCGCCGAGGCGAGTGCGCAGCTTGAGCATGATCCGCCCGTGGATCTGGCTGACCCGCGACTCCGAGACCCCGAGCACTTCACCGATCTCGCGCAGGTTGAGCTCCTCGTCGTAGTAGAGCGCCATCACCAGCTGTTCGCGCTCGGGCAGCTCCCGGATCGCCTCGGCCAGCTCCCCCTGGAACGCCTCGTCCTGCAGCATCGCCAGGGGCCCCGGCTCGTGGCCGGCGGGCTCGTGGGGCTCGCCGGTACCCGGGTCTTCCTGATCGATGCTGAAGACCTTCGCCGAGGACACATCCTGCAGGATATTGTGGTATTCCGCCACCGAGATCCCCAACGCCTCGGCCACTTCGTGGTCGCGGGCATCGCGGCCGGTCTGATGTTCGATGGCGCGGATGGCCTCGGCCACCTCGCGGCCCTTGCGGTGGACCGAGCGTGGGGTCCAGTCGAGCCGGCGCATCTCATCGAGCATGGCGCCGCGGATGCGGATCCCGGCATAGGTCTGGAAGCTCGCCCCCTGGGAGGAGTCGTACTGACGCGCGGCCTCGAGCAGGCCGATCATGCCGGCCTGGATCAGGTCCTCGAGCTGCACGCTCGGCGGCAAACGGCTGGCCAGATGGTGGGCGATCCGCTTGACCAGCGAGGCGTGGCGGGTCACCAGGTCCTCGTCGCCCTGCTGCGCCACCGCGGTGTACATCGCGTGACCATTCATCAGGTCACCTCTCCCCCCATGCTGCTGTACTCGATCAATCGCTCGACGAAGAACTCCAGGTTGCCGGTGGCCCCGGAGGGCGCCGGCCAGGCGTCGATCCGCCGCGCCAGGTCGCCGAAGGCACGCGCCGAGGGACTGTTGGGGTAGGTCTCGACCACCGGCTGCTGCTTCTGCACCGCGCGGCGCAGACGATCATCCTCGGGGATGGCGCCGATGAAGTCCAGATTCAGGTCAAGAAAGCGCTCGGTGGCCACGGCCAGTTTCTGGTGCAGCATCTGCCCCTCGCGGCGACTGCGCACGCGATTGGCGACCAGGTGGAAACGCTCGACCCCATAGCGATTGAGCACCTTGATCAGGGCGTAGGCGTCGGTGATCGACGAGGGCTCGTTGCAGGCGACGATCACCAGCTCACGGCAGGCGCGCACGAAACTGACCACGCTCTCGGAGATGCCCGCCGCGGTATCGACCAGCAGCACGTCCACCTCGCGCTGGAGTTCGCTGAAGCAACGGATCAAGCCAGCGTGCTCCGCGGCGGTGAGCTCGGCCATGCGCTGGGTGCCCGAGGAGGCCGGCACGATGGTGAACCCCCCGGGGGCCTCCACCAGGACCTCATCGAGGCTCGCCTCGCCGGCGAGCACGTGGGAGAGGTTGAGCTTGGGCGAGAGACCGAGGGCAACATCGACATTGGCCAGGCCCAGGTCGGCGTCAAAGAGCATCACCTCCTGGCCCATACGGCTCAGCGCGGTGGCCAGATTCACCGAGACGTTGGTCTTCCCGACCCCGCCCTTGCCGCCGGTGACGGCGACCACCTTGACCGGTCTGGTTTTCGCCATCCTGCGCAACCCCGCCGCCTGATCGAGGCCCGGCTCTGTCAGGAACATGCGCCTCCCCCGCCAAGAGCCAATGCCAGGGCTTCCTCGTCGGCCTCCTGGACATGCTCGTCCAGCAGCGCACACGCCCGGTGGACGAGTGTATCACCCCTAGCCGCCTGGAGGTCTTCCGGCACCCGCTGGCCCACCGCCAGGTAGGCCACGGGCAGTTTGGTACGCAGCGCGCAGGTCAGCGCGCCGCCCAGGCTCGAGGCCTCATCGACCTTGGTGAAGATGCAGCCCACCGGCTCGGCGCCGGCGAAGGCGCTGACCGATTCGGTCAGCGTCGCCATCTGCGTGGCGGCGGAGAGGACCAGGTAGGTCTTCACCAGCCCCTCGGCACTGCCCAGGGTCTTGAACTGCTCCGCCAGGCGCACGTCGCGCTGGCTCATGCCCACGGTGTCGATGAGCACGAGACCGCGATCCATCAGGTCGTCGACGATGGTGCGCAGCTCGTGACGGTTGGTGGCGGTGTACACCGGCACATCAAGGATGCGGGCGTAGGTCAGCAGCTGATCCTGGGCCCCCACTCGGTAGTTGTCGGTGCTGACCAGCGCCACCTGCTCACGGCCGTGGCGCAGGGCGTAGCGCGCCGCCAACTTGGCCACGGTGGTGGTCTTGCCCACACCGGTCGGCCCCACCAGCGCGTACACCCCGCCACGATCGACGATCTCGTCACCGGCGATCGGCAGGTGCCGGGCGACCAGGGCCAGCGCCTTGCGGAAGGCGGTGTCCGGGTTCTCATCACCGCCGATGTGATCGGCCAGCTTACGGCTGACCTCAGCACCCATGCCAAGGTCGGTCAGTCGCTTGATCACCGTGGCCCGCGCCGGGTGCCGGTGACCCATGCGGTTCCACTCCAGCAGCGAGAGCTGATTCTCGAACAGGCTGCGCAGGGTACGGATCTCCTCGCGCATCTCCTGGAAGGCCGGCTCCTCCTCGACGCGACGGCGGCTGGCACCGCTGCCTGTCGGGGCGCTGCCACCCTGCCCGCCGGCACTGGCCGCCTCGGCCGCCGCGCCCATGGCCGCGGCGTGCTCGGCTCCCCCCAAGGCGTGGCGCCGCGCCCGGGCTCCCTCTCCGCTGCCGGGGGCGGGCTGCTCGCCCGCGCCCCGCGCCGGGCGCGCCATCGGGTCGCGGCGGGGCTGCTCGGCCCGCTTGCGTTCCACCTCCTGGTGCTCACGGCTGAGGGCGTCGAACAGCTCGGCATCCTCATCGGCGCCGCCGACCCGCAGATCGATGCGCGGTTCGCGGCGCTCCCCGCTCGACGCGGCGGTACGCTCCGGGGGGGCATCCGCGGCGGCACTCCGGTGGGCGGCGGCATTGGCGCGGGCGCGCTCGGCCGCGCCGGTGTCGATCCGCGGCCGGCCCCGCGCCGCACCACCGCCCTCACGCTGCGGCAGCGCGTCATCGGCCACCGCACCGCCGGCGCGCAGGCTGCGCAGCCGGGCCAGCGCCGCCTCCCGGGCCCGGCCGGCCTCATCCTCGGCCGGGTCGCCGCCAGCAGCCTCACCAGTGGCGGCGGGCAGATCGGGCTCGCCGGGCCGCGGCCCCGGGGAGCCATCCAGGGGCGGGATCTCGGCCGCCCGGGGATCCTGAGCCCGGGCCGCAGCCTGGACGGCGCGCTCGTCGTAATCCACGGCCGAGATCACCTCGACGCCGCCGTCCACGTTGCGCGAGGAGATGACCACGGCGTCCGGGCCGTGCTGCTCCTTGACCTTGCGCAGTGCCTCGCGGGTGTTGGCGGCGAAGATTCGCTTGATTCGCATGGTGCGTTACCCCTGCTTGCCCGATTCCTCCTGCCCCTGGCCGACATTGGCGATGATGCGCACCTGCCGGTCATCCGGGACCTCGTTGTAGGACAGGACGTACAGCCCCGACGCCACGTTGCGGGTCAGTCGCCGCAGCCAGTGGCGCAGCGGCGGTGACGTCAGCAATACGGCGGGCTGACCGGCGGCTTCTTGACGCTGCACCGCCTGGGAGATCGAGCGCTGCATGCGCTCGGCCAGCCCGGGCTCGATACCGCCGCCCCCGTCCCCGGCACCCTGCACGGAATTAAGCAAGAGTTGTTCCAGCTGCGGCTCCAGGGTAATCACCGGCACCTCGCGACCCATGCCCACGATCTCCTGAACAATCATGCGACTGAGCGCCTCGCGCACGTGCTGAGTGAGCTGCCCCGGGTCCTTGGTCTTCTGCCCATGCTCGGCCAGCGCCTCGACGATGGAGCGCATATCCCGAATGGGCACGCCCTCCTCCAGCAGGTTCTGCAAGACCTTGACCACCGTGGAGAGGGTCAGGGTGTTGGGCACCAGTTCCTCGACCAGCTTCGGCTGGCTCTGACCGAGCATATCGAGCAGTTTCTGCGCCTCCTCGTGACCGAAGAGCTGGTGCGCGTTGCGCTGCACCTCCTGAGAGAGGTGGGTGGCGATCACGGTGCTGGCGTCCACCACCGTGTAGCCCAGGGTCTGCGCGTAATCGTGCTGCGACGGCTCGATCCACACCGCATCCAGACCGAAAGCCGGGTCCTTGGTCGGCGTCCCGGAGAGCTCACCGTGCACCGTCCCCGGGTTGATGGCCAGCTCGCGCCCGGGCTGCACGTCCCCCTCGGCCACCGGCACCCCGTGGATGCTGATGCGGTAGATGTTCGGGCCCAGATCGAGGTTGTCGCGGATATGCACCGGCTGCACGAGAAAGCCCAGATCCTGGGAGAGCTTCTTGCGCACCCCCTTGATGCGGGTCAGCAGCTGCCCGCCCTGGTTGCGGTCCACCAGCGGGATCAGGCCATACCCCACCTCGAGCCCCACCGGGTCGACCGGGGGCACATCGTCCCAGGTCAGCTCCTTCTTCTCCGGGTCCTCGGGCTCCCGGTCGGTCTGCGCCGACTCCGTCGACTGTTGTGCGGCCTCCGCCGCCTCGGTCTCACGCTTGCCGGCGTACCAGGCGCCCAGGGCGCAGAGACCGGCGAAGAAGAGAAACGGCACCGGCGGCAGCCCCGGCGCCAGCCCGAGCAGGCCGATGATCCCGGCGACGACCCAGAGCACCCGCGGGTTGCTGAACAGCTGCTCCATGATGTCGTCGGTCATCCGCCGCGTATCCGAGCGGCGGGTGACCAGGATGGCCGTCGCGCTGGAGAGCACCAGCGAGGGGATCTGCGCCACCAG
>PULM01000059.1 GCA_003552345.1 Ectothiorhodospiraceae bacterium
CGTTCGTGTCGCAGGCCCCTCGGCCTCGACGGCATATCCCACTAAACGATATACGAGGTGAATCAATGCGGCTCATTCTATTAGGCCCTCCGGGCGCCGGGAAAGGTACGCAGGCTGCCCACGTCTGCGAGGCCTTCGGCATCCCTCAGATCTCCACCGGCGACATGCTGCGTGCCGCCGTCAAGGCCGGCACCCCGCTCGGGCAGCAGGCCAAGAAGATCATGGACGAGGGTGGCCTCGTGTCGGACGATATCATCCTGGGCCTGATTGAGGAGCGGGTCGCGCAGTCGGACTGCGCCAACGGCTTCCTGTTCGATGGCTTCCCGCGCACCATCGCCCAGGCGGACGGTCTGAACGGGCAGGGGATCCACATCGACGCCGTGGTCGAGATTCAGGTGCCCGATGAGGAGATCGTCGATCGGATGGCCGGGCGGCGCGTTCACCCCGGTTCCGGGCGGGTCTACCACATCAAGCACAATCCGCCCCGCGAAGAGGGCAAGGACGACGTCACCGGCGAGGAACTGGTCCAGCGCGATGACGATCGCGAGGAGACCGTTCGCCACCGGCTGTCGGTCTATCACGAGCAGACCCGGCCGCTGGTCGACTACTATTCCCAGTGGGCGCAAAAGGGTGGTGCCGATGCGCCCGCCTACATCACCGTCGACGGGCAGCGCCCGGTGGAGACGGTGCGAGACGAGATCCTCGCTGCGCTGAAGGCGCGTTGACCGGCAGGCGGCGGGGGCTCTTGTCGGCCCTCGCCGCTTTCTGGAGGTGTGCCCGACCATGTGGATTCGCCGCCTGCTCGCTGTCCTGCTCGCCTACCTCCTCTCCGCCGTGCCGCTGGGCAGTGCGGAGACCCCGCCGGAGAACGGCGACGCCGAGGCGGCCGGCACGGCGCTGATGCTCGACGTCAAAGGGGCCATCGGCCCGGCCACCACCGACTACATCGTGCGCGGACTGACCGAGGCGCAAGAGCGCGGCGCCGGGCTGGTGATCCTGCGGCTGAACACGCCGGGCGGTCTCGATGACGCCATGCGCGATATCATCAGCGAGATCCTCGCCAGCGAGGTCCCGGTGGCCACCTACGTCGCGCCCAGTGGTGCCCGCGCGGCGAGCGCTGGGACTTACATCCTCTATGCCTCGCATGTCGCGGCCATGGCGCCGGCGACCAACCTGGGCGCGGCCACACCGGTGCAGATCGGTGGTGGTGGTGGCGGCATCTTCCCCGGCGGGGACGACGACGAAGGCAATGGCGAGGCCTTCGACGAACTCCAGGACCTGCTCGGTGATGACGACGAGGAGGAGGCCCGCGACGAGGACGAGGAGGACGCGCCCGCCGAGGAGCGGGCCCGCGAGCGTCCGGACGCCATGGAGCGCAAGATCATCGAGGACGCGGTCTCCTACATCAAGGGGCTCGCGGAGCTGCGCGGGCGCAACGCCGAGTGGGCCGAGAAGGCGGTGCGCGAGTCGGTGAGCGCCTCGGCCAGCGAGGCGGCCGAGTTGGGCATCATCGATTTCGTCGCCGAGGACGTCAGCGAGCTCCTGGAAAAGGCCGACGGCATGGTGGTCAAGTTCCCGGTGGGTGAGCGTGCCATCGAGACCGCTGGGCTGGAGGTGGAGCTGCTTGAGCCAGACTGGCGCAACCGGCTGCTGTCGGTGATCACCAACCCCAACGTGGCCTACATCCTGATGCTGGTGGGTATCTACGGCATCATCTTCGAGTTGATCAACCCGGGCTCGCTGGTACCCGGGGTGCTCGGCGGGATCAGCCTGCTGCTGGCCCTCTACGCCTTCCAGGCCCTGCCCATCACCTATGCCGGGCTGGGGCTGATCGCGTTGGGGATCGCCTTCATGATCGCCGAGGCGTTCATGCCCAGCTTCGGGATCATGGGCATTGGCGGGGCCGTGGCCTTCGTGCTCGGCTCGATCCTGCTCTTCGACACCGATCTCGAGGCCTTCCAGGTCTCCATCGGTCTGATCGCCGGGTTTACGCTTGCCAGCCTGATCGTCTTCACCGGCGTGGCCACCATGGCGGCGCGGGCCTGGCGACGGCCAAAGCTCGGCGGCGCCGACGAGCTGATCGATGCCGAGGCGGTGGCCGAAGAGGACTTTGATGCGACGGGGCATGTGCGCTACGCCGGCGAGCGCTGGAACGCCGTGGCGGTGCGTCCGGTGCGCAGCGGTCAGCGCGTACGGGTGGTCAATAAGGACGGATTGACGCTGAGGGTCGAGCCCAATGAGTGAGCCGGGGATGGATTCAGACACGATCTATCAGGAGGCGCTGAGCCGGGTGCACCAGGTGCTGGAGCGGGCCCGGGCCACGGACTTGCCGGAGCCCACCGCCGGTGTCCTGGCGACCGTGGGCCAGGACGGCTGGCCGGCGGCGCGCACGGTCCTGCTCAAGCAGCTCGACGAGCGCGGCGCGGTCTTCTACACCAATCGCACCAGCCGCAAGGGGCAGCACCTGGCCGAGAACCCTCGAGCGGCGCTGTGTCTGCACTTCCAGCCGCTCTACGAGCAGGTGGGGATCCGCGGCGTGGTGGCGGCAGTCAGTGCCCATGAGGCAGACCACTACTGGGCGCAGCGCGAGCGGCTTAGCCAGCTGGGGGCGTGGGCCTCGCATCAGTCCGAGCCGCTGGCCAGCCGCCACGAGCTGGAGGCGCGCCTGGAGGAGGTGGAGGCACGCTTCCCGGAGCGGGTGCCTCGCCCCCCGCACTGGTCGGGTTACCGTATAATCCCGGCCAGCATCGAGCTCTGGTCGGCTGGTGATGGGCGCCTGCACCAGCGTGAGCGCTATGAGCAGCGGGCCGACGGCTGGTGCCATTTCCTGCTCAACCCGTAAGGGCGTGTCGGGACGAAAGGGAGCGTGATGGAGGACCTGTCCAGATACTCGGTGGAGCAGCTGCGCGATCTGCGCAAGGACGTAGAGCGTGAGATCGAGCGCCGGCGCCGGGAGAACATCACCCAGGCGCGGCGCGAGCTCAAGCACATCGCCGAGCGCTACGGCTTCGCGCTGAGCGACCTGCTTGAGGGCATGCGTGAGGAGGGGCGCTAGTGGCGCTGCCGATCGGTGGCCGCAGCGCAGTCGCGTAGGCGGCTGGAGACCTCCACCGGGTAGATGTCCGGCTCGGCCTCCAGCGCGCGGCAGGCCTTCGGCAGGGTGGCAAGCCCCGCGGCCACCCGCTCGCGGATTACAGCGGTGCTCTCCGCCGCGCGGGTGCGCCGACCACCGTCCATCATCTCGGTGAGCAGCGGGTCCCCGGCCGGTTCTTCATCAGCCAGGCAGAGGGTGTCTCCGGCGGCCATACCATCAATGAAGCGTCGCCGTACCTGCTTGCGGCCCGGCCAGTGCACCTTGCCCACCGAACGCTTGCGCCGGGCCACCCCGCCGTACTCCTGCAGCTTGTACGCCATGTCCAGGTGGGGCTGGTCGGCGGCGGTGTCCATCCGTGTACCCAGCCCGAATCCGTCCACCGGCGCACCGTCGGCGCGCAGGCGGGCCACCGCGTACTCATCCAGGTCACCGCTGACCAGGATGCGCACCTGCCCCAGACCGCCCTCATCCAGGATGCGACGCACGCGCCGGGCCTCGGCGCCGAGGTCGCCACTGTCGATGCGCACGCCGTGGACGGGGTAGCCCTCATGGGCGAGCTCGACGACCTTGCCGGCGCCCTCGGCGGTGTCGTAGGTGTCGATCAGCAGCACCACGTTCTCCGGGTGTGCGGTGGCGAAGGCGCGGAAGGCATCGATCTCCCGATCGAAGGCGAGTACATAGGAGTGGGCCATGGTGCCCACCGTTGGGATCTCGTACAGGGCCCCGGCCAGGCAGGTGGCGGTGCCGGCGTAGCCGGCGATCCAGGTGCTGCGTGCGGCGGCCATGGCCGCCTCGGCGCCGTGGGCGCGGCGCATGCCGAAGTCGACCAGGCGGCGCCCGTCGGCGGCGAGCACCGCGCGGGCGGCCTTGCTGGTCAGCAGGCTGTGCAGGTGGACCAGGTTCATCACCCGGCTCTCGATCAGCTGGGCCTCGGGCAGCGGCGCGGTCACCCGCAGGATCGGTTCCTGGGGGAAGAGGATGGTGCCGTCGGGTACGGCCTCCACGTGCCCGGTGAAGCGCAGCTGCGCCAGTTCCTCGGCGAAGCCGGCGCGAAAGTGCCCGCACTCGCGGATCCACGCCAGTTCGGCCTCACTGAAGCGCATCGTGGTCAGCCAGTCGACCACCGCCTCGATCCCTGAGGCGATGTAGAACCCCCGCCCCGGCGGCAGCTTGCGGCTGAACAGCTCAAACGAGGCCGGCCCACGCATCCCCCGCTGCAGGTAGCTGTCGATCATGGTCAGCTGATAGAGGTCGGTCAGCAGCGGGCTGCGGGCCGGGTCCATGGGCGCTCCTCCGGGTGCTGGGGGGGGCGGGGGCGGGCGCTCAGGAGCGCAGCCCCGTCCCCCGGTTTAGCAGATACAGCGCAAACCCGCCGAAGGCGACGATGAAGGCGAGCATCATCCCGTAAGAGACAGCGATGTGGACGTCGGCCGAGCCGAGGATGCCGTAGCGGAAGGCGTTGACCATGTAGAGGATCGGGTTGGCCAGCGAAACACCCTGCCAAAATTCCGGCAACAGCGAGATTGAGTAGAAGACGCCGCCGAGATAGGTCAGCGGGGTCAGCACGAAGGTGGGGATGATGGCGATGTCATCGAACTTGCGCGCATAGATGGCGTTGATGAAGCCGCCGATGGAGAAGAGCACCGCGGTGAGCACCACCACCGACAGCGTGATGGCCCAGTTGTGCACGGGCAGCGAGGTGAACATCAGCGCCACGGCGGTGACGATGGCGCCCGTGAACAGCCCGCGCCCGACGCCGCCGGCTACGTAGCCGAGCAGGATGACGATGTTGGGGGTCGGCGAGACCAGCATCTCCTCGATGTGGCGCTGGAACTTGGCGCCGAAAAACGACGAGACCACGTTGTTGTAGGAGTTGGTGATCACCGCCAGCATGATGATGCCGGGGGCGATGTACTCCATGTAACGATACCCGTCCATCTCGCCGACCCGCTCGCCGATCAGCGCGCCGAAGATCACGAAATAGAGGGTCATGGTGATCGCCGGCGGGACCAGCGTCTGGATCCAGATGCGCAGGTAGCGGTGCGTCTCCTTATAGACGATCGTCTGTAGCGAGACCAGCGCCGCACGGGTGCGGGACGGGGTGCCCTGGCTGCCGTAGCCATGGGCCTGCGAGCGCGGAGACCGACTCACGGCGTGACCTCCTGTCGGTCGGTGCCGCCGGTTGCCACCGGCGCGGAATCGTTGCTCTCCACCAGGCGCAGGAAGAGCTCCTCGAGACGGTTCGACTTGTTGCGCATGCTGGTCACGGTGATGCCGTGTTCGGACAGGGCGGCGAACAGGTCGGTGAGGGCGCGGCCACGTGGGACCTCCGCCTCAAGCACGCAGTCATCCACCTGGCGCAGGGCGAAGTCATTGAGCTGTGGCAGCGGCTGCGGGATGCGGTCGACGTCGAGCAGGAAGGCGTGGGTCGACAGACGCTGGAGCAGGCTCTTGACGTCGGTGTTCTCGATGATCCGCCCATCGTCGATGATGGCGATGTCCTTGCAGAGGCTCTCCGCCTCCTCGAGGTAGTGCGTGGTGAGGATGATGGTGGTGCCCTGATCGTTGATGTGGCGCAGGAAATCCCACATCGAGCGGCGGAGCTCGATGTCCACGCCGGCGGTGGGTTCATCGAGGATCAGCAGGCGCGGCTCGTGCATCAGCGCCCGGGCGATCATCAGCCGACGCTTCATGCCGCCGGAGAGCGTGCGTGAGACGGTATCCCGCCGCTCCCACAGGCCGAGGCTGTGCAGATAGTGCTCGGCGCGTTGACGGGCCAGGCCGCGCGGAATGCCGTAGTAGCCGGCCTGGTTGACCACGATCTGCTCGACGGTCTCGAAGGTGTTGAAGTTGAACTCCTGCGGGACCAGGCCGATGGAGGATTTTACCGCCCACGGATCGCGGTCCAGGTCGTGGCCGAAGACGCGTACCGCCCCGCCGCTCTTTTTGACCAGCGTGGAGACGATCCCGATCAGGGTCGATTTCCCCGCGCCGTTGGGGCCGAGCAGGCCGAAGAAGGCGCCGGCGTCCACGGTGAGGTTGACGCCGTGCAGGGCGATCTGGCCCCCGGCGTAGGTCTTGGTCAGGTCAGAGACGGCTAGGGCGGTCAACGGGTTTCCTCGGTGCCAACGGGAAACCGGTCATGATAGGCGCTGTGTCGGGGTTTTTGTAGGGCCGCGCGGACCGGGCCCGGCCGGCCGAGCGCGCGCGCGGGCAGCCGTGACAGAGCGCCGCCGGCAACGGTAGAATGTCGTCGTCTACGCGCCGGAGGGCGCGGTTTGGCGATTCCACGGACGGGAGGGGTGAACCCTCCCGTTTTTTGCATGCGCGCATCCCGCCCGAGGCCAGCCCGGGCGGGCCGTTTAGCTCCAGACAGGGGAGGCTGCGTTGACCCGGCCAGCACTGCTCGTCCTCCAGGACGGTACGGTTTTCCACGGCGAGGCGGTGGGCGCCGATGGGGCCGTCACCGGCGAGGTGGTCTTCAACACCGCCATGACCGGTTACCAGGAGATCGCCACCGACCCTTCCTACGCCGGTCAGATCGTCACCCTGACCTATCCGCACATCGGCAACACCGGCATCAACGGCGTTGATCGCGAGGACGACCGGGCCCGGTTGGGTGGCCTGGTGGTGCGTGACGTGCCGCCGCGGGCCAGCAACTGGCGTAGCGAACAGGGGCTGACGGCCTGGCTGCGTGATCAGGGGGTGGTGGCGATCGCCGGGATCGACACCCGCAAGCTGACCCGCCGCCTGCGCGAGGGCGGCGCCCAGGGCGGCTGCCTGGTCGCCGGCGAGTCGCTGGACGAGGCGTGGGCGCTGGCCCAGGCCCAGGGCTATGGCGGCATGAGCGGCCGGGACCTGGCCGGGGAGGCCGGCACCAAGACCCGCAACGCCTGGCAGCGCGGCACCTGGAGCCTGGACGACGGCTGCGCCGACGCCGCCGAGGGCACCGGGGCCGGGCGCTACCACGTGGTCGCCTTCGACTACGGGGTCAAGCAGCAGATCCTGCGCCTGCTGGTCGACGCCGACTGCCGGGTCACTGTGGTGCCGGCGCGCACGTCCGCCGCCGATGTCCTCAAGCTGGCCCCGGACGGGCTGTTCTTCTCCAACGGCCCGGGGGACCCGGAGCCTATGGCGTACGCGGTGGCGACCATCCGCGAACTGCTCGAGGAGCACCGCATTCCCACTTTCGGCATCTGCCTCGGCCACCAGCTGCTGGGGCTGGCCAGCGGGGCTCGGACCGAGAAGATGAAGTTCGGCCACCACGGCGCCAACCATCCGGTGATCGACCTGGCCTCGGGCCAGGTGCTGATCTCCAGCCAGAACCACGGCTTCGCGGTGGACGAGGCGAGCCTGCCCGAGCACCTGGAGGCGACGCACCGCTCGCTGTTCGACGGCTCGCTGCAGGGCATCCGGCGCACGGACCTGCCCGCGTTCAGCTTCCAGGGGCACCCGGAGGCGAGCCCCGGGCCTCACGACATGCGCCCGCTGTTCGAGCGTTTCGTCGCCCTGATGGAGCAGGGGTGAGCGCCGCGCAGCGCCGTCCCAGCCGACCGCCGACCACTGGACCCCGAGCACTCTGGAATCATGCCGAAAAGAACTGACATCCAATCGATCCTGATCATCGGCGCCGGCCCCATCGTCATCGGCCAGGCGTGCGAGTTCGACTACTCCGGGGCGCAGGCGTGCAAGGCGCTGCGCGAGGAGGGCTACCGGGTCATCCTGGTCAACTCCAACCCGGC
>PULM01000027.1 GCA_003552345.1 Ectothiorhodospiraceae bacterium
CCCATGGTGGCGGCGAACAGCGGCAACGGCAGGTGGGCCAGACTGACCCGGGCGTGCTCTTCCTGACTCATGCGTGGCTCCTTTAGCTGGGGGCGATCACCGCGTGCCGGGATACATTACGGATCGAGCATATCTTTGTCACGCCGCCTCGGCATCCAGGCGCAGGGTGACGTGCATCAGCCCGGGGTCGTCGCTGCTCGGCTCGATGCGAAAACCCATGGCCTGATTGATCTTGAGCATCGGCTCGTTCTCGCGCAGGACCTCGCCGTAGATCTCGCGGATGCCACGGCGCCGGGCGTAGTCGACGATCCGGTGCATGAGCATCGGGCCCAATCCCATGCCGGCCACCGAGGGGTCGAGCATGATGTCGTACTCGGCCTGCTCCAGATCCGGGTCGGCACTGATGTGCACCATGCCCAGCAGCGGCGCCCGGCCGGGGATGCCGTCGCGGGTGATGACCAGCGCCATCTCGCGGTCGAAGTCGATCTGCGTCAGCCGCGCAGCCATTTCCTGGGGCAGGCTCTTCAGCGCCTGGAAAAAGCGCATGCGCACCTGCTCCGGCGGGGTGCGCTCGACCATGGCGTTGAGCTGCGGGGCGTCCTCGGGCAACACCGGGCGCAGATTCAGGCGCTGGCCGTCGGGAAGTTCGATGCGCTCGCTGAGCTCCTGGGGATAGGGGCGGATGGATAGCGACTCGGCGGGGGCGCCGCGCTGGGGCTCGATCCGGACCCCGGCGTCCAGCGCCAGCACGCCGCGGCCGGTGGCCCACAGCGGGTTGATATCCAGCGACTGCACGGCGCCGAAGTCGATGACCAGCTGCGAGAGCTTGACCAGGCTCAGCGCCACGGCGTCGAGATCCGGCTTGCGCAGACCGCTATCGACCAGCAGGCCGTAGATCCGGGTGCGCTGCATGATCTCGCGGGCCAGGTGCATGTTCAGCGGCGGCAGCCCGCAGGCCCAGTCGGCGATGGCCTCGGTCTCGGTGCCGCCGTGGCCGAAGTAGAGCACCGGACCGAAAGGCCCGCCCGGGCGCACACCCAGGGTGAGCTCGAAGGCGCCATCGCGCCGGGTCATCGGCTGCACCGCGAAGCCGTCCACGGCGACGCTGTCGCCGCGCAGCTCGTGCAGGCGTGCCAGCATCGCCTCGGCCTCGGCGCGCACCGCCTCGGGACCGTCCAGGTCCAGGGCCACGCCGCCGGCCTGGGACTTGAGCTGCACCTCCGGCGACATCAGTTTCAGCGCCACCGGCTGGCCCAGTTCAGCAGCCACGGCGGCGGCCTCCTCGGGGTCGTTGGCGCGCCGGGTATCGACGCTGGGGATGCAGTAGGCGCGCAGCAGCCGCGCCGTCTGGTACTCGTTGAGCTGATCGCGTCCGGCGGTCAGGGCCGCCGAGAGGATCAGCCGCGCCTGCTCGTAGTCCGGGGTGAAGTCCTCGGGCAGCGACGGCGGCGTTTGCATCAGCAGGGTCTGGCTGCGCCGGTACTGGAGCAGCCGGCTGTAGGCGCGCACCGCCTCCTCGGGGTAGGCGAAGACCGGCACCGCCGCAGCCAGCCGGCGCATGCCGGCCTCGCCGGCGGAGGGATCCCAGGCAGCGAGCACCGGCTTGCGCAGGCGCTTGGCGTGGCGGGCCACCACCTCGGCCACCGCCTCGCCGTCGTCGCTGGCACCCGGCGCCTTGAGGACCAGGATGCCGCTGATGCGCCGGTCCTTGCCGAGGATCTCCAGGGCGCGATCGTAGGCGTCGGCGTCGGCCTCAACGCCCAGATCCAGCGGGTTTTGGCTGCTGGCGTTGCGCCGGGCCAGCTCCTGGAGCGCCTCATTGCTCTCCGGGGAGAGCGCCTGGGGGCTGCTGTCGTGCCGGCGCAGGGCGTTGCTGGCCAACAGCCCCATGCTGCGGCTGTTGCCGACGATCGCCAGCGGCCCGTCGCGCCCGGGCACGCGGCTGCTGTCGAGGATCTCGACGGCGCTGAACAGCTCCTCCAGGTCGTCCACCCGCACCACACCGGCCCGGCGGAAGGCGGCGTCGTAGACGAAGTCGTCGATCTCCTCCTCGCCCACCCGCGGCGGCTTGAGCAGGATCACCGGCTTCATGCGCGCCAGCCGGCGCAGCGCCGACATGAACTTGCGCGCCCGGCGCACGCGCTCGATGTAGACGATCACCGCCCGGGCCCGGTGGTCAGTGGCCAGGTAGTCGAAGCTGTCACCCAGATCGACGTCGGTGGCAGCACCGATGTGAATGATGTGCGACAGCCCGGAGTCGTTCTCACGGCACCAGCGCAGGGCGGCCCCGGCCATGGCCGAGGATTTGGTGACCAGGGCCGCCTTGCCGCTGGCCAGGGTGATGGGCAGCGAACAGGCGTGCAGGCCGCGGTGGGGGACGCTGATGCAGCTGCTCCCCGGCCCGGCGACGCGCACCAGGTAGGGACGTGCCGCCTCGAGGATGTTGCGCTCCAGCGCCTCGCGCTGCTCGCGCGAGTAGTGCCGCGGCACGGCGCGGGTGATCACCACGCCCCGGGTTCCAACCTCGCCGAGGGCGGTGATCAGCTCCGGCACGGCTTCCAGGGGCCGGGTGATGATGGCCAGATCCGGCACCGCGGGCAGCGCCTCGATCCCCGGGAAGACCGGCACCCCGCCCATGGAGTCGATGCCGGTCATCACCGGCATGACCGGGCCCTGGAAGGGCTCGCTGAGCAGGTTGCGCAGGATGCGCCGGTCGGTGTCACTGGCCTCGCCGATCAGGGCGACGGAACGGGGCTGGAAGAGGCTCTCGAGATTGCGTACGGTCATCGGGCTCGGGATCCTGGTCGGCGCTGCACTGCACCAAGCGCCAGTCTAGCGGTCCCGGCACGAGGGAGGCCAGCCGGCGGCACGATCGCCGGAGCCGCCAGGCATCCGGGCAGAGACGGTGAAGGAGTCGGCAGTGGCGGAGGAGACCGAGGCGCGCATCGAGCGGCCCCTGCAGGAGGCGCTGACGGAGATCGCGCCGGAGGCGGATCTGCACCGACTGGACGCTGAACGCAGCCTGCACGCCCAACTGGGGATCGACTCGGTGGACTTCCTGCGCTTCCAGGCGGCGCTGGAGCGCACGGCCGGGGTGTCGATCCCCGGTGCCCACGGCTACCGCCTGGCCACCCCGGCGGGCTGCCGGGACTACCTGCGTCGCAAGCTCACCGATCCCTAAGCGGGGGCGGCCCCATCGGCGCCGAGCCCCGCCCGCTGGAGGATACCCTGGAGCTCAGCATCGGGCTCGGTGGCCAGGCGCACCGGCCGCCCGTCCGCGGGGTGGGGGACGGTGAGTCCGGTGGCGACGAGCAGCAGCCGGCGGGCCGCCAGGTGCTCACGGAAGAGCCGGTTGTTGGCGCCGTCGCCATGGGTGGTATCGCCGATGATCGGGTGGCTGATCGCCTTCATGTGCCGGCGCAGCTGGTGCTGCCGGCCGGTCTGCGGCTGCAGCTCCAGGCGCGTGTAACGGGCCGTGTCGTAGCGCGAGACCGGGATCGGCAGCTCCGTCCAGGCCAGCGGCCGGTAGTCGGTCACCGCCGGCTGCGGGGCGCCCCCCTCGCCGCGACGACCCGCGCCCAACGGGCGATCCACACGCCCGGCCCCCTCCACCCAGCCGCGCACCACCGCCTGATACCGCTTGCCCACACGCTGCTCGCGGAAGGCGGCGGCGAGTACCGATGCGGCGTCGGGATCGAGGCCGAAGACCAGCAACCCGGCGGTGGCACGATCGAGCCGGTGGACCGGGTAGACCCAGTGGCCGCCGAGCTGATCGCGGACGCGCTGCAGGACCACATCCCGGTCGCGGTCGATGTTGCTGCGGTGGACGAGCAGCCCGGCGGGCTTGTAGACGGCAACCAGCCGCTCGTCCTGGTGGAGGACGGCCAGGTGGCGATCGTCCGCGGTGGGGGTCTCCACGACGGCAGGCTCCTCGGTGGCAGGCTCGCGACGTTCCGGCGCAGTGGCTGGCGCACCGGCGGCGGGCATCGTAGCGTATCGCCATGAGCGAGCCCACACCCCGCAGCAGCGCGCCCCCCTCTTCACTGGCGATGTTCGCCTACGCCCTGGCGGCCCTGCCCCTGGCCGTGAGCGTACCGCCGTTCTTCCTGCAGATTGCACCACAGCGGCTCGAGGCACCGGAGGTGGCCGCGGTGGCGGTGATCGCCGTGCTCATCGGGCTGCGCCTGCTCGACGCGGTGGCGGTGCTTCTCGCCGGCGCCTGGGGCGACACCACGGCGGTGAGATCGCGCCGACGCATGGGCTGGTGGCTGGGTGCCGGGCTGACCCTGGCGGGGCTGGCACCGCTGCTGCTGCTCAAACCGGGCACCGGGCTGCTGGTGCTGCTTGGGGGCGGTGCGCTGACCAACGTGGGCTGGGTGCTGATGCGCATCAGCCACCTGGCCTGGGCCGCCGAGCTGGCCGCCGGCTACCACGACCGCACCCGGCTGTTCACCGCAGCGCAGCTGGCCACGCTGATCGGCATCGGCCTGGGGCTGGGGACTCCACTGTTCGCAGTGGAACTGGGAGCGGCGCGCATCGAAGCGCTTACCGGGCTCTATCTGCTGCTCGCGGGGGTCACCGCCCTGGCGGCCGTGGCCATCCTGGCCCTGCCCGATCGCCAGCCCGCCGCCCCACCGGGCGGGCCGGGGGTAATCGCCCGGCGGCTGGGCGGGCTGCGCGCCTGGCGGCGGCTGCTCGGCGCCCACGGCCTCACCGTCGCCGCCAACCCCCTGCCTGCCGCACTGCTGCTGCCCATCGCCGGGGGGATCGTGGGTGACGCCAGCGCCGCCCCGCTGGCCGTGGCCGGCTACCTGCTCGCCGCCCTCGCCGGCCTGCCCCTGGGCGCGGCACTGGCCATGCGCTATAGCAAGCACGCGATCTGGTGTGCCGCCCTGATCCTGGCCGCCGCCGTGCTGATCTGGATCCCGCTGCTCGGCCCCGGCCACACCCTGCCGCTGCTTATCCTCGCCGCCCTGCTCGGGCTCACCGGCGGGCTCGACTGGGCGCTGGCCGCCGCCATCCAGGCCGATATACCCGATGTCGAGGCCGCCCACACCGGCGCCCCGCGGGCCGGACTGCACTTTGCCATCTGGTCGCTGGCCGGCCGCCTCGGCCTGCTGCTCGGCGGCGCTGCAGCCCTGCTCACCATGGCCCTGGCACCGCCGACCGCGAACCCCGGCACCGGCGAGGTCTGCACCCTGCTGCTGGTGGCAGGGATCGCCCCGGCCGCGCTCAAGCTCACGGCGATGGCCTTGATGTGGGACTTCCCGGTGGACGAGATCCGCCACGGGGAGCTGCAGCGGCGTATCGCCGAGCGGCGCGCGGCCGCCAGCGACACCGCCGGGTGAGGCGCCGCCCGGTCAGGCGTCGCCGGTGCCGAGGACCTGCTGCGCCCGCTCGGCGGCGAAGCCGAGCATGCGATCGAGCGACCGCCGCGCCCCGACCGCCACCTCAGGATCCACCGTGACCTGCGGCTCACCGGCCTCCAGCGCCGCCGCCAGGCTGCGCAGCCCGTTCATGGCCATCCACGGGCAGTGGGCGCAGGAGCGGCAGGTGGCACTGCGCCCGGCGGTGGGCGCCTCGATCAGGGTCTTGCCCGGGGCGGCCTCGTGCATCTTGTGGAAGATCCCGGCGTCGGTGGCCACGATGAAGGTCTCGGCCTCCATCTCGGTGACGGCCCGGATCAGCTGCGAGGTGGAACCGACCACGTCGGCCTGCTCGACCACCGCCGCCGGTGACTCCGGGTGGACCAGCACCCGCGCCCCGGGGTGTTCCCGGCGCAGGTCGGCGAGCTCCAGGCCGCGAAACTCCTCGTGGACGATGCAGCTGCCGTCCCAGAGCAGCATGTCCGCGCCGGTCTGACGCTGCACGTAGTCGCCCAGGTACTTATCCGGTGCCCAGAGGATCTTCTCACCGCGCTCATGCAGGTGGGCCACCACGTCCACGGCGATGCTCGAGGTCACCACCCAGTCGGCGCGAGCCTTCACCGCCGCCGAGGTGTTGGCGTAGACCACCACGGTGCGATCCGGGTGCTGATCACAGAACGCCGCGAACTCGTCCGCCGGGCAGCCGACATCCAGCGAGCAGGTGGCCTCGAGATCGGGCATCACCACCCGCTTATCCGGGGTGAGGATCTTGGCCGTCTCGCCCATAAAACGCACGCCGGCGACCGCCAGCATAGAGGCCGGGTGCTCGGCGCCGAAGCGGGCCATCTCCAGGGAGTCGGCAACACAGCCGCCGGTCTCATCGGCCAGCCGCTGCAGTTCAGCATCGGTGTAGTAGTGGGCGACGAGCACCGCATCGCGCTCGCGCAGGAGCTCTCGGATGCGCTGACGCAGGGCCTCGCGCTCATCGGCGGTCAGCGTCTCGTCGGCGGTGAACGCCTCGGGACGGAAATAGCGGGTGGACGGCTCGATGACGGAGGAATCCGACATGGGCTCAAGACCTCGATGGGTGCTGCAGGGCGTTAGGGGGTTGGACCGTGACCGGCGCCGGGAGTTGCGCCGGTCACCGGCTCCCAGCCGTAGCCGGCGGCCTCCAGCTCGCGGGTGAGCGCTTCAAGCGCCTCGGTGGCCCGCGGTGCCGGACCGCGCACGCCGAGTTCGACCTCGAAGCCGCGCTCGCGCTCGCCGCCGGGCAGGCAGGAGATTCGCAGGTCCGGGTAGGCGGCGGTGAAGCGCTCAAGGAGCGGGATCATCGCCCCCTCCCGCGCCCCGGGGACGCGCACCGCGCGCTGCAGCGTGCGCCCCGGCTCCTGCAGGTGGGCGTAGTGGGTGTCGAGCACCCACTCGATCATCGGCCAGGCCATGCGCGGGAATCCGGGGACGAAGTGGTGATCGCCCCAGGAGAAACCCGCCACACGGTTGACCGGGTTGGGAATCATCTGCGAGCCGGCGGGGAACTCGACCATGCGCAGACGCTGCTCGGTGGTCTCATCACCGAACTGCTCGCGCATGGCCACCTCGGCCTCCGGGTGGCGCTCCAGGGGGCGCCCGACCACCTCGGCGCAGCACTGCCGGGTGCGATCGTCGGGGGTGGCGCCGATGCCGCCGAAGCTGAAGACGACATCGCCCCCGGCGAAGGTCTCGGCCAGGGTGCGGGTCAGCAGCTGCGGGTCATCGCCGATGAGCCGCGCCCAGGAGAGCTCCAGCCCGCGGGCGTCCAGGCGCTCGATGACCGCCTCCATGTGGCGGTCACGGCGCCGGCCGGTGAGCAGCTCATCGCCGATGATCAGCGCGCCAAAGCGCCGGGTGTGGTCCGCTTGCTCGCTCATGGCGTTGTACCGTACCGCCACCGCGTCACCCCGGCAACCGCATCCTCGTAGATGCGCAGCAGCGCCGGCATCAGGAACAGCACGATCCCGGTCGCCCCGGCCAGGCCGAAGGCGATGGCCGCGGCCATGGGGATGAGGAACTGCGCCTGCACCGACTGCTCGGCGAGCAGCGGCAGCAGCCCGCCGATGGTGGTCAGAGAGGTCAGGATCATCGCCCGCAGGCGCTGGCAGGAGGCCTCGGCCAGGGCCTCGACCACCGGTGTGCCGTCATCGCGGATCTGCTTGTAGAAGAGGGTCAGGATGATCGCGTTGTTCACGGTGATGCCGGTCAGACCGAAGAGGCCGAAGAGCGAGAGCAGGGTCAGGTCGAGCCCCATCAGCCAGTGGCCGAGCAGCGCACCGACCAACCCGAAGGGGATCACCGACATCACCAGCAGCGGCCAGCCGTAGGAGGCGAAGACCCAAGCCAGGATCAGGTAGATCAGCCCCAGGGCGAAGAACAGCCCCCGCTGCATGTCGGCCAGGGTCTCGTCCTGGAAGTC
>PULM01000200.1 GCA_003552345.1 Ectothiorhodospiraceae bacterium
GTCCATGGGCGCCTAGTCTCGACGTTTTCGTCGCAGTTGGGAAGACGGCGGGCAGCTTGAGCCGGTCACCGAATTTGGATTAGACTAATTCTGTGTTTTTGCGCACTGGCGCCCGCTGACAAGGAACCGACATGACCGAAACCCGAGACAATCCGATCCTCAGCGAGGAGCAGGGTGCCGGCTATCTGCGTTCGGTGGGGCTGCGCCCGACCCAGCAGCGGCTGGCTCTGGCCGGTCTGCTGTTCGCTGGCGAGGACCGCCACGTGACCGCCGAGTCCCTCTACGAAGAGGCCACCGCCCACGGCGTCAAGGTCTCGCTGGCCACCGTCTACAATACCTTGAACCAGTTCAAGGACGCCGGCCTGCTGCGCGAGGTGATCGTGCACTCCGGCAAGTCGTACTTCGACACCAAGACGCAGGCGCACCACCACCTCTACGATGAGGACAGTGGGCAGATCGAGGATGTCCACCTGGAGGTGGACGAGCAGGAAGTCCGGCGCAAGGTCGAGGTGCCCGAGGGCAAGCGGATCGCCGGCGTGGATATTGTCGTGCGCCTGCGGGCCGAGCGAGGTTAGCCCGGTGCGTACCCGACCGCTGCGCGTCCCTCCGGCGCAGCGGTCGCCCCTCCTTAACGGGCCAGGAGCCCTTGCAGCCGTTCGGCGTGGACGCACTGCTGCCGTCGGCAGGTCAGTCGTTGCGCCTCCACCAGGGTGCGTAGCTCGTCCAGGGCGCGGCTGAACGTATCGTTGATCACCAGATAGTCGTACTCCGGGTAGTGGGCGATCTCATCCACCGCCTCGGACAGGCGGCGCTCGATCACCTCGGCGCTGTCCTGTCCGCGCTCGCTCAGACGCCGGCGCAGCTCGTCGCGCGAGGGCGGCAGGATGAACACCGAGACCGCCTCTGGCAGCACATTGCGCACCTGCTGTGCCCCCTGCCAGTCGATCTCGAGGATCACGTCCGCGCCCGTGTCCAGGCGAGCCTCGACGGCGTCCTGGGAGGTGCCGTAGAGGTTGTCGAAGACCCGCGCGTACTCCAGGAACCGACCCGCCTCCACGCGTTGCAGGAAGGTCGCCTCGTCGAGGAAGTGGTAATCCACCCCTTCACGCTCACCCGGACGCGGGGCGCGGGTGGTGCTGGAGACCGAAAGCTCCAGGCCGTCGACCTGCTCGAGCAGGGCCCGCACCAGGCTGGTCTTGCCGGCGCCGGAGGGGGCCGAGATGATGAAAAGCGTGCCGCGGGGGGGCGTGGGGTCACTCGACATTCTGCACCTGCTCGCGCATCTGTTCGATCAGCACCTTGAGGTCCAGGGCGGCGTTGCTGCTCGCCACGTGGCCTGACTTCGAGGCGATGGTGTTCGCCTCCCGGTTGAGTTCCTGCATCAGGAAGTCGAGTCGCCGGCCTACCGGCTCCCGGGCCTCCAGCAGGCGCAGGACCTCCTGCAGGTGGGTGCCGAGGCGCTCCAGCTCCTCATCGATATCCTGGCGCTGGGCGATGTAGGCCAGCTCCTGCTCCAGGCGCCCCGGGTCGGCGGGTTCGGGGAGCTCGGCAAGCCGCGCGGTGAGCCGTTCGCGGATGCGCGCATTGATCGTCGAGCGTTGGCCGGCCAGGTCGGCGACGATCTCTCGCGCACCTTCCGCGCGGGCACGGATGTGAGCGGCCAGTTGCGCCCCTTCGCGCCCGCGGGTCTCGCGCAGCCCTTCCAAGGCGTCGTCGAGCAGCGCCACGGCGGCCTCGCGCACCGGACCCAGGTCCATAGCCGACTCGCCAAGCACGCCGGGGAAGCGCAGGATCTCGGCCGTGGTGGCCGGCTGCGCCGCGTCGCCGAACCGCCGGCCGATCTCCGCGGCGATCCCCGCCAACTGCTCCACCCGGTCCCAGTCCACGTCGAGGTCGCCTTGCCCGCGCGCCTCAAGGCTGAAGCGCAAGGTGCACTCCAGCTTGCCGCGGCCCAATCGCTGCCGCGCCCGCTCCCGCACCTGGGGCTCGATGGCGCGCAGTTCATCGGGCAGGCGCGGGTGAACCTCCAGGTAACGGTGGTTGACTGAGCGCAGCTCCCAGATCAGGCGGCCCTCCCGCCCACCCCAGTCGCCCTGGGTCTCGCGGCGCTCGAAGGCGGTCATGCTGTGGATCAACGGTGCAATCTCCGGCCGAGGGGGGTAACCCCCAAATGCTACTGGCTTGGGCGGTGCCCATGCCAGGGCCGGGTGCCCCTACTTCTGGCCGGCGAAGCGGTGCACCAGCCGCGCCGCGTGGTCGATCTCACCGGTCAGCAGCTCCATCCGTTCGCCCGCGTGCTCGGTATGCCGCTGGACCTGCTGAGCCAGGCGGTCGATGTTGCTGATGTTGCGGTTGACCTCCTCGGCGGTGGCGCTCTGCTCCTCGGTGGCGCTGGCGATCTGCATGCTCATCTCCTGCATCGAGGAGACCGCCTGGTTGATCGCCTCCAACGCCCCGCGCGCCTCGTCGGAGAGGGTCAGGGTGTGCTCGGCGCGCTCGCTGCTCTCGTCCATGGCGGCTACGGCCCGCTGGGTGCCCTCCTGCAGCGAGTCGATGATCCACTTGATCTCCTGGGTCGAGGAGGAGGTGCGGTCGGCCAGGACCCGCACCTCTTCGGCCACCACCGAGAAGCCGCGGCCGACTTCGCCGGCGCGCGCCGCCTCGATGGCGGCGTTGAGCGCCAGCAGGTTGGTCTGCTCGGTGATCTGCTGGATCAGGTCCAGGGCTGCGCCGATGCGATCGGTCTCCTGGGCCAGTTGGTGGGTGGTCTGTGAGGAGCTGCGCACCCGCTCGACCAGCTCACGCACCGCATCGGCGCTCTGCTGGACCGTCTGCATGCCGTGGCGGGTCTGGGTCTGCGCCTGCTCGCTGGTCTCCGCGCCCATGGAGGCATTGCGCGCCACCTCCTGGACGCTCTGCGACATCTCCTCCATGGCCGTCGCCACCTGCTGGGTCTCGGCGGTCTGCCGCTGGGCCTGGCTGCGCGCCTCGCCGATGGCCTCACCCGCCTCGTGGCGCACCGCCTGCAGGTGATCGGTTACGCTGGCCAGGCGCCTCGGGACGGCGGTCATCTCGGTGCGCAGCTGCAGCATGGCCAGGCCCAGGCGCCCGGCCTCGTCCTGGCGGTTGGTGTAGAGCCGTTCGGCCAGCGGATCGTCCACCAGCTGCCGCGCCTGCTCGGTCGCCGCCCCCAGCGGGCGCCAGAGGTAGACCGCCCCGCTCATCGCCGCTGCCGTAACAGCGAGTGTTGCCAGGGCCAGGGCGCTCGTTCCGAGGCCGGCGGCGCTCGCCGCCACCGCCGCCAGCGGGCCCGGCAAGAGCAGAGCGAGGAGTCGTTCGCGCAGCCCGAAGCGCCGGGTCGGGCGCGGTACTGGGGTGACTTCCCCCTTGTCCGGTTCGCTGGCGCGCACCCGTGCATAGGTGGCCTCCGCCCGCTCCACCGCGGCCTCCAGGGGTGGGGCGGTGCGCACCGACTGGATCTCGACGATCTCGCCCTGGGCATCGAGCACCGGGGTCGCGTAGGCGTGGACCCAGTAATGATCCCCGTTCTTGCAGCGGTTCTTGACCAGGCCCATCCACGAACGACCCGATTGCAGCGCCGACCACATCTCGTAGAATGCAGTGCGCGGCATGTCCGGGTGGCGGATGACATTGTGCGGCTGCCCGATGAGTTCCTCGCGGTGGTAGCCGCTGATCTGCTCAAAGGTCTCGTTGACGTAGGTGATGCGGCCCTTGGGGTCGGTGGTCGAGAGGATGATGGCACCGCGGGGGACGGCCACCCTGCGCTGCGTGACGGGCTTATTGGTGCGCATGGACGCTCCTCGGGTTGCGGGTGCGGGCGCGCGCCTCCCCGGCCGTCCCGTGCCGGTGCGGTGTCCGCCGCCCTGGCGTTGCGGGCGCGGCGCCGTAGAAACCCCAACCTGTATAATCCAATACCCGGGCAACCACGTCCATCCCCTCTATCCGGGGCGGTAGACAAGCCGCCCCCCAGTTCAGGAGGTGCCATGCGCCCAAGCGGTCGACGGGCCGATGAGCTTCGCCCGATCTCCATCCAGCGCCAGTTCACCAAGCACGCCGAGGGGTCGGTGCTGATCGGCTTCGGCGATACCCGCGTGCTGTGCACGGCCAGCGTCGAGACCCGGGTGCCGCCCTGGCTGCGCGGGCAGGGGCGCGGCTGGGTCACCGCCGAATACGGCATGCTGCCACGCTCGACCCACACCCGCTCGGATCGCGAGGCCGCCCGTGGCAAGCAGCAGGGCCGGACCGTCGAGATTCAGCGCCTGATCGGCCGCTCGCTGCGCGCCGCCGTGGACCTGGAGGCCTTGGGTGAACGCAGCGTCGTGGTCGACTGCGATGTGCTGCAGGCCGACGGCGGGACGCGGACGGCAGCGATCACCGGCGCCTTCGTGGCCCTTACCGATGCCCTCGAAGGGCTGGTGCGCCAGCGCGCGCTGTCCGCCTCGCCTATCCATGGCCAGGTGGCGTCGGTCTCGGTGGGGGTCTATCGCGGCGAGCCGGTGCTCGATCTGGACTACGCCGAGGACAGTGACGCCGAGACGGACATGAATGTCGTCATGAACGATGCCGGCGCCTTCATCGAGCTGCAGGGCACCGCCGAGGGGCACGCCTTCCGACGTGTCGAGCTCGAGCGCATGTTGACCCTGGCCGAGCAGGGCGTCGGCGAGCTGTTGCAGCATCAACGGGAGGCATTAGCCGGATGAGGATCGTGCTGGCTACCGGCAACGCCGGCAAACTTGCCGAGATGACGCGCATGCTCGAGGACTACCGCGCGGAGGTGGTCAGTCAGGGGCATCTGGGTATCGACTCCCCGGCGGAGACCGGGCTGACGTTCGTCGAGAACGCCCTGCTTAAGGCGCGTCACTGCGCCGAGCAAAGCGGCCTGCCGGCGATCGCCGACGACTCCGGGCTCGCCGTGCCGGCGCTCGGCGGCGAGCCCGGCATCTACTCGGCGCGTTACGCCGGCAGCGACGCCGGGGATGCCGCCAACATCGAGCGACTGCTTGCCGAGCTGCGTGAGCGCGGCCATGGGGATCGCCGCGGCACCTTCCACTGCGTCATGGTTTATCTGCGCCATGGCGCCGATCCGGCGCCGGTGATCGCCCACGGCAGCTGGACGGGGCAGATCGTCGAGACCCCGCGCGGTCAGCACGGCTTCGGTTACGATCCGATCTTCGAGGACCCGGAGCTCGGCCGCACCGCCGCCGAGCTCGATGCCCCGGAGAAGGATGCCCGCAGCCACCGCGGGCAGGCGCTGCGTGGGCTGCTCCAGGGCCTGGCCGCAGAGATGGCCGGATGAGTCGGTTCCGGCGATGAGTACCGGGGCCGGTGGGGCGCTGCCGCCGCTGGCGGTCTACATGCACCTGCCCTGGTGTCTGCAGCGCTGCGGCTATTGTGACTTCAACGCTCACGCCCTGCGCGGTGAGTTGCCGGCCTGGGCCTATCAGGCGGCCCTGGCCCGGGAGCTGCGCCGCCAGGCCCCGGCGGCGCTGGGCCGCCGCGTGTGCAGTGTGTTCATCGGCGGGGGCACGCCGAGTCTCTTCCCGCCGGCGGTGATCGGTGAGCTGCTTGGCGATCTGGACGCTGTCCTCGGTCTCGAGCCGGGGGCCGAGATCACCCTGGAGGCCAATCCCGGGGCCAGCGAAACCGCCCGGTTGCGCGGCTTCCGTGGCGCCGGGGTGACGCGTCTGTCGCTCGGCGTGCAGAGCCTGGATGACACGCTCTTGGCCCGCCTGGGGCGGATCCACGACGCCGCCGCCGCGCGCGAGGCAGTCGCCGAGGCGCGCACCGCCGGTTTCACGGGCGTCAACGTCGACCTCATGTACGGCCTGCCCGGGCAGGAGGTCGCCGGTGCCGAGGCCGACGTGGCCGCGGCTATCGAGCTGGGGGTGGATCACCTCAGTCACTACCAGCTGACCATCGAGCCCGACACACCCTTTGGGCGCCGCCCGCCGCCGGGTTTGCCCGGGGAGGAGACCCTGCTGGCGATGGAGGCAGCGTGCCGCCAGCGGCTGGCGGCGGCGGGGCTGGAGCGCTACGAGGTCTCCGCCTTCGCCCGGGCCGGTCAGCGCAGCGCCCATAACCTCGGCTACTGGACCTTCGGCGACTACCTCGGGCTCGGGGCCGGGGCGGCGGGCAAGCTCACCGGCCTCGATGGCCGGGTGCGCCGCACGCGCCAGCGCCGTTCGCCGCAGCGCTGGATGGGGGTGGCCGGCAGTGACCAGGCCGAGGTCGAGAGCATCGAGCTGACGCCGGGGGAGCAGGCCTTTGAGGTGTTGCTCAACGGCCTGCGTCTGCTCGAGGGCATCCCCGAAGATTTGTTGCAGGCGCGCAGCGGCTGCGACCGGCAGGCGCTGCGCGCCTGGCTCGCCCCGCTGTACGAGCGTGGCTGGTTGATCTCGGAGAAGGGGCGGATCCGGGCCAGCGCGGTCGGCTACGAGATGCTCGATACCCTCTTGCTCGAGCTATTGCCGGGACCGCCGGCAGCAACCGGCGGGAGACCTTCCGCGAAGGGCGACAACGCGCTAAACTGACGTGTCAATCTGCTGAATTGTGTCTGGAGGAGCGCGATGGCTCGCGTCACCGTAGAGGATTGCCTGGACAACGTGGACAACCGCTTCGAGCTGGTGCTCGCCGGCGCCAAGCGGGCGCGGCAGCTGGCCAAGGGCGTCGAGCCGCTGGTCGACTGGGAGAACGACAAGCCCACCGTGGTGGCGCTGCGTGAGATCGCCGCCGGCCACGTCACCTCCGAGATCCTGACCAGCGCCGAGGAGAGCGCGGCGGAGGGCCTGAGCCTGGGCGGCTTCAGCGCGGCCGATGTAGAGGCCGAGGTCGGCGGTGGCCCGGTGCAGCCGGACCCCGGTGCCAGCCAGGAGCGCGCCTTCGGCGAGCCCGAGAGCGACGTCGGTTCGGGGCCTGTGGATCCTGACTCGCCCACCAGCTGAGAGCCCGGTCCGGGAAATGTATGGCGCGCGCCGCGAGTGTCATCAACGCCGGTGAGTCGGCGTCGGCCTCCGACCCGGAGCGGCGCATCCAGGAAGTCTGTGCCCTGCTCGAGCGCTACCTCGAGCCCCACCAGATTGAACAGGTCCACGAGGCCTACCGATTCAGCGCCGCTGCCCACGAGGGGCAGCGGCGCCGCTCCGGCGAGCCCTACATCACCCACCCGATCGCCGTCGCCCGCATCCTGGCCGAGATGCGGCTCGATGCCGAGGCCATCGTGGCCGCGTTGCTCCACGATGTCATCGAAGACACCGCCACGGGCAAGGAAGGCATCGCCGAGCGCTTCGGCGAACAGGTAGCGGAACTCGTCGACGGGGTTTCCAAGCTCGGCGCCATCGACTTCCAGAGCAAGGAAGAGGCGCAGGCGGAGAGCTTTCGCAAGATGATCCTGGCCATGGCCCAGGATATCCGCGTCATCCTGATCAAGCTCGCCGACCGTCTCCACAACATGCGCACCATCTGGATCATGCGTCCGGAGAAACGGCGGCGCATCGCCCGTGAGACCCTCGACATCTACGCCCCCATCGCCCAGCGGCTGGGCATCAACAGCCTGCGCACCGAACTCGAGGATCTGGGCTTCGCCGCCCACTACCCGCTGCGCTACCGGGCGCTCAAGGAGAAGCTCGCCCGCCAGCGTGGCCGCCGGGGGGTGATCCTCGATACCGTCTGCGATCAAGTGCGTACGCGCCTAGAGCAGGCCGGGATCCACGCCGACGTGGCCGGCCGCGAGAAGCACCTGTGGTCTATCTACTGCAAGATGGTCCACAAGCAGCTCAACTTCCGCGACGTCTTCGA
>PULM01000147.1 GCA_003552345.1 Ectothiorhodospiraceae bacterium
ACTCGGCAGTGAAACCGCTCAGCGCCGATGGTAGTGCGACCACGCTGTCGTGCGAGAGTAGGTCATCGCCAGGCCCCTATACCCAAAACCCCCGGCTCCTCAACGGAGTCGGGGGTTTTTTGATTGCGCCGTCGGATCGCTCTTTGTGGGTGGCACGAACGTCGCGACACCGCTCTTGGGGGTGTTGCAACCACGCGGAATGCATGGTTTCATGCTGGACGGTGCGTCACGCGCCCGGGCATAGGTCCGTTCTCCCATCACTCCGTCCGCCGCGGCGTGCGGCTTCTTCGGAGTCCTACAGGGTCCATAAGTTCTTGCTAGGCGATCTCACGCAACGAGTGCCGCTGCCTTGGCTGCGCCGTAGGACTCGGGTGGGTGTATTCCTCGCCAACGAGCACGTGGCCATCGCGGCGGTGTCGGCGGATGGCCAGCGGCTGCTGGTCTGCGACGCACGGGATGCGCAGCGGGATACCCAGCCAGGCGCGCTTCGGGAACTCGTTGAGGAGTATGGGCTGGGTGGCTCCGAGGCGGTGGTGGTGCTGGATGGCACGGACTACCAGACCCAGCAGGTCGATGCGCCCCGAGTCCCGGATGAGGAGCTGGCCGGCGCCATCCGCTTCCAGCTCAAGAACCTGCTCTACATCCCTCTGGAACAGGCCCGGGTTGCCGCCCACCGGCAGCACAGTGACCGCTGGAATCAGGAAAGGCACCGCGCCCTTGCCACCATTGCCTCGGGCAGTCGGATCGAGGCCATCGAGGCGATGACCGCACGGGCTGGGTTGAAGCTCACGGCCGTGTTACCGCGTGAGACGGTCCTGCACGACCTCAGCGCAGCAGCGGATGAAGGCGCAGCCGGGGTCGTGCTCACGGCCCTGGGCCGAGATGATGGGCTGATCACGATTAGCCGGGGCGATCTGCTCTATCTCGCCCGCAGTCATCCGGTGGGGACCCGGCGCCTGGCGGAGGACGAGCATGCTGTGGAGGTGGTCGAGGACGAGCTGCGCCGATCCATCGACTACTTCGACGGTCAGCTCTCGACCGGACCGGCCACGCGCATCCTGTTGGCACCCTGTGAGGCCGATCGTGGGTCACTGATCGATCGGTTGAACGAGGGTTTTGAAATCCCCTGTGCGCGGTTGCGCTTGAGTCAGGTCTTCGATCTGGACGAGTTCGACGAGGAACTCGATGAGCTGATTGAGGCGCGGTGCGTACTGGCGGCCGGGGCGGCGTTGCCGCGGCCGGCCGAGCAGACATTGTCGATGTATGTTCGCCAGCGCCGGCAGTGGGAGCCGCTGGCACCGGCAGCACTGGGTGGCTATGTCGCCGCCGGGGTGTTGGCGTTGGCGGCCTTCTCCGCGGCGTATATTCCCCAGGTTCACGAGCGCGACGGCCGGGCATCGGATCTGGAGGCCGAGCGGGACCAGCTCAGCGCAGAAGTGGGCGATCTCGAGGCGAAGCTCGAGGAGCGCGGGCGTGATGCGGACCTGCTGGCCGAGCGCGAGGCGCTGGAGCGGGAGCTGGCCGTGCTGGAGGAGTTTGGCCGCCGTCTCGACGCGCTCGATCCTCGCGCGCTCGCCGGGTTCTCGGAGCCGTTGGCCGGGTTGAGTCGCCAGCGCCGGGATGGGGTGTGGCTGACCGGGATCCGGCTGCGCTCCGGCAGCGGCGCATTCCAGGGTCGCGCCCTCGCGGCGGAGGAGGTTCCGGACTTCCTGGAGGGGCTGGCCCGGGAGCCGGCCTTCGAGGGGTGGCAGTTCGACGAGTTTCGCATGCAGCGTTCCGAGCGCCCGGAAGACGCCGCCGATAGCGTGCGTTTTCAGGTCGGCAGCTCCGCGTTGATCGGGCCGGAAGAGTGAGGCGAGGAGACGGTATGGCGTGGCGGCGGAGCCTGCGTAAGCTCGAACGTGCCCTTCAGGCCCGGACGCCCCGGGAGCGGGTGCTTCTGGTCGTTGCCGCCCTGGCCCTGATCGGTGCGGGCTGGTACTACCTCGTCTTTGAACCGGTGCAGCAGCGCGGCGTCGATGCGGAGCAGCGCATCCAGGACGCCGCGGATCAGATCCGCACGCTGCGGGCCGAGCGGGATGCACTGCAGGCGGAACTGGACCAGGATCCCGATACAGCCGTCCGTGACGAGCTGGATGCCCTGCGCGAGGAACTCCAGGCGCTCGAGCAGGAGATTGGCGATCGCATGCCGGAGTTCATCGAGCCGGATCGGATGCGGCACGTGCTGCGCGCCATGCTCGCTGAGCAACACGGCGCCCGGCTGATCCGCCTCGAGCGGCTACCCGTCGAGGAGGTGGCCGGACCGGGCGAGGATGACGACGAAGACGGGCCGCAGATCTTCCGGCATCGGGTCTTTATGGAGTTCGAGGCGGATTACGCGACCACCGTTCAGTACCTGCGGGCCGTGGAGGGTCTCGAGTGGCAGTTCGCCTGGGAGAGCCTGGATTATGAAGTCATGGAGCACCCGCGCGCACGCGTGCGTGTTCAGCTGCATACCATCAGCGGCCACCGCGCCTGGCTCGGTGTCTAGGGTGCGCCCCGTGCCTCGTGCCCTGGCGCTGTTCGGCGGCCTTCTTCTGGCCCTGAGCACTACCGCCGCTGCGCTGGCCGGGGGCGACCCGACGGCACCGCCCCACGTCTTCCCGCAGGCGCCGGGGCTGCCCGGGGATCCCGAGAGTGATGCCGAACTCCCCCGACCCGGTATGGTGCTGCGCGAGGGCGAGCAGCGGTTTGCCCGGTTCGACGGCCGCTGGTACCGGGTCAACGACGAAGTCGATGGCGCCCGGATCGTGCGCATCGGTTCCTACGGCGTCGATCTGGAAGTCCGAGGCCAGCGGTACTACCGGCCGGTGGTCGAGCATGGGGTCGAGAAGCGGATGCGCACGCGCCAGGACGGATTGGGAGGTAAGGGGAAATGAGAGCACCACTGGAGGCCATTGGTGGGCGCCTCTGGCTGGGTCTGGTCGGCACGGCGCTGCTCCTTGCGGGGTGTGCATCGCCGGGGGATCGGGCGCAGGAGCGCTCCGAGCGCGCGGCCGACCAGCTGAGTCCGACCGAGCCCGACGAGCAGGTCCGCGAGGAAGAGTCCGATGCCACCACCCAGGCCCTGGACGACGCCCTGGCAGCCCCAGGGCTGGGCGATCCGCTGGAGCTGCAGCCTGACGACCCGCGTTTCGACATCACTGCCGACGGCGTGGATGCCCGTTCCTTCTTCCACGGCCTGGTGGAGGACACGCCGTACAACGTGGTCGTCCACCCGGATGTGGAGGGCGAGCTCTCGCTGACCCTGCGCGATGTCTCCGTCCCGGAGGTGATGGACACGGTCCGTGAGATCTACGGGTACGAGTACAAGCAGGCGCGCACCGGTTTTCTCATCCTGCCGGCCCGTCCCCGGGCCGAGGTCTTTCATCTCGACTATCTGAACGTCAATCGCAGCGGCCATTCGGGCACGCGCATCACCTCGGGGGAAATCACGGCCGATAACGACGACGACGCCGTCCTGGGCAGCCAGGTGAGGACGAGTTCGACCTCGGACCTTTGGGCGCAGATCGAAGAGACCGTCACGCGCATGATCGAAGACGACGACACCGCCTCGGTGGTGGCCAGTCCGGCCGCCGGCACCCTGGCCGTGCGCGGGATGCCCGAGTCCCTGCGCCGCGTCGAGGAGTTCGTCGATCGTCTGCAGGGGAGCCTGAACCGCCAGGTCATCCTCGAAGCCCGCATCCTCGAGGTGGAACTTGGGGACGATTTCCAGGCCGGCATCAGCTGGGAGTCCATCGGCCGGCAGGGAGGACGCCCGCTGGAGGGATCCTTCGGTCCGGGGGACAACCTGGAGCTGGGGCAGGCGGGGGTGTTCAGCATCGGTGTCACCCGCGGTGAGGAAGGCCAGCGGGGGTTTTTCGAAGGGTTCCTGCGTGCCCTGGAGCAGCAGGGCGACGTCCAGGTCCTCTCCACACCGCAGGTCTCCACGCTCAACAACCAGAAGGCGGTGATCAAGGCGGGCACCGACTCGTTCTTCCAGACGGATCTCAGCATCAATTACCGAACCTTCACCGATGATGCGGGAGATCGCAGGGTTCAGCCCGAGTTGGATCCGGACTTCGAGCCGTTCTTCTCCGGCATCGCCCTGGATGTAACGCCGCAGATCGAGGAGAGCGGATGGATCAACCTCCACGTCCAGCCCTCGGTGACCGAGGTCCGCGAGCGCGAGCGCACCCTGCGCACCGGCCGTGGCGAAGATGAGGTCCGCTTCTCGCTGGCCGAGAGCGACGTACGCCAGTCCGACTCCATCGTCCGCGCGCGCAGCGGCGAGATGATCATCATCGGTGGCCTGATCGAGGAGCGCGAGGAGCAGGAGACCTCCCGCGTGCCGCTGCTCGGGCGGATGCCGCTGCTCGGGTGGCTGTTCACCCAGGAGCGTCAGGAGTCGAGCAAGTACGAGCTGGTGATCCTGCTGCGCCCGCGCGTGGTGGGGGAGGACACCTGGGCCGGGGAGCTTGAGGAGCACTCGCAACGGATCCAGGGTCTCTACGACCGCTATTGAACGGGGCGTTGGCTGGTATGTACCTGGAGCACTTCGGGCTGCGCGAGTACCCGTTCCGGCTGACGCCGAACACCGGCTACTACTACGGCCGGGCCAGCCACCAGGAAGCCTTGGACATGCTCTGGGTCGCCCTGGATAGTGGCGAGGGGTTTCTTCGGGTGACCGGCGAGGTGGGCACCGGCAAATCCCTCCTCTGTCGGCAGCTGCTGCGCAAGCTCGATGATCGCTGGGAGGCGGTGCTGATCCCCAATCCGGCCCTCGACCCGGCCTCCCTGCGCCAGGTGGTGGCCGATGAGCTTCGCCTGTCGGCGGGTCGTGCCGGTGCGAATGCCCACGAGCTGTTGCGAACCCTTTATACCCGGTTGCAGGAGAATGCCGCACAAGGCCGGCGGACGCTGCTGGTCATCGACGAGGCCCAGGTCATGCCCGACGAGAGCCTGGAGACCCTGCGCCTGCTGACCAACCTGGAATCCGAGGAGGAAAAACTTCTGCAGGTGGTCCTGCTCGGCCAACCGGAATTGGATGAGCGCCTGGCCCAGCCGCACCTGCGCCAGCTGCGCCAACGCTGTACCTTCCGCTATCGCCTTGAGCCGCTCCCGCTGCAGGTGGTGGACGATTATCTGCACCACCGGGTGCAGACCGCCGGCTATCGCGGCAGCGGACTCTTCACCCCGAAGGCGAGCAATCTGATCGGGCGGGCGGGCCACGGGGTGCCGCGGACGGTGAACACCCTGGCCCACAAGGCGCTGCTCGCCGCCTTCGGAGAAGGTGCGCGGCGGGTGGAGCGTGGGCATGTCGTACGCGCCGTCGAGGATACCGAGACTGCGGATGCCGCGGCCCTCGGTTTGCGACGCTGGTGGCCGGGGCGCCGACGCTGGAGGAGGGGTATTTGAGTCTGATCAACGACGTGCTGCGCCAGGCTGCCGAGCGTGAGCAACGCACCCAGGGGGCTGGGGGAGATGCCGGCGTACACGCCGCCTTCGCGGTGGCGCGCCCGCCGCAACGCCGCCGTCGCTGGCTTGCCGTCGCCCTGATCAGCCCCGTCTTGGCGGCCGTGGTCGGGGGCGGCGCCTATTGGCTGCTGGCCGACCGGGATGCGGGATCCCAAGAGGGGGCACCGACGGCGGTCGCCGAAGGTGACGCCGTTGAGCGCCCCGACGACGTAACCCTGCCCGATGAAACCCCGTCCGAGGCGGTGGTCGGCGGGATGCTCGAGGAGCGCCAGGAGGCCCCGGAGAACTGGCTGGCCGCCGCCGGTGAGGAGCCGGATCCTGCAGCTGGGGAAGAGGCTGTCGAGGAGGAACCCCGGGCGCACCCAACGCGCGCCGAAGCCACCGCCGGGGCTGCGGCGCAGGCCGTGGCCACCGACGCCGTGCAGCGGGCGAGGGATGAGACGAGCCCGCCGGCTGCGGAGGATCCGGAGCCCGCGCCCTCCGGGGGCACCTTCGTCCGCGAGCCGAGCCGCCCGGACGACAGTGCACGGGCTGACAGCCTGATCGATCAGGCCGAGACCCATCGGCGGGCCGGCGACACCCTGAGTGCGTCGCAGTCCTATCGCCGGGCCCTGGAGATCGATCCCGAGCGGCACGAGGCGCGCATCGGCTATGCGCGCATGCTGGCCAGGGCCCAGCGGACCGATCGCGCCCGAGGGATCCTGGCCGAGGGGTTGGAGCGCGAGCCCCGTCATGAGCGTATGGCCCGGCTCTACGCTCATCTTGCCGAGGAGCAGGGCGATCCGCAGGCCGGGATCGACGCCCTGGAGCCGGTCCGCCAGGCTGCAAATGGCGAGCCCGGGGCGGTGGAGGCGCACCTGGCCGCGCTCTATCGCCAGACTGGGGCTCACGACCAGGCGCTGCTGCTCTACAGCGAACTCGCCGAGGCCGAGCCCGACAATGGCCTCTGGCAGGCCGGCATCGCGGTCTCCGCCGAGGCCCTGGGCAACTACGACGCGGCCCGGCGCGCCTGGGAGCAGGCCCGAGAGCGCGAAGGGCTCAGTGCCGAGGTCGAGGCCCATGCCGAGGCACGCATCGAGGCCCTCCAGGGCCGGTGACCGAGCGAGGGGAAACGGGCATGAAACGGCAAAAGATTCGTCTCGGTGATCTGCTCGTCAAGCGCGGTCTGATCCGCCCGGAGGAGATGCAGCAGGCCCTGGAGGCGCAGAAACAGAGCGGCCGCAAGCTCGGCGAGCAACTCATCGCCATGAGCTTTGTCACCGAGGATCAGATCCTCGACGAGCTCTCGCGTCAGCTGGAGGTGCCCTGGGTCAATCCCAACGACTACTGGGTCGATCCGGACGTCGCCGGCAAGCTGCCCGAAAGCTACGCTCGCCGTTTCGTGGCCGTGGTCCTTGAAGAGACCGAAAAAGACTTCCTCGTGGCCATGGCCGACCCGAGTGACCTCATCGCCTACGACGAGATCACCCGGGTCTTGCGTCGGCCGGTGCGCCTGGCCGTCGCCCGTCGGCAGACCCTTCAGGAGCTGATCAACCTCGTCTACCGCCGCACCGACGAGATCACCAGCATCGCCGAGGAACTCGGCCGCGAGATCGTCAGTAGCGACGACATCGACCTCTCCACCCTGCCGGTTGGTGAGGGTGGGGCCAGCGCGCCCGTGGTGCGCCTGCTCCAGTCCCTGTTCGAGGACGCCGTCCAGGTCGGGGCCTCGGATATCCACATCGAGCCGGACGAGCAGTCCCTGCGTATCCGCATCCGCCGCGACGGCGTACTCCAGGAGCAGGTCTTCCACCAGTACAACATCCATCCCGCCCTCGTCTCGCTGCTCAAGCTGATGTGCGGGCTGAACATCACCGAGCGTCGTCTCCCCCAGGATGGCCGCTTCCAGGTGCGCGTCCACGGGCGGAGCATCGATGTGCGCCTCTCCACCCTGCCGCTGCAGCACGGTGAGGGCGTGGTCATGCGTTTGCTGGATCACAGCTCCGGGGTGAGTTCGCTGGACCAGACCGGGATGCCGGAAGACATCCTCCGTCGGCTGCGCCGGCTGATCCGGATGCCCTACGGCATGGTGCTGGTCACCGGGCCTACCGGCTCGGGCAAGTCGACCACGCTCTACGGCGCGCTCTCCGAGATCAATGAC
>PULM01000068.1 GCA_003552345.1 Ectothiorhodospiraceae bacterium
GGTCGCCGATGCCGATGGCCGAGAAGTAGCGATCCACCTCCGGCTGCGCCTCCAGGATGGCCTCGATCTCGCGCATCTGCCGGTCGGTGTACTCGATCCCGGAGCCGAGCGGCGTCTGGAAGTTGACCATGAACTCGCCGGTGTCCTCATCCGGGGCGAATTCGCCGCCCAGGCGCGGGGCGATGATCACCGCCACCGCAGTGGCGAAGACCAGCGCCAGCCCCAGGGTGGTCCAGCGGTAGCGCAGCACGTAGCCCAGCGACCAGCGGTAGGTGTTCTCAATGGCCTGGAAGCCGCGCTCGAGTGCCCGGTAGAAGGCCCCCTCCTGCTCCGGCACGTGCAGGAAACGGGAGGCGAGCATGGGGATGAGGGTCAGGGCGACGATGCTCGAGGCGAGCACGCCGAAGGCCACCACCACGGCGAACGACTCGAAGAACCGTCCGATGATCGCCTCCATGAAGATCACCGAACCGAAGATCGAGACCAGGGTCAGGGTGGAGGCGATGACCGCGAAGAAGACCTCGTTGGAGCCGGAGATCGCCGAGGCCATGGGGCCTTCGCGGTACTGCTGGCGGTGTCGGTAGATGGTCTCCAGCACCACGATGGCGTCATCGACCACCACGCCGATAAGCAGCAGCATGGCCAGCATGGTGATCGAGTTCAGCGTGTAGCCGAAGAAGTAGATCACCGCGATGGCGGCCAGCAGGGAGACAGGGATGGCCAGTGAGACGATCGCTGTCGAGCGCAGGTTGCGCAGAAACAGCCACATCACCAGGGCGGCGAAGAGGATGCCCAGGGCGATGGTCAGGTAGAGCGAGTCGATCTGCTCGAGGATGAACTGCGACTCGTCGGTGGAGATGTGCAGCTCAAGCCCCGGTGGCAGCTGGGGACGGATCTGATCGTCCAGGCGTTCCTTGACCTCGTCGATGATGGCGACGGTGTTCGCCCCGGAGATCTTCACCACGCCGAGACCAACGGTGGGCTCACCGTTGAAGCGGGCCAGCTGGCGTAGATCCGCCAGGCCGTCCTCCACCCGGCCGATGTCGCTAAAGCGCACGCGGTCGTCGCCGTCCTCGGCGATGATCAGCTCCTCCAGGCCCTCGGCGTCGTGGTACTCGACGTCGAGTTTGAGCATCTCCTCGGTCTCGCCGCCGACCAGGAAGCCGCCCGGCAGCTGGGCGTGCTCCTCCTCGAGGGCCTGCATGATCGTTTGTACGTCGATGTTGTGGGCGGCCATGCGATCCGGGTCGACCTCCAGGCGCATGGTCCGCTCCCGCGCGCCGCCGATCTGTACCTCGCCGACGCCGGTGATGCCCTCGAGCTGAGGGCGCACCTCGTTGCGGGCGTAGCGATCGAGATCCTGGGCCGTGCGATCCCCCTGCAGGGAGAGCCACATGACCGGCTGGGCGTCCATTTCGACCTTGTCCACCACCGGGGCCTCGGCCTCGTCGGGGAGGTCCTGGACGATCTCCGAGACCTTGGCGTTGACCTCGTTGAAGGCCACGTCCACGTCGACCTCCAGGTCGAACTGGATGGTGACCACCGAGGTGCCGGGCAGCGAGACCGACTGGATGTCGTCGATGCCGGGGACGGTGTTCACCGCCCGCTCCACCTCGTCGGTGACCGCCGAGTCCATCAGCTCGGGGTCGGCGCCGTCCTGATGGACGGTGACGCTGACCATGGGGAAGTCGATGTTGGGGATGCGGTCGGTGCCGATGTCTTGGTAGGCGATCGCGCCGACGAGCACGATCAGCGCGCTGATCATCACCGCCAGCACGTGGCGGCGTATGGAGAGCTCGGAGAGCGTCATGGTGCTTTACTCCGTATCCGCGTCGTCGCCTTCATGGGGGGCGGCGTCCACGCGAGCGCCGTCGGTGAGGAAGCCTGCGCCATCGAGGATCACGCGCTCACCGGATTCCAGGCCGTCGCGGATCTCGGCGCGGTCGCCGAGTCGGGTGCCGCCCTCGACGGTACGCTCCTCCACGGTGTCGCTGTCCTCGTCGAGGATGTAGACCACCTCGCCGGCGGGGCGGCGGACCACGCTCTGGTTGGGCAGGACGATGCCGTCACGGACATCGAGCACCACCTCGGCCTCGACGCTGGCCCCGGGGCGCCAGCCGCCGGGGTTGTCCACCTCGGCGATCAGCTGCAGCGAGCGCGTGGCGTCGCGGATGCCGGGGCGCAGCTCCGAGATGGTGGTGTCCAGATCCGGGTGGAGACCGGAGCGGCTGCTCAGGACCAGCTCGGTGCCGCTGTCCAGCCGCGGGGCCAGGCTCTCGGAGACCGGCAGGCGGACCTTGAGCCGGTCCATGTTGATCAGTTCGAAGACCGGGTCGCCGGCGTTGACGTAATCTCCCTCGCTGATATGCCGCTCGTCCACGGCGCCGCTGACCACGGCGTGGATCTGCGTCCGCCCTAGGTCCCGCTCCGCCCGGCGCAGCTGCGCCAGCGCCGAGGCGAGCTCCTCTTCGCGGGCCTCGAGCTCGGCCTCGGCGTTGTCGAGCTCGTCCTCGGAGATGTGCTCGTCCTCGTAGAGCTCGCGGTTGCGGGCGACGTTGCGCTCCTGAACGCCGACCATCGCCGTCAGCCGGGCCACATCGGCGGCCGCGGCATCCCGGTCGTCGACGTGGTCCTCGCGGTCGATCTCGGCGAGCAGGTCGCCCCGCTCGACGCGGGCGCCCTCGTCGACGTGGATGGTGTCGACGACACCGCCGACCTCGGCGGCGAGCAGCGGGCGGGACCGGGCCTCGACGCTGCCGACGGTGTTGCGCACCTCGCGGATCTCCTCCTCGGCGGCCTCGATCCAGGTTGCCGAGAGGGCCTCCTCGTCGCCGTTCTCCTCGCCGTTGTCGGCATCATCACCACAGGCGGTGGCGAGCAGGGCCAGGGCGGCCACGGCGACCATGGCCCGTGCCCGGCGTGGCCGGGACGGTGCCTCGGGGGACGAATCGAGCGTTTGCCAGTCAGTCACTTAGGCCTCCTTTTGGATCCCGTCGAGCAGGATGTCGACGACGTGATCCGCGTACTGATCGGGGTCGTCGGCGAAGTCCACACCGGGCAGCTGGCGCAGGACCTCGCGATGAGCGGTGTAGAAGGTGTTGGCGGCCAGCATCAGCGAAGCCATTAATGCCGGGCTGGCGTCCCGGCGCCAGGAGCCGGTGTGCTGGCCCCGGGAGAAGATCTCGGTCATGCGCTGGAAGTCGGCCCCGAAGACTTCGTTGACCAGGGTCCGGGCCCGGCACGGGTTGGCGTCGAACGCCTCGGTGAGCACCAGGCGCGTGGCGTCGGGGTCGTCCAGGGCGCGGTGTAGGTCGGCACGGACGAAGTCGCGCAGCTGCTCGGCCGGTTCGCGGCCAGCGTCCTCGGCGAAGGCCTGGATCAGGCTCCGGGCCGATTCGCAGCAGCGGCGCAGCGTCTCCACGTAGAGCTCCTCCTTGGAGGCGAAGTGGTGGAAGACATTGGCCTTGCTGACTTCGGCGGCCTCGGCGATGTCGCGGATCGAGACTGAGCTGTAGCCCTCGCGGGCGAAGAGCCGCTTGGCGGCGGCGACGATGCGCTCCGATGCCTCGGTGGGTCCGGTGTGCTCGGGCATGGCTACGGGTCCTGATCCGGGTTAGGGGGTGCGGTCTTTTGGCCAACCGACCGAACGGTCAGGCACCTTACAGCCCCAATGGTACCGGGGCAAGGCGGTCGATGCACGGGGTGAATTGATTTTTCTCAGTCCGGCGGCAGGCGGCCACCACGTCCGGTCAACAGCCTGTGGTCGTGGTGGCGCGCCGCCGTGGGGGCGGTCAGCGCCCCCGTTTGTCCTGTTCGATGAGGGCGAAGGCGGAGTGGTTGTGGATGGATTCGTAGTTCTCGGAGGTCACCGAGTAGGCGGCGATGCGCTCGTCGTCGTTGAGCCGCCCAGCGATATCCCGCACCACGTCCTCCACGAACTTCGGGTTGTCGTAGGCGCGTTCGGTGACGTGCTTCTCATCCGGGCGCTTGAGCAGCCCGTAAAGCTCACAGGAGCCTTCGCGCTCGACCAGGTCGATGAGCTCCTCGAGCCAGACGAAGCCGTCCATGAGGGCCGTGACGACAACCAGTGAACGCTGGTTGTGGGCGCCGCGCTCGGAGATCTCCTTGGAGCAGGGGCACAGGGTGGTGATCGGCACCGCGACGCGCACCCAGGTCTCGTGGCGGTTGCCGTGGATCTCGCCGATGAACGTCACCTCGTAGTCCATCAAGCTCTCGACCCCGGTCACCGGCGCCTGCTTGTTCACGAAGTAGGGGAACGCCATCTCGATGTGCCCGGAGTGGGCCTCGAGGCGTTCGGTCATCTCGGCGAGCATCTCGTGGAAGGACTCGACGGTCACCTCCCGGTCGTGCCCCTCGAGGATCGAGACGAACCGCGACATGTGCGTGCCCTTGAAGTGCTGGGGCAGGTTCACGTACATGCTGAAGGTTGCCACGGTGTGCTGGTCCCGGCCGGTACGGTCACGCACGCGCACCGGGTGGCGGATATCCTTGATGCCGACCTTGTTGATCTCGATCTGCCGGGTGTCGGCGCGCCCTTGGACGTCTTCCATGGTCTTGGTCGGGGTCCTGGTGTCGGTCCCCGCCTTGTGTGGCGGGTGACAAGTGGGGTTCAGCATGATTCTGCGGCCTCGATCTCGGCTAACAGCGTTCGATTTGAATTTGGAACGAGTTTAAAGATTTGTAAAGGGGCAATCCCGCCGTTTCTGGCGGGGTTTTGGACCGGGAAGGGCGCTCCTCAGCCGCGGCGCTGGATGCAGTACGCGGCCAGGCCGCGCAGCACGTCGGCGCCGGAGCCGAGCCCGTCGAGGGCGTCGATGGCGTCGCCGGCCAGTCGCTCGGCCAGCTCGCGGGACTGGCGCAGCCCCAGGATGGAGGGGTAGGTGGGCTTGTCCCGGGCGGCGTCGGCACCCTGCTCCTTGCCCAGGTCCTCGGCGTCGCCCTCCACGTCGAGGACGTCGTCGTGGATCTGGAAGGCGAGGCCGACGCACTTCGCGTAACGATCCAGGGCGTCGCGGGTGGCGGCACACGCCGGCCCGCTGGCGAGGGCGCCGAGCTGGACGCTGGCGCGGATCAGTGCGCCGGTCTTGTGGATGTGCATGTCTTCAAGCTCGGCGGCATCGAGGCGGCGACCCACGGAGGCGAGGTCGATGGCTTGGCCGCCGACCATGCCGCGCGAGCCCGCCGCCCGTGCCAGGGTCTGTACCATGCCGGCGCGGGCGGCCGGTGCCGGGGCGTCGTCTCCCTCGCCCTCGGCCAGCAGTTCGAAGGCCCGGGACTGCAGGGCGTCGCCGACCAGGATGGCCGTCGGTTCGTCGTAGGCGCGGTGGCAGGTGGGCCGCCCGCGGCGCAGGTCATCGTCGTCCATGGCGGGCAGGTCGTCGTGGACCAGCGAATAGGCGTGGATCAGTTCCACGGCGCAGGCCGGAGCATCCAGCCGGCTGCCGGTGTAATCCAGGGCCTGGCCGGTGGCGTAGACCAGGATCGGCCGCATGCGCTTGCCACCTCCGAGCACGGCGTAGCGCATCGCCTCGTGAAGGCGCGACGGATGCGCATCCGCTCCGGGCAGGCCTGATTCCAGGGCGCGCTCGGCCCGCTCGCGCAGCGTTGGCAGCGCCGCCTCCAGGGCGTCAAGAATCGTCGGGTCGAAACGGGCCGACATCACCGTCCTCGCTGTTCTCGAGTAGGATGGAGACCTTCTGCTCCGCCGCACTCAGTGCCTTCTGGCAGTGGCGGGTCAGGTGGATCCCCCGCTCAAAGTCGCGCAGCGCCTCTTCGAGGCTCTGCTCACCCTGTTCCATGCGCTCGATCAGGGCCTCAAGCTCGGCCACCGAGCGCTCGAAGTCGGGAAGGTCGCCCTGGGGGGCGGACTCTTGGGGATCCGTCTCACTCATGACGAGGAAAAGTAACGGAGCCGCGAGGGGTGGTCAAATGGACGCCGACGCGGCAGGGTGCGCCGCTGGTGCTTGCCCCCGGGGCGGGGGGTGGAAGATCCCGGCACGGCGCTCCCTTGTAACTTGTCCCCGGGAGCCGGAAACTGCTCGCCCTGAGCGCGATCCCGCAATGGCCCGACCCGCGATGACGTGAGCCGATGACGACCAAGACCCAACAGACCTACGACGCCACTGACATCGAAGTCCTAACCGGGCTGGAGCCGGTGCGCCGGCGCCCCGGCATGTACACCGAGACCAACCGCCCGGACCATCTGGCCCAGGAGGTGATCGACAACAGCGTCGACGAGGCGGTGGCCGGCCACGCCCGGCGCATCGAGGTGACCCTGCACGCCGATGGCTCGCTGGAGGTCGGCGACGACGGCCGCGGCATGCCGGTGGACACCCATCCCACCGAGGGTGTGCCGGCGGTGGAGGTCATCCTGGGGCGGCTGCACGCCGGCGGCAAGTTCTCGAGCAAGAGCTACCGCTACTCCGGTGGTCTGCACGGGGTCGGCGTCTCCGTGGTCAATGCCCTCTCCACACGGTTGCAGGTGCGCATCCGCCGCGACGGTGCCGAGCACACCATCGCCTTTGCCGGCGGCGAGCGGATCGAGCCGCTGGAGCAGGTCGGCAAGACGCGGGAGACCGGGACCACGCTGCGCTTCTGGCCGGATGTCAGCTACTTCGACAGCGCACGCTTCTCGCGCCCGCGCCTTGAGCATCTGCTGCGTGCCAAGGCGGTGCTCTGCCCCGGGCTGACGGTGGTCCTGCGCGATGCCAGCGCCGGCGATGGGCAGGCGCCGGAGGAGCTGAGCTGGTACTACGAGGACGGCCTGCGCGACTACCTGGCCGGGGCGGTGGCCGAGTACGAGCACCTGCCCGATCCCCCGTTCACCGCCCGGCTCGGCTCCGAGCACGAGGAGATGGAGTGCGCCCTGGTCTGGCTCCCGGAGGGCAGCGGGCCGGCGGAGAGCTACGTCAACCTGATCCCCACCGCCCAGGGCGGGACCCACGTCAACGGTCTGCGCACCGGGCTGACCGAGGCCCTGCGGGAGTTCTGCGAGCTGCGCAATCTGCTCCCGCGCGGGGTGCGGATCGCCCCGGAGGATGTCTGGGAACACATCAGCTACGTCCTGTCGGTGAAGATGCACGAGCCGCAGTTCGCCGGGCAGACCAAGGAGCGGCTCTCCTCGCGCAACTGCGCCGCCTTCGTCTCCGGGGTGGTCAAGGATGCCTTCAGCCTGTGGCTCAACGAGCACACCCAGAGCGCCGAGCAGATCGTCGACCTGGTGGTGCGCGCCGCGCAGCGCCGCCAGCGCGCCGCGAGGAAGGTCACCCGCAAGCGGGTCGGCAGCGGCCCGGCCCTGCCCGGCAAGCTGGCCGACTGCACCGGGCAGGACCCGGCGCGCAGCGAGCTCTTCCTGGTTGAGGGCGACTCCGCCGGCGGCTCGGCCAAGCAGGCCAGCGAGCGGGAGTTCCAGGCGGTGATGCCCCTGCGTGGCAAGATCCTCAATACCTGGGAGGTGGCCCCGGATGAGGTCATGGCCTCCCAGGAGGTCCACGACATCGCCGTGGCGCTGGGGGTCGATCCGGGCAGCGACGACCTCTCCGGGCTGCGCTACCACAAGGTCTGCGTCCTCGCCGACGCCGACCCCGATGGGGCGCA
>PULM01000073.1 GCA_003552345.1 Ectothiorhodospiraceae bacterium
CAACAATGTTGATTCGGTAGCCCTGCCAGTCGATGGCGGTATTCTTGGACAGGATGGTGATGCCCCGCTCGCGCTCCAGGTCGTCGCTGTCCATGACGCGCTCGGTGTCGCCGCCGCGGGCATCGAGGGTGCCGGACTGCTGGAGGAGCTGGTCGACCAGGGTCGTCTTGCCGTGGTCGACGTGGGCGATGATGGCGATGTTGCGCAGGTTTTCGACCATTCGGTTTTACCAGGTTCCCGTGTTTTGCATCGAGGCCCAGGGCTCCTGCTCGGGCAGGGATTCACCGGCCTGCAGCAGCTCGATGGAGATCCCGTCCGGGGAGCGGATGAAGGCCATGTGGCCGTCCCGGGGCGGGCGATTGATGGTGATGCCGGCGTCCATCAGGCGCTGGCAGGTGGCGTAGATGTCCTCGACCCGGAAGGCCAGGTGGCCGAAGTTGCGGCCGCCGGTGTAGGTCTCCGGATCCCAGTTCCAGGTCAGCTCCAGCATCGGCGCCTTATCGGCCCGGGCGCGTTCCACGTCGTCCGGCGCGGCGAGAAAGACCAGGGTAAAGCGGCCGCGCTCGCTCTCGCGCCGACTGATCTCGACCAGCCCGAGCTGGTTGCAGTAGAAGTCGAGGGAGGCGTCCAGGTCGCTGACCCGGACCATGGTGTGCAGGTACTGCATGGTGCTGCGCCTCTCAAGCGCTCGCCGCTGACTGGTAGCCGCGCAGTCTAACAGCTTCCCCTGGGCACCCGATATGATCGCCGCCGCCGACTGGCGCCGGGCCCGGTCCAATCAGTACCATGAGCGGGTTCAATCGGCCGGGGCCTCTTTTGCGCAAGTTTCGGAACAACAGCTACAACGGAGAACGTCCCAACTGGCGGATCATCGCCAGCGTCCTGCCCTACCTGAATGAATTCCGGAACCGGGCACTGCTCGCGCTCGCGCTGCTGGTGTTGGCCAAGGTGGCCAACGTACTGGTGCCGGTGGCGCTGAAGTTCCTGGTCGACCACCTGGACGAGGTCCGCGGCAGCGAGGCGGCCTTGTTCGTGCCCCTGGCTCTGGTGCTTGGCTACGGCCTGCTGCGCTTCTCCTCGACGCTTTTCCAGGAGCTTCGTGACGCCGTATTCGCCCGGGTAGCGGAGCGGACCATGCGGCGGGCGGCGCTGCGTGTTTTCGAGCATCTGCATCGGTTGGATCTGGGTTTTCATCTGGCCCGGCGCACCGGCGCCCTGGCCCGCGACATCGAGCGCGGCACCAGCGGCATGTCGTTTTTGCTGCGTACGCTGGTTTTCAACATCGTGCCCACCCTGCTCGAGGTGGCGCTGGTCGCTCTGATCCTCGCCATCGCCTTCGACTGGGGGTTCGTGGTCACGGTGATGGTGGCGGTGGCCTTCTACATCGCCTTCTCGCTGGCGGTGACCGAATGGCGCACGCGCTTCGTGCGCGAGGCCAACCAGATGGACAATCAGTCCAACACCCGGGCCGTCGACAGCCTGCTCAACTACGAGACGGTCAAGTACTTCAACGCCGAGCACTACGAGGCACAGCGCTACGATCGCGATCTGGCCGCCTGGGAGCAGGCACGCATCAAGCACCGGCTCTCGCTGGCCGCGCTGAACTCCGGCCAGGCGTTCATCGTGGCCGCGGCGATCACCGTGATGATGGCCATGGCGACCTTCCAGGTCCTGGAGGGGCGCATGAGCCTGGGCGATCTGACCATGATCAACGCCTACCTGCTCCAGCTTTTCATCCCGCTGAACAACTTGGGGTTCGTCTATCGGGAGATGCGCGAGTCGCTGATCAACATCGAGCGGATGTTCGGCCTGATGGATCAGCACCCGCAGGTGCCGGAGCGCGCGGATGCCGCTCCCCTAAAGCCGGATGGGGGACGCATCCGCTTCGAAGGCGTGCGCTTTGGCTATCAGCCGGATCGGCCCATCCTGCGCGGCGTCGATTTTACGGTGGAACCGGGCCAGAAGGTGGCGCTGGTGGGCCCCAGCGGGGCCGGCAAATCGACCATCGCCCGGTTGCTGTTCCGCTTCTACGACGTCGATGGGGGGCGGATCACCATCAACGGGCAGGACCTGCGTGATGTAACGCAGGGCAGCCTGCGCGCCGCGATCGGCGTGGTGCCCCAGGATACGGTGCTGTTAAATGACACCATCCGCTACAACATTGCCTACGGCCGCCCGGACGCCAGCGAGGCCGAGATTGACGAGGCGGTGCGCCGAGCGCACCTGGACGGGTTCATCCGTGAGTTGCCCGAGGGACTGGATACCCTCGTCGGCGAGCGGGGCCTGAAGGTCTCGGGTGGCGAGAAGCAGCGGATCGCCATCGCCCGGGTGCTGCTCAAGGCCCCGCCGCTGCTCATCCTCGATGAGGCGACTTCGTCGCTTGATTCCGCCTCGGAGCGGGCCATCCTGGCGACCCTGCAGGAGGTGGCCGCGCAGCGCACCACCCTGGCCATTGCCCACCGCCTGTCGACGATTCAGGATGCCGATCAGATCCTGCTGATCGAGGGAGGGCGGATCGTCGAGGCGGGGGATCACCAGGAATTACTCGATCGCGACGGAGCCTACGCCCGTCTGTGGCGCTATCAGGAGGGCGTTGGCCGATGACCGCCGCGTACGATCTGCATTGTCATTCCACCGCCTCGGACGGGCATCTGACCCCGGCGGCCGTGGTCCAGCGCGCCGCAGAACAGGGGGTTGCCACCCTGGCGTTGACCGACCACGACACCGTTGCCGGGCTCGCCGAGGCCCGCTCGGCCGCCGCGGGCTGCGGGGTCCGGCTGATCCCCGGGGTGGAGTTGTCGGTGCTCTGGCAGGGGCGGACCTTTCATGTGGTCGGTCTCGGCTTCGATCCCGATGAGCCGGGGCTGCAGGACGGACTGGCGCGCATGCAGCGCGCCCGTCAGGCGCGTGGTGAGGCCATCGGCGAGCGCCTGGAGCGCGCCGGGTTGAGCGGGGCCCGCGAGGGTGCGCGGGCGGTGGCGGGGGCCGCGGAGATCCCCCGGGCCCACTACGCCCGCTGGATGGTCGACAGTGGCAAGGTGCGTGGCTACGAGGAGGCGTTCAAGCGCTATCTGCGTCGTGGCCGGGTGGGCTATGTCCACGGCGATTGGGTGGCCATGGAGGAGGGGATCGAGTGGATTTGCCGGGCCGGGGGCATCGCGGTCCTCGCCCACCCCCTCGGCTACGACCTGACCGGTGCGTGGATTCGCCGGGTTCTCGACGCCTTCGCCGCGGCCGGGGGCGAGGGCATGGAGGTTGCGTGCGGGACTTCTCCCGACCCCCGTCAGGTCGGGCAGCTCGGGGGCTGGTGCCGGCGCTATGCGCTGCTTGCATCCACCGGGTCGGATTTCCACGGCCCCGGCCATCCGAGTCGCGAGCTGGGCGCCGCGCCGCCACTGCCCGGCGATCTACCCTGCGTGCTGGAGGCGCTGGACGAGCGCCGCTAGCGGCCCTAGGCCGGCTCCCACCTCTGGAGCGCGAGAGCCTCGCACAGCGGCCCGTGTTGGGGTATGGTCTATCCTTAAGCGGAAGGATAGGTGATCACAGTGATAGGTTGGCGCTCGCTGGCGGGGTTGTTGGTGGTACTAATCGGGATGAGCCTCCCGGCGGCAGCCGAGGAGGTGGAGGCGCCGATCCCCGGTGAAGGGGCGGCAGCGGCCCCCGGATCCACAGCTGATCATACGCAGTTCTCCGTGCTGGAGGGGCCGTTCGAGACCGGTCCCGAGGTGACCGAGGCGTGTCTGCAGTGCCATACCGAGGCGGCGAAACAGGTCCACAGCAGCATCCACTGGACCTGGACCTACGAGCAGCCCGAGACGGAGCAGACCCTCGGCAAGCGCTACGTGCTCAACAACCTGTGTATGGGGATCGCCGGCAGCTACGAGCGCTGCTCATCCTGCCATGTCGGCTACGGCTGGGAGGACCGGCACTTCGACTTCACGGCGGAGGAGAAGGTCGACTGCCTGGTCTGCCACGACACCACCGGCGATTACGTCAAGTTCCCCACCGCGGCCGGGCACCCGCCCTATGAGGACACCGAGTTCCGCGGCACCCTGTTCAAGGCGCCGGATCTCGCCCATGTGGCCCAGAACGTTGGTGACACCAGCCGGGAAACCTGTGGTAGTTGCCACTTCGAGGGCGGTGGTGGTAATGCCGTCAAGCATGGCGACCTGGACAGCTCGCTGCTCGATCCGCCGCGCTCGGTGGATGTGCACATGACCCCGGAAGGGGCGGACTTCAGCTGCTCGAGCTGCCACGAGTTCACCGGGCACATCCAGCGCGGCAGCCGCTACCACCTGACGGTGCCCGACTACGACGACGCCCCGGTGCCCGCCCGCCCGCAGGACAAGCCGGCCTGCGTTGCCTGCCACGGCAGCGAACCGCACGAAGGCCGGATCCACGACAAGCTCAATACCCACGGCGAGTTCATCGCCTGTCAGACCTGTCACGTGCCGGAGATCGCCCGCGGCGGCTACCCGACCAAGACGCTCTGGGATTGGTCCGAGGCCGGCCGGCTGGATGACGAGGGGCAGCCGGTGGTGGAGAAGGACGACGACGGGCACGTGGTCTACGACGGCATGAAAGGGGTGTTCGAGTGGGACGAGGACTACCCGCCGGACTACCGCTGGTTCGACGGCAACATGGTCTACACCCTGCCGGACGACACCATCGACCCCGATGGCGAGGTCCCCGTCAACCGGCCCCAGGGGCGACCGGGCGAGGACGGCGCCAAGATCTGGCCGTTTAAGATCATGTACGGCAAGCAGCTCTACGATGCCGAGCATCACACGCTCCTGGTGCCCCAGCTTTTCGGCAAGGAGGGCGACGAGAACGCCTACTGGCGGAATTACGACTGGGATCGGGCCATCGAGGCCGGCATGGAGGAGGCGCGCGCCGTCGGGCAGACCGAGATGGAATACAGTGGCGCCTACGGCTTCGTTGAGACGCGCATGTACTGGCCGGTCAATCACATGGTGGCACCGGCGGAGGAGAGTGTGGCCTGTGTCGACTGCCACAGCCGTGACGGCCGCATGGCCGGGCTGGACGGGGTCTATGTACCCGGCCAGGACCGCCACCCGCGGATCGAGGCGGTGGGCTGGGCGGCGATCGGGCTGACCCTGTTCGCGGTGCTCGGCCATGGCGGTGTGCGTTACTACCTCCACCGTCGAGAGCGTATCGGCGGCCCATCGGATGAGGAGGGGCAGGGCTCGTGAACCAGGTACGTATCTTCACCCGCTTCGAGATCTTCTGGCACTGGACGCAGGCGGTGCTTATCTTCGGGTTGCTGTTTACGGGCCTGGAGATGCACGGCAGCTACTCGCTGCTCGGCTTTAACGCGGCCTTCTCCACCCACATCGTGCTGGCTTGGGGGCTGATCGGGCTGTGGGCCTTTGCCATCTTCTGGCACCTGACTACCGGGGAGTGGCGGCAGTACGTCCCGACCGGCAGTGGGTTGGGCCGCACTGCAGGCTACTACGCCTACGGCATGTTCTCGGGTGAGGCCAAGCCCTTCGCCAAGACGCCGTCGGCGAAGCACAACCCGCTGCAGCGGCTTGCCTACTTCGGTTTCAAGGCGGCCATCGCCCCGGCGCTGTGGATCTCCGGATTGCTGCTGCTTTTCTACAACTTCTGGAACGACACCCTCCTCGGGGCGCTATTGCCGCTCGGGGCCGTGGCCGGCGTCCATCTCGCGGCGGCCTTTGCCATGATTGTCTTCCTGATCGGCCATATCTACATGGCCGCCACCACCGGCAACCCTTGGTACGAGTACCTGCGCGCCATGACCACCGGCTATCACCGGGAGTAGGGCCGCAACCGGATCGCTGCCCGGCACGATCCCCCCCAACGCCTGCTGGTCGGGCCGGGTTACGGATGGTAGCGTCGAGGCATGCGAAGCGTGATCCGCTCCCTGGTGGTTGGAGTCGTCGCCTCCCTTGGGCTGGGGCTCTCTGGGGCAGTCGTGGCGGACGGGACCGAGACCGAGACCGATGTCGAGCTGCCGCGATTCCCGTCCATCAGCCCGGACGGAGAGGAGGTGGTGTTCAGCTGGGGCGGGGATCTGTGGCGGGTCTCCGCCACCGGCGGCACGGCGGTGCGGCTCACCGGTCACCGTCTCGATGATCTCCACTCCGCTTGGTCGGGCGACGGGCGCGAGCTGGTCTTCTCTTCCCTGCGCGACGGGTATCTCAACCTATGGCGCATGCAGCCGGACGGGACCGGCCTGCGCCAGGTCACCCATGGTGATCGTTTCCTGCGCAGCCCCGGCTTCGGGACCGATCGCGATGGCGAGCCGCTGATCACCTTCTCGGGCCAGCTCGAGGCGGATGTCTACCGCGAGCAGCGCTCCTACGCGGTGGTGCCGGATGGCGGGGAGCCGGAGCGGCTGCACGACGCCTTCGGCTCCGAACCGAGCGTCTCCCCGGATGGGCGTTATGTCGCTTTCACGCGGGGTGGGGCCTACCACGGCTGGGGCCGGCGCCACTACCACGGCCCTGACGCCCGCGATGTCTGGCTGTTCGATCGGGATGAAGAGACCTTCACCGCACTGACCCAACGCAGTGCCGGCGACGACGGCCAGGCGCAGTGGCTGGACAAGGAAACGCTGGTCTTCCTCTCGGATCGCGAGGACGACACCCTGAACCTCTTCCGCATGGAGATCGAGGGCGAGTCCGCTGGGGTGGAGCGCCTGACCGACTTCGATGAGCGGGACGTGCAGTCGTTCGATGTCGCTGCACAGGCCGGGCGTGCAGTGATCCACGTCTGGGATCGACTCTATTTGCTCGATCTCGAGACCATGGGAGCCGAACCCGAGCCGATTGCCTTGCGTGCCGGGGATCCGGGCCACGACCGCTATGAGCTGCGGGCAGTGGATCGCCAGGTCAGCGAAGCGGCGCTAAGCCCAGACGGGCAGGTGATGGCGTACATCGCCTACGGCCGGGTGTACATCCGGCACATGGACGAGCACAGCCCGACCCGAGCGGTCACCCCGGATACCCATGCCCGGCACCGGGATCTGCGCTGGTCCCCGGACGGGTTGCGGCTGTATTTCACCAGTGATGCCGACGGTACCGAATCGATCTACACCGCGGGGGTGGCCCTCACCCGGGAGGAGGTCCGGCGCGGCTGGGTGCGACCAGCCGAGGGCGACGACGCCGGGCCCGGCCAGCCGAGCGGCGGCTCGGGTGAGCCGCCTGCGGAGCAGGAGGGCAATGGTGACGGTGCGGCTGCCGCTGACCCGGACGATCCGTTTGCGCCCACCGATCCTGTCGAGCCGCCGCCGGAGCCGGGAGACCCGGGGATCGATCCTGCCCCGCTGGAGCCCGATACGCCCCCGGAGCCCGATCCGGAGCCGGTTGCCGACCCCGACCCGGTGCCCGATGACGCAGAACCGGTCCCCCCAGCGGCGGATCCGGAGCGCTGGCACGATGCCCTGCAGTTCACCCTGCGGCCGCTGGTCCAGTCCGAGGCCCACGACCGGGATGCCCGACCGTCGCCGGACGGCACGCGCATCGCCTTCCGCCGCGGGCGGGGCGATCTGGTGGTGCAGGATCTGG
>PULM01000122.1 GCA_003552345.1 Ectothiorhodospiraceae bacterium
CGGAGTCGGCCGGATGGCCGCTGTGTCGCATGGCGACACGGAGGAAAGTCCGGGCTCCACAGGGCAGGGTGCCAGGTAACGCCTGGGGGGCGTGAGCCCACGGAAAGTGCCACAGAAAACAGACCGCCGATGGCCCCGCGGGGCACAGGCAAGGGTGAAAAGGTGCGGTAAGAGCGCACCGCGCGGCTGGCAACAGTCCGCGGCACGGTAAACCCCACCCGGAGCAAGGCCAAATAGGGGAGCCATGGCGTGGCCCGCGCTGCTCCCGGGTAGGCCGCTAGAGGCGTGCGGTGACGCACGCCCCAGAGGAATGGCCATCCTCGACAGAACCCGGCTTACAGGCCGACTCCCCCTTTTTCCCGTATCCCGCAGCCGGCTCAGGACGAAGCCATCTCCAGGGCGCGTTGATACAGCGCATTACGCCGCCCGCCGGTCAAGCGCGCGGCGACGCGGGCCGCCTGCTTGACCGGCACCCCCTCGTCGAGCAACGCCCGCAGCGTCTGATCGGCATCGGCAGCGCCATCCCGCGGCGGGGCCCCTTCCAGCAGCACCACGATCTCGCCGCGCTGCTGGTTGGCCTCCGCCTCCACCCGGGCCAGGACGCGCTCGAGCGGGCCACGCAGCAACGTCTCGTGCACCTTGGTCAGTTCCCGTGCGACCACCACCCGACGCTGGCCGCCGCAGACCTCGACCAGATCCCGCAGGCAGGCCGCGATGCGGTGCGGCGCCTCGAAAAAGACCACGGTCCGCACCTCCTCGGCGAGCACCTGCAATCGGCTGCGCCGGGCCGCCTCGCGCGAGGGCAGGAAGCCGTCGAAGACGAAACGGTCGGCACCAAAACCGGCCACGGACAGCGCCGCGGTGACGCTGCACGGCCCCGGGACCGGTGAGATCGCCACGCCGGCCTCCGCCGCCGCCGCAACCAGTCGGGCCCCCGGATCACTGAGCAGCGGCGTCCCGGCGTCGCTGACCAGCGCCACATCCCGGCCGGCGGCAAGGATCCGCAGCAGACGCGGGACCCGGGAAGCCTCGTTGTGCTCGTGCAGGCTGAGCAGCCGGGCGCGCAGTCCGTGCTGCTCCAGCAGCCGGCCGCTGCGCCGGGTATCCTCGGCGGCCACCCACTCGGCACGACCGAGCACCTCTGCCGCTCGCGGACTCAGATCACCCAGATGGCCAATGGGCGTGGCCACCACCCACAGCGTCCCGGACCCGTTTGACACGGGCGCGACGGGCGCCGGATACTCCGAAGGCTTATCCACAGGCTTCTCCGACGGTTCCCATGACCTGCCCCAAGCGCGTTCTCCAGTTCCTGATCGTGGCCGCGCTGCTGGCGGCACTCTACAGCTGTGCCCCGGCACCGGTCACGCCCGCCGACACCCCGGAACAGAGCGAGGCACAGGCCGACGAGGCGCGCGATGCCGGCGAGCGGACGCGTGCGGCGGAACTGTATGATGCGGCAGCGCAGGCCTACGAGGAAGCCGCGGACCGCAACCGGACCAGCATCGCCGCCGCCCGCAGCTGGCTGGCGACCGGGGAGCGGGACGCCGCCACCACGGCCCTGGCGCGGGTCGAGCCGGAGCAACTCGACGATGAGGGCCGGGCCCATTTCAGCCTGGCCCGCGCCCAGCTTGCCCTGGCCCGCGAACGTCCGGAACTCGCCGCATCACTGCTCGATGCTCTGGCAGCGCCTCCGACGGGCGAAGAAGCTGACTACCACCGCCTGCGGGCTGATGCGGCTGCCGCACTGGACGACCCCCTGACCGCGGTTGAACAGCGGGTGGCCCTGGAGGCGTACCTGCAGACCCCATCCGAGCGGGAGGAGAACCGCAACACCATCTGGCAGGCCCTGGCCAGCGTCCCGGCACCGGCGCTGCAGGAAATCGAGCCAGAGGAGGACGCCTACGGCGGCTGGATCCGTCTGGCGCAGATCGCCCGCAGCCACCGCCTTGAGCCCGATCGCCTGGAAGAGGCGGTCGCCGAGTGGGAGGAGACCTATCCTGATCACCCAGCGGGCGACCGCCAGGCGACCGAGCTGATCACCCGCTTCCACGAGCGCGTCCGCCGCCCCGAGCACATCGCCCTGCTCCTGCCGCTGAGCGGCGACTTCCGCGATGCCGGCCGCGCCGTGCGCGACGGTATCCTCTCCGCCTACTTCGCTGGCGGCACACAGCGCCCCGAGATCACCGTCCACGACACCGCGGGCGATGCCGAACAGGCCCGCGAGGCCCTGGCCGCGGCGCGGGAGGCAGGCAGCGACGCGGTCATCGGGCCGCTAACCCGCGATGCCGTGCGCGCCGTAGCCGAGGCCAACGATGCGCCACCGACCCTGGCCCTCAACGCCCTCGACGAGGCCACGGCCGGGGACCATATGGTCTTCTTCCCACTCAGCCCCGAGGCCGAGGCGCGACAGGCGGCGCTGCATGCGCAGCGTTCCGGCTGGAACAGCGTGGTGGTCCTCGCCCCGCGCACCGGCTGGGGCGAACGGGTTCAGAAGGCGTTTCAGGACGCCTTCGAAGAAATCGATGGCACCATCCTGCAGGTGGAGGCCTACGACACCGACGAGGCGGATTTCTCCGGGCCGATCCGGGAGGTGCTCAACCTGCGCGTGAGCAGCCAGCGCCACCAGGAGCTGACGCGGACCCTGGGACAGCAGCTGGAGTACCAGCCGCGGCGACGCCAGGACGTCGACGCCATCTTCCTGGCCGCCTTCCCCGAGGCGGGCCGACTGCTGCGCCCACAGTTGGAGTACCACCACGCGCAGGATGTGCCGGTGCTCTCGACCTCTCATGTCTACGGCGGCAACCCGCGCCCCGAGGAGGACCGAGACCTGGACGGCCTCTACTTCGTCGATGGCCCCTGGCTCGTCGATGCCTCCACCGGCACCCCCGAAGCCCTGGCACGCGAGCGGCTGGCCGAGCAACTCGGTGAGGTCATGAGCCGCGAGGCCCGTCTGGTGGCGCTGGGCATCGACGCCTACCGCATCTTCCCTTACCTGCAGATCCTCGAGGAGCACCCGGAGGAGCGACTCGACGGACTGACGGGCGGCCTGCGCCTGAACAGCGATCGGGTCGTGGAGCGAGACCTGGTGACGGCGCGCTTTATCCGCGGGCGACCGGTCCTGCAACAGCCAGCCACGGAGGGCGGCGATGATACAAACACGGAGGAAGGGGATTGATCCCGCCCGGCGCGGCCGCGAGGCCGAGGAACGGGCACGGACCTATCTGGAGGGCCAGGGACTGCGCACTTTGGCGCGCAACTTCCGCACGCGTCGAGGCGAGATCGACCTGGTGATGGCCGACGGCGGGGTGACCGTGTTCGTGGAGGTGCGCCGCCGCAGCCATCCGGACTACGGGAGCGCGGCGGAATCCGTGGACCGGCGCAAGCGTCAGCGCCTGAGCCACGCCGCCCGTGCCTGGCTGGCCCGAAACCCCGGCTGGGCCCGATTCGACGTCGTCACCACGGACGGGGACACGGTGCACTGGGTGCGCGATGCGTTCCAGGACGGGCGCTGACGCCCCTGGCGAAAAGACAAGACAGCGAGGATCCATGGACTCCCACGAACGCGTGGCACAGCTCTTCCACGACAGCATCCGCGTCAAGCAGGACGCCCTGGACCGCATCGCCCCGGACATCGTCCGGGCCGGACGCGCCATGGCCCGCGCCCTGGGCGCCGAGCGCAAGATCCTGATCTGCGGCAACGGGGGATCGGCAGCCGATGCGCAGCACTTCTCCTCGGAGCTGCTCAACCGCTTCGAGATGGAGCGCCCCGGGTTGCCCGCCATCGCGCTGACCACGGACTCCTCGACGCTGACCTCGGTGGCCAACGACTACCACTACGACGAGGTCTTCGGCCGCCAGATCCGCGCCCTCGGCCACGAGGGCGACATCCTGCTGGCCATCTCCACCAGCGGGGGCTCGGGGAATGTGGTCGCCGCCCAGCAGGCGGCCGCCGAACGGGGCATGATCACCGTGGCCCTCAGTGGCCGGGACGGCGGCCCGCTGGCCGACAACCTCTCCGGCGACGACATCGAGATCCGCGTCCCGAGTGATACGACCGCCCGCATCCAGGAGGTACACCTTCTGGTGATCCACTGCCTGTGCGACCTGATCGATCGGACCCTGTTCGGCGGCGCCAGCGGCTGACGCCGCCGGATCCCGTGCCGGGGGCTGCCCGGCTACTTGACCACGCGAAGATTGGGTCGCTTGCCGCCGCCCGGGCCACCGGATCCATCGGGGCCCTCCGGCGGCCCGTCGGTCTCCTCGTCCTGACCGGGCTCCAGGGCCTCGTGGCCCTCGGCGTGGGCCTCGTCCCCGTCCCCGAAGAGCATGCCCTGCCCGTTCTCCCGGGCGTAGATGGCCATGACGGCGCTGACCGGTAACTGGACGGACCGCGGCACGCCACCGAAACGGGCCCGGAAGACGATCTCGTCGTTGCCCATGTTCAGCCCCTGAACCGCCCGCGGTGCAACGTTCAGCACCAGCCGGCCATCCTCGGCGTACTCCAGCGGGGCGTCCACGTCTTCGCGGGTGGCGTCCACCAGCAGGTAGGGCGTGTAGCCGTTGTCGGCGATCCACTCATAGATCGCCCGGATCAGATAGGGACGACTCGGGGTCATGCGTGTGCCTCCTGCCCTTCAGGCACGCAGCGCCTGCTCCTCGCGGGTGAGGCTGGTGCGAAAGGCGTCGGTTGCAAACTGCTGTTCGGCGTATTGGGTGATTGCCGCTGCATGGCCGGGCAGCTCGACCCCGGCGGCGGGTAGTCGCCAGAGCAGCGGCAGGATCGTCAGATCCATGATGGTCAGCTCATCACTGAGAAAGTACGGCTGCCCCTCGAAGAGTTCGGCGGCCGCCACCAGGCTCTCGCGCAGCGCGCGCCGTGCCTGCTGGACCTGGGCCGAGCTACCGTGCTCCACCTGATCATAGAGCGCGTACCAGTCGCGTTGCATGCGGTGCACCACAAGCCGCGCCTTGGCCCGGTTGACCGGATCCACGGGTAGCAGCGGCGGATGCGGATAGCGCTCGTCCAGGTAGTCGATGATGATCTCGGGGTGGTAGAGGGCGATGTCCCGATCGACCAGCGTAGGACAGTCACCGTAGGGATTTTGCTCGAGCAGCCCCGCAGGTGGGTGATCCGGGTCCACCGGCACGCGCTCGGCCTCCACCCCCTTCAGGGCCAGGGCCAGCCGGGCCCGGTGGCTGTGGATGCATTGCGCTCCGGTATAGAGGCGAATCACGGGCCCTCCGGCGACCGATCCGCGGGGTGGCCCCCCAGGCCACCCCGCACCTCGGTCACTTCTTGATGCCTCTCCAGAACTCCTTGTACAGGAGGTAGAAGACACCGGTCATGACGATCAGGAAGAGGATCACCCAGACCCCCATCCGCTCGCGGTCTGCACGGATGGGCTCACCGGCGTAGGACAGGAACGCCGTCAGCTGGGCGGTGACCTCGCGATACTCGTCTTCGCTCAGCTTGCCCTCGGCGCCCTCAATGATCTCGAAATCGACGATGTTGCCGTCGTCATCCCGCACCGCCTTCTGATCCCCCTGCAGGGCGAAGAGGATGTGCGGCATCGAGGTGCCTTCCTGAACGTAGTTGTTGTACCCCACCTCGGCGTCTTCATCGACATAGAAGGTGTTGAGGTAGGTGTAGATCCAGTCATCCCCATGGATGCGAGACGTCAGCGAGAGGTCCGGGGGGGTGAGTCCGAACCAGTTCTCACCGTCCTCCGGGTCCATCGGCGAGATGATCGGCTCGTGCAACTCGAAGTTGCCGCGCATGATCTTCTCTTCGATCCAATCTTCGTCCTCACCGACGTCATCGGCCAACCGCTGGTAGCGCAGGTACTCCACCGAGTGGCAGCCGACGCAGTAATCGGCGAACAGTTCGGCACCCTTGCGGATGGACTCCCGATCGTGATGGCTGATGTTCGGCTCCATCATCCCCACCTCGGCCTTCACCGCGCCGGTGAAGGCCAGGGCGAGGAACGCCCCCAGTGCGATTCCGGTCTTCTTTTTCATGCTCATGTCAGACGGTCACCCTTTCCGGAACAGGCTTCGTCTTCTCGAACCCGTAGTAGGTATAGACCCACAGGAAGACGAAGAACCCGAAGTAGATCACGGTGCAGATCTGGCTCAGCAGGATCGGCAGACCCGTGGGCTCCTCCATACCGGCCCAGGTCAGCACCAGGAAGGACGCCGTGAACAGCGTCAGCGCGACCTTGAAGCCGAGACCGCGATAGCGGATGGACTTCACCGGGCTACGGTCGATCCAGGGCAGGAAAAGGAGGATACCCGGCGCCGCCAGCATGACGATGACGCCCAGAGCCTCGCTGGGGATCGACTGCAGCATGGCGTACCACGCCGTGAAGTACCAGATCGGGTGGATCACCTCTGGCGTCTGCAGCGGATCCGCCTCCTGGAAGTTCGGCGCCTCGATGAAGTACCCGCCGAAGGTCGGCGCGAAGAACATCACGGCGCAGAACAGGATCAGGAAGATGCCCCAGCCGAACATGTCCTTGACCGTGATGTACGGGTGGAACCCGACACCGTCAATCGGCTTGCCGTTCTCGTCCTTGTTCTCCTTGATCTCCACGCCATCGGGGCTGCTGGAGCCGACATGGTGCAGCGCCACGATGTGGACGAAGACCAGGGCGATCAGCACCAGCGGCAGTGCCACCACGTGGAGGGCAAAGAGCCGTCCGAGCGTCGCCTCGTTGACGACGAAACCGCCCTGCAGCCAGACGACCAGCTCATCACCAACCACCGGGATGACCCCCGCCAGGGCGATGATCACCTGGGCCGCCCAGTAGGACATCTGGCCCCAGGGCAGCACGTAGCCCATGAACGCCTCGGTCATGAGCACCAGATAGATCAGCACGCCGGTGATCCAGAGGAGTTCGCGCGGCTTCTTGTACGAGCCGTACAGCAGACCCCGGAACATGTGCAGGTAGACGACCACGAAGAACGCTGATGCGCCCGTGGTGTGCATGTAGCGCATCAACCAGCCCCAGTCCACGTCGCGCATGATGAACTCCACGGAGGAGAACGCGCGCTCAACGGAGGGCTGGTAGTAGAACATCAGCCAGATGCCGGACACGATCTGGATCACGAGGACCAGGATCGAGAGCGATCCGAACAGGTACCACCAGTTGACGTTCTTGGGGACGTAGTACTCGGTCATGTGGTACCGCCAAGTACTCGTCATGGGATAGCGGTCATCCATCCACTGCTGCAGACCGCTGAGATTGAGACGGTTCATCACGCCGCGCCCTCCTCTTCGTCTTCGGTATCCTCGCCGATGACGAGCTTA
>PULM01000112.1 GCA_003552345.1 Ectothiorhodospiraceae bacterium
CTGGCCAGCAGCGGGGTCTCCACCGAGGCGAGCGTCACCAGCGCCGCCAGGGCCGGTGCCAGGATCAGCAGCGTGATACCCCGGTAGGCGAGATAGATCAGTAGCCCCAGCGCGATCAGGATGGCCAGGATCTCGATCATCGCGGCACGCCCTCGGTGCCGGCCCCTTCGTCGAGGTCCAAGGGGCGGAAGGCGTCGGCGAAGAGTTCGTCGAGATCGAACGTCGAGCGTGCGCCCAGGTCGTCGAAGTGCTCGCGCAGCCACGCGTCCGCCCAGCCGTAGCCCTGGTCGCGCAGGCGCGTGAGGAAGGACCACTCGGCGTTGAGCTTGCTCGAGGCGCTGAGCGCCTCGACCTCGCGCTCGGCGTGGATCAGGTGCAGGCGCATGGCCCGGTAGCGTTCCAGCTGGAGGCTCTCGGCGTCGATCAATTGATGAAGCAAGTGGATCGAGCGCAGCTCCTTGATCAAGGCCGAGTTGAAGGTGATCTCATTGATCCGGTTCAGCACCTCCCGGGCGGTGGTGGGCAGCTGCTGGCGGGTCATGGGGTTGATCTGGACGACGATCAGGTCCTGGCAGCTGGGGTCGTCCACCAGCGGATAGAGGGCCGGGTTACCGCTGTAGCCGCCATCCCAATAGGCCTCGCCATCGATGGTGACGGCGTCGAACATAAACGGCAGGCACGCCGAGGCCATCACCGCATCGACCGAAAGCTGAGGCTGGCGGAAGACGTGGGCGCGGCCGGTGCGCACGTTGGTGGCGGTGACGTAGACCTTGACCTTGCGGCAGGCGTTCACCTGATCGAAGTCCACCCGCTCGGCGAGGAGATCGCGAAGTGGATTGATCCCGAAGGGGTTGAGCTGTGCGGGGTGAAGGAGCTGGGTGAGGCTTTCGAAGAATAGATAGGTCGGGGAGTGATCCAGGCTGTAGTTGCCGGTGAGGCGGTCCCAGGGAGTGCGCTGAATGGGCGAGAAACGGGCTGCCTCGCTGACCGCGTGCCAGAACCCGTGCAGACCCTCCCGTGCCTGCCGCCGGCCGCCGCGCTGCAGGCCGTCGGCGACCACGGCAGCGTTCATGGCGCCGGCGCTGGTGCCGCTGATCCCATCGATCTCGAGTCGCTCGTCTTCCAGGATGCGCTCGAGCACGCCCCAGGTGAGGGCCCCATGGGCGCCGCCACCCTGCAGCGCCAGGTCGATGCGTTTCGGGGTCTGCGTGGCCATGGGACCCTCCCTGATCAAGTCCACGGCCTTCAGTATGGACGCAGTGGCGCGCGCTTTCCGCCCGGTTCGGGCTATTCTCTGCCGCTCTCCGGCGTCTGGGCCCAGGGCGGCCGGGGCCATTGCTCCCACTGTCGGGTCAGTTGGCGGGCCACCTCCTGGGAGACCGCTTCCAGGAACTGCTGCTGGAAGGCCAGGGCGGACTCCGCTGAGCCGGCCATCAGCTCCTGGGCCTCCTGCGGGGTTAGATCCACTTCGATGGTTACCTTCATGGGCCACCTCCGGGTTGCGGCGGGATGCGGGTCGGCTCAGCCAGCGCCGGGGCGTCCGGGTTGGCGCACGGGCGGTGGTGGCGGTACGGGTCCAGGCAGCTGTGTGGCTCGCCGAAGTACCCACTCTGCCGGGCCCATGCGGAAGAGGCGCAGCCAGAGCGGGGCCGCGGTGAGGAGGATGGCCCAGACGCAAAGCACCACCAGCATTTGGGCCGGGCGGTCGAGTTCTCCATAGAGCCCCAGCCCGTGGCCGTAGAAGACCAGCGTACACAGCACCGACTGTAGCAGGTAGCTGCTCAGCGCCGTCCGTCCGACGGCCGCTACCGGCCAGTGCAGGCGGCCGAACCAGCCGCGCTGGAAGGCGAGCAGGATCAGGGCGGCCCATCCGGCCGCGACCAGAGGCACGGCCAGTTGATTGAGCTGGGTGCTGATGAAAAAGCCGCTGAGCAGCTCCCAGTCGCGCCACTCCCGGTAGAGGATGCCGAGTACGCTCAGCGGCACCCCGATCCCCAGGCCTAGGCCTGCCACCCGGGCGTAGGCACGCTGGCTCCAGGCGCCGGTGAGGAAGCCATTCTTGTACGCCGCCATGCCGACCAGCATGCAGCCGAGGGTGAGCCAGCCCAGCCGTGCCGGGGTGCCGACCAGGTAGCGGGTGAGGGCTTCGGGCAGGCGTTGCTCCATCTGCGCCAGCCAGCCGGACTGATAGGCCTCGATGGCAGCGGTGATCTCCTCGTGGACCGGCGGCGAGGCGGAGGCAAGCTGGATGAATCCGGCGGTGGGTAGCAGGGTCAGCCCCCAGCCGGCGGCCATGGTCAGCAGGATAGGCAGCGTGTAGAGAGCCGCCCCCCAGATCATGAGCGCGCGTGGGCTGCGGTCGATGAACAGGAAGGCAAGCAGCCCCATGGCCGCGTAGATCAAGAGGATATCCCCCATCCACAGCAGCGTCCCGTGGGCCAGCCCGATTGCCCCCAGGGCGAGCATGCGGCGCCGATGCACGATCCAGGGGTCAATGCCGCCGGCCCGATGACGCTCGGCGAGCAGCAGCGCACCTGCGCCGAACAGGGCGGCGAACAGGGCGATGAACTTGCCCTCGAAGAGGACATGGCCGACCGCCCAAACGGCGTAGTCCCAGCCCTCGAAGCCGCCGAGCAGGGTCGGGCTCAACAGTCCGGCCACCGGCATGGCGAAGAGCTGGATATTGATGACCAGGATCCCGAGCACCGCCGCCCCGCGGATGGTGTCGAGACTCTCCAGGCGTTGGCCGGTGCCCATAGGCCGTCTCTTGTGCCCGCTGGTGAATGGGGCAGACAGGATAAACTATTCATTTGAGTTTGGAATCGCAGTGCTGGCATCGTGCCGGGATGGATCCCGTGACGCATGCAGCTAGCGGCGCTTTGATCAACCGGGTGGTGGCGCCGCGATGCTGCGCTGCGCCGCGTTTCTCCCTGCGCGAACGCACCTGGCTCGGCGCCGCGGCGGGTCTGTTCCCGGACGTGGATTGGTTCCTGGGGCTGGTGATCGCCGACTCGCTCGTCTATTACAACCTCCACCGCGGCGAGACGCACTCGCTCCTGCTCCTCCCGCTCTGGGCGGTGGCGCTGGGTTGGTTGGTGGCGCGGGCGTGGCCCGGCCAGCGCGACTGGCGGGATGCGGCGTTGATCTTCGCCCTGGGCATCGGGATCCATATTTTCGGTGACTGGATCACGAACTACGGGACCCAACTCCTCGCCCCCTTTTCCCGCGAGACCTTCGCCTTCCCGGTGACCTTCATCCTCGACCCTTGGATCACCGGCTCCCTGCTGGTCGGCGTGCTGCTGACCTGGCGTTACGGCGGCCGTCTTTGGGCGGGCGCGGGTCTGGCTGGTGCCGGGTTGGTGATTGCCATCCAGGCGGTGGCCAAAGTGCATGCCCTGGAGCATGCGCGCGATCAGGCGCGGGAGCAGGGCATGCACGGCGCCCGGGTCCACGCCATGGCACAGCCCCTATGGCCGCTGAACTGGCGGCTGTTCATCGAGGGGGACGACGCCTACTGGTCCGCCCACCTCGGCTTCGGAGCCAGCAAGCGGCCCGTGGACGAGACCGCCGGCGTGTGGACCCGGCACCGCCAGTCGTTTCGGCCGCCCGGGGCGCTGGAGTGGGAGCGCGTGCCGCGGTTTGGCGACGGCGCCACGCGCGCATTCGCCGAGACGGCCTGGTGGCGGCCCGAGTTTGCCGAGTACCGACGCTTTGCTGCGCTGCCCTATCTGCGCAAGGTGGTCGATTACAACGGCGATGCCTGCGCCATCTTCGCCGATCTGCGTTTTCGGATTGCCCAGGTGCCGGCCCCCTTTCAGTACGCCAGCTGCCGCACGCCCGAGGGGACGTGGTATCGCGCCGACGTGGACTACTGGGAACAGGCGGTCGAGGAGCTGGAGCCGATCCTGCGCAGGCAGCGGTGATCCGTTGGTCTTTAGCCGCGTACCAGGCGCAGGCAGCGGGCGAAGGCGGGTACGGACAGGGAGTCGCGCCGCCCGGTCAGCCAGCGCGCCCGACAGGCGGGCGCATCAAGCTCCTCGGCCACCTGCCAGCCGGCGCCCTCGGCCAGCTGGTGCATGGCCTGTTCCGAGATCAGCCCGCGCAGCGGCTCCTGCTGGGTGTGCAGGGCCAGGGCCACGCCGCGCAACAGCATCCGCGGTCGCCAGGACACGCTCTGCGACGGCAGCCAGTAGTCGGTGATCAGCTCGCTGCCCGGGGCGGCGACCTCCGCCAGGCCCCGCAGCGTGCTCCCGATGGTCTCGGTGGGCAGGTAGTAGGTACAACCGAGCCAGTTGGCGAATAGCGGTCGCTGCGGATCGACGCCGGTCTCGCGAAGGCGCTCGGCCAGGCGGTTGCGGGCAAAGTCCACGGCCGCGAAGCGGGTGCGATTGGCCGTGTGCGCCGGCAGCCTTGCGCGTTTCCACCACTGTGTCGCGGGCTGATCCACCTCGAACAGCGTCGCCCGGTCCAGGATGTCCGGACGGCGCAGGGCCGTCGTGTCCAGCCCGGCCGCCAGCAGGACGATCTGCTGGTGGCCGCGGGATAGCGCGGCGTCCAGGGCGTCCTCGGCGAAGCGGGCGCGGGTAACCGTCTGGCCGCGCAGCGCGGCCAGCTCCGGATGGGCGCTTTCCAGGGCGCGCCACTGCATGGCCAGCAGGGGCGGTGGTGGTGCCACCAGCTGGCGCATACCGCTGCTGAGCAGGGGGATTACCGCCCGGTCGTCGAAGATGGCCGGCGGGGCGTCGAGACGGGTGTGCCAGACCCGCAATGCGGCGGCGATCTCGGCGGTCTGGCTGTGCTGGTGCTTATCCATTGGTTCAGTCGATGACGTCGAGCCGCAGCCGGCCCTCGGTCTGCCAGCGCTGCACGACGGTCTCCGCCGCGTCGCGGTGCTCGGCATCCCCGTGCTGGCGCAGCGCCTCGGTCAGGGCTCGCGGTACCGCGGTGCCGATGGTGCTGCGCCGTCCGCAGGCGTAGATACGGGCGTCGCGGTGCAGCATCCAATCGATCAGGTTCGGGGCGGCCTCCTGCATTCGATCCTGGACGTAGCCGCCGTCATCCGGGTCACGGGAGAACGCCAGGTCGAGTCGCGTCAGTACGCCCTGGGCCTGCCACTGCAGCAGGCGCTCGGCGTGGAAGAAATCGCCCTGGCGACGGCGGTTGCCGAAGATCAGCCAGACCGGGCCTCGATCGGTCTGGGTGGCGCGCTCGGCGATGAAGCCGATGAACGGGGCAATGCCGCAGCCGGCGGCGATCAGGATGATCGGTTGGCGGGGGTCATCCGGCGGGTGCAGGTGCCGATGGACGCGCAGTGCGGCGGTGATGGCATCCCCGGGTTGCAGGTGGTGGCCGAGCAGGCTGGACGCCCTGCCCGTGTGCGTTCGTCCCTGGGCGTCGGTGGAACGGGTGACCGCGACGGTGAGATCGATCCGGTGCGGGTCATCGAGCGGTGTGCTGCCGATGGAGTAGGGGCGCGCCGGTTCGCCCTCACCGGGGCGCACCAGCAAGAGGTCGCCGGGCCGATAATCCAGGGCGGTGTCGCTCTCAAAGCTCAGCCCCCAGACCTCGTGGGTGGCGGCATCCTCCGGGTCGTTGAGCTGTCGACGTTCACGCAAAGTGAGCAGGACGGGCTGATCGGCCGGGATCGGTTCCGTGGCACCAGGGGCCACGCCGAGCAACTCGGCTACCTCGCCAAGCCAGAGTCGCCAGGCGGGCTCGGGGGCACCGTCGGCGCGGGCCATGGGCAGGACCTCCTGCGCCCCGGCGCGGCGCAGGCTGGCGCGCAGGGTTTCGCCGGCGGCGCAAAAGTGCCGGTAGCTCGAGTCACCCAGGGCGAGCAGGGCGAAGCGCGTGCGGTTTAGCCGGGCCTCGGGCAGTGCTGCCAGGAAGGCACGCCCGGTATCGGGCATCTCCCCATCGCCACACGTGGAGGCGATCAGCAGCGCGTAGCGATAGGTGTCGAGATCCTGTGGGGCTAGGGCCGCCAGGGACGCCTCGTCGATGCGTGCACCCCCGGCGCGCAGGGCCTTGGCGGTCTCCCGGGCCAGTTTCGCGGCCGTCCCGGTCTGGCTGGCGTGGGCGATGAGCAGGTCGGCGCCGGTATCCCCCCGGTGGCGGCCGCCCAGTCGCCGGCGTGCCCAGAGCCAGATCCCGGTGATCAGCAGGAACAGCAGGGTCAGCGCTCCGAGTAGGGTGATCGCCCCGGACCCGGTGCCGGCCCAGGTGCCCTGGTGCAGCTCGGTGATCCAGCCCGGATAGGCGCTGACCGGGGTCACCCCCTCGGCGGTGACCACCAGTTGACGCGGGCCGTCGGGCCCGGCGGCGGTCACCGCCCAGGCGGCCCGCTCGAAGCGTTCCATGGCCAGGATCTGGGAGACGTCGGCGGCCTCGAGCTGCTGCAGGACCGGGCCGATGGCCAGCCGGCCGGCCTCCCGGTCCACCGGTGGCAGCCGGGGGGTGCCGAGCTCCAGCGCCATCATCACCCCGGTCACCGAGACGAGCAGCAGCAGCGGCAGGGTTACCCAGCCCGCCACGGTGTGCCACTGGGTCAGGGTGGCCCGCAGCCGCGGCCAGGCCAGCCACGGTCCGGCGATCAGCACCACCAGCAGGGCGTAGCTGGCCAGTTCGACCACCCAGTCCAGGCCGAGCAAAAGATCCTTGTGCAGGTGGCGCACGCTCTGGAAGAACGCGGTGGCGTAGTCGCGCTCGCCCAGTGCGGTGCGCTGCTCGAGGTCGAAGGCCTCGTGCCAGCGCTCGCCGGCACGGCTGAACTCGAGCACGATGACCCCGCCCTCTTCCAGAGAGACCGTGCGGGCGCGTTGGCGCGGATCGGTCTCGGCCAGGAAGGCCTGCAGTTCAACCAGCGGGATCGGGTCCTCGGCCGGCGCTCCGGAAGCGAGGTCGCGGACGATAGGCTCCAGCGCCAGCAGCCCGCCGCTGACGATGATGACCAGGAACAAGGGGGCCAGGGCGAGGGTGATCCAGCGGTGCAGGCGCAGTAGCAGCCAACGAAGGCTGGCGGTCATGGTTCGACTTCCTGCGGGTGGGGGCATGCCGGGATACTGGGCACAAGTATGGCGGTCGTCCCGGTGACTGCAACGTCAACGCAGTGCCACACCCTTGACCATGGCGTGGACGGCGACCCCCGGGGCCAGTTCCAGGTCAGCGCAGGAACGCCGGGTGATGCGGGCGAGCAGCGGCTGGCCCGCCACCTCCAGGCGCACCAG
>PULM01000109.1 GCA_003552345.1 Ectothiorhodospiraceae bacterium
AACGGCGGGCAGACCGTGATGATGGCCTTCGGCGGCACGGCGGCGATCTTCCTCGGCCTGTCGGCCTACGCCCTGACCACCCGGCGCGATTTCAGCTTCATGCGCGGCTTCCTCTTCGCCGGCATCCTGGTCGCCTTCGTCGCCGCCCTGGCCGCCTACTTCCTGCAGATGCCGGGACTGTCGCTGGCGGTCAGCGTGATGTTCATGATCCTTATGAGCGGGCTGATCCTTTATCAGACCAGCGAGATGATCAACGGCGGTGAGGACAACTACATCATGGCCACCATCACCCTCTACGTGGCCATCTACAACCTCTTCACCAGCCTGCTGCACCTGCTCGGGCTGGCCAACGAGTAACCCGCCGGATCATCGGTGCGTATCGGGCCGGGCGCGATGCCCGGCCCGCCTCTTGAAAGCCCCCCTTCCGAGCCCACCGCCCCGCAACTCAGGATCCCGCGCCACGCGGGCAGCCCGAACCCAGGGGCCGCACGCCCTCAGTCGCCCAGGACACGCACCCCGCCCATGTACGGGACGAGTGCCTCGGGGACCTTCACCCGACCATCGGCCTCCTGGTAGTTCTCCAGGATCGCCACCAGGCAGCGCCCCACGGCCAGTCCCGAGCCGTTGAGTGTGTGCACCGGCTCCGGTTTGCCGGTCTCGGGGTTACGCCAGCGCGCCTGCAGGCGCCGCGCCTGGAAGTCGGTAAAGTTCGAGCAGGAGGAGATCTCCCGGTAGCGCTCCTGAGCCGGCAGCCACACCTCCAGGTCGTAGGTGCGCGCCGCCGAGAAGCCGATGTCGCCGCCGCACAGGGAGACCACCCGATACGGCAGGCCGAGCCGCCGCAGAACCGCCTCGGCATGACCGGTGAGCGCCTCCAGCGCATCCCACGACTCTCCGGGGCGCACCACTTGGACCAGCTCGACCTTCTCGAACTGGTGCTGGCGGATCATGCCGCGGGTGTCCTTGCCGTAGCTGCCGGCCTCGGAGCGGAAGCACGGCGTGTGGCAGACAAAGCGCAAGGGCATGTCGCCATCCTCGACGATGCGCTCCTGGACCAGGTTGGTCACCGGTACTTCGGCCGTCGGTGCCAGGTAGAAATCGGGATCGTGCTCGACGCGGAAGAGATCGGCCTCGAACTTGGGCAGCTGCCCGGTGCCGGTCAGCGCCCGGGCATTGACCAGGTACGGGACGTAGACCTCGGTGTAGCCGTGCTCGATGGTGTGCAGATCGAGCATGAATTGCGTCAGCGCCCGGTGCAGCCGCGCCAGGGGTCCGCTGAGGGTGACGAAGCGGCTTCCGGCGATGCGCGCGGCCGCCTCGAAGTCCATCCCGCCGAGCAGCTCGCCCAGATCGACGTGATCCCGCGGCTTGAAAGAGAGCGCCGGGATGCCCCCCCACTGGCGAAGCTCCAGGTTGTCCGCCTCGTCGTGGCCATCGGGAACCTGCTCGTCCAGGAGGTTGGGCAGCCCCAGATGCAGGGCGTCGAGCTCCTCCTGCAGTTGGCTCAGGGCCTGCTCCGCCTCCCGCAGCCGTTCGCCAATGCGGCCCACCTCGGCCTTCAGCGGTTCGATATCCTCGCCACGCTTCTTGGCCGCGCCGATCTCCTTGGAGCGCTCGTTGCGCTGGTTCTGCAGCGTCTGCGTCTCCTGCTGCAACTCCCGCCGCCGGGCGTCGAGGGCTCGATAGCCGGCGGCGTCGAATTCGAATCCGCGCCGCGCCAGATTGGCGGCAACGCCTTCAGGATCATTACGCAGCAGCTTGGGATCAATCATGGGTGTCGCAGGCTCCTTGGTTCCTGGGCAGGCGGATGGGCGGCGTGCATTCTAATGATGACCGGACGGTCGGCGCCACGGGGCGCGTGTCACCGCGGCCGGGCGCGCAGGCGGCGGAAGCGCTCGGCAATCCGCTGCTCGAGCCCCCGATCACTGGGCTCGTAGTATCGGGTACCGGCCAGGGCGTCGGGCATGTACTGCACGCCGGCGGCGAAGGCCTCCGGTTCATCGTGGGCGTAACGGTAGCCGTCCCCGTACCCCTGCTCCTTCATCAGCCCGGTGGGGGCATTGCGCAGGTGCATGGGCACCTCCAGCGAGCCGTGCCGGCGTACGTCCTCCGTGGCCGCCTGCCAGGCAGTGTAGACGCGGTTGCTCTTGGGCACCGAGGCCTGGAAAGCGGCCGCGTGGGCCAGGGCCAGATCCCCCTCCGGCGATCCCAATCGCTCGAACGCCTCGGCAGCATGCAGCGCCACTTGCAGGGCGCGCGGGTCGGCGTTGCCGATGTCCTCGGAGGCCACGCGGATCAGCCGCCGCGCGATGTAGAGCGGATCGCAGCCGCCATCGAGCATGCGCGCCAGCCAGTAGAGGGCGGCATCCGGATCCGAGCCGCGGATCGACTTGTGCAGAGCCGAGACCTGATCGTAGAAGTCATCGCCGCCCTTGTCGAAGCGCCGCGCCCCGCCGGCCACGGCCTCGGCGACGGTGTCGGCATCGAGGGTGGCGCCATCGGCCAGATCGGCGGCGATCTCCAGGGCCGAGAGCAACCGCCGGGCGTCGCCGTCGGCGGCGCGCAGCAGCAGCGCGCGGGCCTCATCGGTGAGCGCCAGCCGCCGCTGCCCCAGACCGCGCTGTGCATCGGCCAGGGCCCGCTCGAGCAGCTCGGCCAGGGCCGTCTCGTCCAGGCCCCGGAGCATGTAGACACGGGCCCGCGAGAGCAGCGCCTTGTTGAGCTCGAAGGAGGGATTCTCGGTGGTGGCACCGACAAAGACCACGGTGCCGTCCTCCACGTAGGGCAAAAAGGCGTCCTGCTGCGCCTTGTTGAACCGGTGCACCTCATCGACGAACAGCACCGTGCGCCGACCCGCCTGCCAGAGGTCGCTCGCCTCGGCCATCGCCGCGCGGATCTCGCGCACCCCGGCGGTCACCGCGGAGAGGGTCAGAAAGCGGGCCTCCACGTGCTCGGCCACCAGCCGGGCGAGCGTCGTCTTGCCGCTGCCCGGCGGCCCCCACAGGATCATCGAGTGGGGGCGGCCGGCGGCCAGACTCTGCGCCAGCGCGCGCCCCGGGTCGAGCAGGTGCCCCTGCCCAGCCATCTCGTCGATGCTCCGCGGGCGCATGCGCTCGGCCAGCGGGGCGCCGGGGGCCGTGCTCAACGGATCCCCTCGTCCGGATCGGCCTCGTAGACATCGACACCGTCCGGCGGCTCGAAACGAAAACGCGCCTCATCCACGGACTCGTTCAGACGCACCTCATCGAGTTCGACGCGGGTGACCTGCCCCAGGGCGTCGTCGATCTCCAGCGCACTCGGGCGCCCGTCACGCATGCCCAGCCGGGCCTCATCAAAGGCCTCGCCGCCATCCCGTGGGGTGAGCCGGACATACTCGTCGGTTTCACTGAGCTCAAAGAGCTCCTCGAGGTCGCCGTAATCGCCGGAGAGCAACTGCGCCGGCGTGCTGCCGAGCACGGCCCGCTGGTCGCGGACAGTCACCTGATCGAGCTCCACATCGTAGACCCAGAGCCGCTCACCGTCGGCGATGATCTCCTGGGAGAACGGGCCGGCGTAGGACCAGTGGAATCGGTCCGGGCGGTGGATGGCGAAATCACCTGAGGACTCTTCGATGACCTGACCGCGGTCGTCCAGGGTGAACTGTTTGAACACCCCCTGGACGGTCTCCACGTCCGAGTAGTAGCTCTCCAGCGCCTCCAGCTGCCCGGCCTGGGCGGTGTGCAACGTCAGCCCCAGGGCGGCGGCGAGGAGGATTGCGGTTCGTTTCATAGCTGGACTGCCTCCGGGTTGTCGGCGGGTGCACCGATCCAACCGTTCAGGGTAGCCGCTACCGGACCGGGGCGTCACGTCCGCAGCGGGCCCTAACCCTACGGAGCTCATGGTATTATTGAGCGGTTCCCCCATCGCACAACCCCACAGGAGGGCACGTGTGAGCAGCGGCAGTCCGGCAGCGCTCTACCGCCTGATCAGGCATCGCATCTTTGCCATCCTCGGCGAGGTCCCACCCGAGGAGCGGGGGCGGCTGCTGCATCCCGGCCAGCACGATGCCCTGCTGGCCCGCCAGCGCGCTCGCATCATCATCGGTCGGGTGCGCATGATCGCCCTGCTCCTGGCGGCGCTCACCCCGATGTGGATTGTCATGGACGTGCTCTTCTTCCCCCGCGAGCAGGCCCAACTGCTCGCCTTGGGGCGGGGAATCACCAGTCTCGCTTTCCTCGCCCTGGCGCTGGGCCTGCGCAACAACGCGGAGCTTTCCCGGTGCTGGATCGGGGTCGGCTTGCTGTTCGCCATCCCCACGGCGTTCTACATCTTCTCCCACGCGCTGATCGGGGCGGTCGCCAACGAGGGCGCGGCGGGCGCCGCTGCAGCGGGTTACGCCTTCCTGCCTTTCGTGATGATGGCCGGTCTGAGCGTCTTCCCGCTGACCGTCATCGAGGCGTTCGTCTACGCCCTGCCCATGCTCCTGGCCAAGACCCTGATGGCCCTGCTGGGCGTCTCTACGGTGGATTGGGGGGCTCAGTTCGGGGCCCTGTGGCTGCTCGGGTTGATCACCCTGGTCGCCGGCTCGGCCGGGCTGAGCCAGCTGCACTTCATGGCCCAGCTGGTCGAACGCTCCTCGCGCGACCCTCTGACCAACTGCATCAACCGGGCCCACGGCGAGGAGCTGCTGGGGGTCCACGCCGCCCTGGCACGACGGCAGAACACCCCGCTGACTGTCGCCTTCATCGATCTCGACCGGTTCAAGGCCATCAACGACGAGTACGGCCACGAGCTCGGGGACGCCGTGCTCTACCAGGCCGCGGATGCCCTGCGCAGCGGCCTGCGCGAGACGGACCCGCTGATCCGCTGGGGCGGCGAGGAGTTCGTCATCGCTTTCCCGGGGACGACCCTAGTCGGGGCCCGGGAGGCGATGGCGCGGCTGATGCGCCGGGGCCTTGGCCGCCGCCCGGACGGCTCCCCTCTGACCGCCAGCGTGGGACTGGCGCAGCTGGGTGAGCAGGGAGCGGGTGGGGCCCCGGATGAGCTGGTCGGCGCCGCGGACCGACGGATGTACGCCGTCAAGGAGCGGGGCGGCAACGCCATTGCCAGCAGCGAGGCAGAGCCCGCGCCGCACCCGGCCTAGGCCTTGGCACCGACACGGCTCAGGCGTCCGGTGGCGGCGGCGCCAGGACCTCACGCCCACCGTTGGATTGCAGCGGCCCGACCACCCCGGCAGCCTCCATCTCCTCGACCAACCGGGCGGCCCGGTTGTAGCCGATCTTCAACCGCCGCTGCACACCGGAGATGGAGGCGCGCCGGGTTTCGGTGACGATGCGCACGGCATCGTCATAGAGGGGGTCGCTCTCGCCGCCGCCACCACCGCCGTTGCCGCCCTCGCCGGGTAGGCCGGGGATGGGGGCCGACTCGCTGGCGTCCTGCAGCACCTCGTCGACGTACTCCGGCTCGGCCACCGCCTTGAGATGCTCGACGACACGGTGCACCTCGGCATCGGAGACGAAGGCGCCATGCACGCGCTGCGGCACACCGCTGCCCGGCGGCACGTAGAGCATATCGCCGTGGCCGAGCAACGCCTCCGCACCCTGCTGATCGAGGATCGTGCGCGAGTCCACCTTGGACGAGACCTGAAAGCCGATCCGCGTGGGGATGTTTGCCTTGATCAGCCCGGTGATGACATCCACCGAGGGGCGCTGGGTGGCCAGGATGAGATGGATCCCCGCCGCCCGGGCCTTCTGCGCCAGCCGTGCGATGAGCTCTTCAACCTTCTTGCCGACGATCATCATCATGTCGGCCAGCTCGTCGACCACCACCACGATGAACGGCAGCTCCTCCAGCTCCGGGGCCTGGGGAGAATCGCTTTCGAGGGTCTGCTCGTTCGGGTCGGCGGCGTCAAACAGCGGGTCGAGCAGCGGCTCGCCGGCCTCGCGTGCCGCCCGCACCTTGTCGTTGAAGCCGGTGACGTTGCGCACCCCCAGCGCCGCCATCAGGCGATAGCGCCGCTCCATCTCGGCCACGCACCAGCGCAGCGCGTTGGCGGCATCGTTCATGTCGGTGACCACCGGGGCGAGCAGATGCGGGATCCCGTCGTAGACCGACAGCTCCAGCATCTTCGGATCCACCATGATCAGCCGCGTCTGCTCCGGGGTGTTGCGGTAGAGCAGTGAGAGGATCATGGCGTTGATTCCCACCGACTTGCCCGAGCCGGTGGTGCCGGCCACCAGCAGGTGGGGCATCTTGGCCAGGTCGGCGGTAACCGGATTGCCCCCGATGTCCTTGCCCAGCGCCACGGTCAGCGGCGATTTCACGCGCTTGTACTCCTGGGAGCGGATGATCTCCGAGAGCGCGATCACATCGCGCTGCTCGTTGGGGATCTCCAGCCCCACCGTAGACTTGCCGGGGATGACCTCGACCACCCGGACCGAGCGCACCGACATCGCCCGGGCCAGATCCTTGGCCAGGTTGGAAATCTGACTGACCTTGACGCCGGCGGCGGGCAGGACCTCGAAGCGGGTGATCACCGGCCCGGGCTGGACGGTCTCGACCTGGACCTCGACGCCGAAGTCGCGCAACCGCTCTTCCACCTGTTGCGACATGGTCGCCAGCACCTCGCGGCTGTAGCCACCCTTGCCTGCCGGCGGCTCATCCAGCAGATCCACCGGCGGCACCGGCGAGGCACCCGGCACCGGTTTGGCACGCTTGCGTTCGCTCTTGCGTTGCCGGCGCGGCTTCTCCGCGGGTTCGGCCTTGGGCGGCGCCGCGGGCTCCTCGATCACCTGCTCCGGAGGGTCCCCGGCGCGGGCACGGGGCAGCAGCTGGATCGCCTTGCGCACCTTGCCGCCGCCCGCCTCCTGCCCCGCCGGTGGCGCGATCCGCGGTGGCTCGGCCCGGGCCATTTGCTGCTCCTCTCGCGCCTGGCGCCGCCGCGCCAGCCGCCCCCGCGCGGCCCGCACGCCCCCTACCACGCCGCCGACGAGTATCCGCCCGAGCAGGGCACGCGACTTCCCGACCAACTCCAGCGTCCAGCGACCCACACGCTCGGCCAGCGCCAGCCAAGAAAACCCAGTGGCCAGGGTCAGCGCCGCCAGAAACAGCGCGCCGGCCATCAGCGACGCCCCGACGAAGCCCAGCCAGCTCTCCAGCTCTCCGGCGCTCAGCTCACCGAGCAGACCGCCCGCGCCGAGCG
>PULM01000042.1 GCA_003552345.1 Ectothiorhodospiraceae bacterium
CGGCGACATCCTTGCCCGTGGCGGTCTCGATGCCCTCCAGACCCGGCGAGGAGTTGACCTCCATGATCACCGGACCGCTGTTGGCCCGCAGTATATCCACACCGCAGACGTTCAGGCCCAGGACCTTGGCGGCCTTCACGGCCGTGGCCCGCTCCTTGGGGGTGATGCGCACCAGCGTGGCGCTGCCGCCGCGGTGGAGATTGGAGCGGAACTCGCCCTCCTTGCCCTGGCGCTTCATGGCCGCGACTACCTTGCCGCCGACCACCAGGCAGCGGATATCGGCGCCGCCGGCCTCCTCGACGAACTCCTGGACCAGGAAGTGCGCCTTGAGCCCGCGCAGGGCCTGGATGACGCTGGCGGCGGCCTTGCGCGTCTCGGCCAGCACCACGCCGATGCCCTGGGTCCCCTCCAGGAGCTTGATCACCACCGGCGAGCCGCCGACAAGCTGCATCAGGTCGTCGGTATCGTCCGGCGAGTGGGCGAAGCCGGTGGCCGGCATGCCCACCCCCTCGCGGGAGAGCAGCTGCATGGAGCGCAGCTTGTCCCGCGAGCGGCTGATGCCCTGGGACTCGTTGAGCGGATAGGTACCGAGCATCTCGAACTGCCGCAGCACCGCCGTGCCGTAGAAGGTAATCGACGCCCCGATGCGCGGGATGACGGCATCGAACGGCTCGAGCTTCTGCCCCTTGTAGTGGATCTCCGGGTTGCTGGTGGCGATGTTCATGTAGCAGCGCAGGGGGTCGATCACGCGGATCTGGTGCCCGCGGCTCTGCGCCGCCTCGATCAGCCGGCGCGTGGAGTAGAGCCGCGAGTTGCGCGAGAGCACGGCGATCTTCATACGGTTCTGGTGTCTCCTCTTATCGATCAGCGGTGGCGCGCGGGCGCAGCGAGGCCCGCCCGGTCAGGAAGGAGGCTTGGGGATCGACCACGAAGCGGCCGGCCATGGCCGTGCGGCCGAGGAGCATGCGAAAGCGCATGGTGTCCCGGTCGGTCAGGGTGAGCTCCGCCCGCCAGCGGATTCCACCCAGCTCGAGCAGGGTCGCGATCACCCAGCGCGATTCCCGGTGCCCGCCGGAGTCGGCCACCACCCGACGATCGACCACCGGGGCCTGGCACCAGAGCTCCGGCTCGCTGGAGCGCTGGCGGGGGTGGAGGCCGAAACCCACCCAGGTCTGTCCGTCGCGCTCGAAGGGCTCGATGGCGAAGGTGTGCAGCGCCGAGGTCCGCGCGCCGGTGTCCACCTTCGCCTTGAGCCGGCGGATATCCAGCTCCGGCAGCGCCACCCACTCGCGCCAGCCGATCCGTTGTCGTTCAGTCACGAGCGGACTCCCTGCCAGTCGGCCGCGGCGGTCCGGGGAGGATGGCGTTGCGCGCCGCCGCGTAGTCGGCGTAGCCGCCACGCGTCTGGCGCAGGTGCGCCTCGAGCAGCGGCACGCCGGAGACCCGCAGCAGCAGCCCGGTCATCAGCAGCGGGGCGAAGACCGTCCACCAGCCGCCGGCCGCTGCGGCCAGCCCCCACAGCCCCCAGGCCACCAGGATCTCGCCGAAGTAGTTGGGGTGGCGGCTGTAGCGCCACAGGCCACGGTCGCAGACGGCACCGGCGTTGCGAGGATCGGCCCGGAAGCGGGCCAGCTGGGCGTCGGCCACCGTCTCGTAGAGCCAGCCGATGAGAAAGACCAGCGCGGCGGCCACCCCGAGTGGCGACGTCCACGCCGCGGCATCACCCCGGGCGATGGCGTGGAGCAGCGGCGCTGCCGCCAGCCACAACACCACTGCCTGCAGCCAGAAGACCGTCACCAGGCTGCGCCGGGCCCACCCAGGCCCACCGCTCTGGCGCAGCGCAGCGTAGCGGGCGTCCTCCCCCGACCCCCAGCTGCGCCAGGTCAGATAAAGGCTGAGCCGCCCGCCCCAAAGCGCCACCAGGGCCACCACCCACCAGCCGTGGGCCGGGAAGCCGGCCAGCGCCTGGTAGAGCAGCGCCAGGAGGATGAACCCGGCGCCCCAGAAGCGGTCCACCAGACTGGCGTCGGCACTGCGCAGGCTGTACGCCCACACGGCGGTCATCAGCAGCAGCACGGCGCCCAGCCCGGCGACGGCACTAAACAGCATCCTTCCCCTCCCCGGGGTCACGGCACGACACCCGGGTAACGTAACCGCTAACGCTGGCGCCGCCAATGACGGGGACGGTACCCTGAGTCGCTGGCCCCGCGCGGGCACCCCGCCGTGCCGGCCCATGTCATCCATGAGGAGGATCATCGACCCATGCGCATGCTGATTTCCGCCCTGGTGATGTTCGTCATCATCATGGTTGTCCTGGCCCTCGGCCGCGAGCACCTGCGCCCGGCCCAGGAGGCGGACCTGCGCCTGACCGAGCTCACCGCCGAGACGCCGCGGGAGGAGCTGGAGGCCCGTCTGGAGAAGGTGGAATTCGAGTGCACGGATGACGAGACCGGCCTGGAGACCGGCGAGCGGGTCTGCTTCGCCCCGGTCAGTCGCGCCGATGACTACGAGGCGAGCTACCTGGCGCTGTTCTTTGACAGCGACAACGCCCTGGCGGCGGTGAACGTGGTCCTCGACCCGGACGCCCACGACGCCAACCTGGAGCGCCTGCGCGAGGAGCTGGGCGATCCGGCGCGGCAGATCGAGGACACCTTCACCTGGTTCGTGTGGGAACGGGACGAGCACCTGATCCTGACCCAGGAGTCCGCCCCGGAGGCCGACGCGCCCACCCTGATGTGGTTCCGCGACGCCGAGTTCATGGAGCGGCTGCTGCCGCGCTAGCGCCGCCGGCGGGCACATCGGCCAGCACCAGCCGCTCGCCCCAGGGCGGCTCGGCATCGGCCCAGGCCGGCGGCACCACCCACAGCAGCGGCCATGGCGGGCGAAAGCGCGCCGGCCCCTGCAGATCGGTGAGCACCACCGCCTGATCCGGGCCGTGCCGGTCCGCCTCCTCGAGCAGCGGGGTGAAATCCGTCCCGCCCCCGCCGTGGAAGGTGAGCTCGGCCCGCGGCGAGTCGCCCGGGGCCAGGTGCACCACCCGACGCACCCGGTCGTCGCCGACGATCACCACCAGCTGGGCCTCGCTGCGTCGGGTGATGGCGGTCAGCTCGCTGGCAAAGCGCTCCAGCAGGGCGTCGTCGATGGACCCGGAGGCGTCGACCAGCAGCGCCAGCCGCGGCACGCGGCGTGCCGTAACCACCCCCGGCTCCCAGGGCATGCGCCGTCCGCCGGCGGTCCGGCCGCGGTTAGCCAGCCACGAGCGCGCCGGGCGCGACCAGGAGCGCTCCGGTAGCCGCGCCAGCCCGCGGGCCAGGCGGGTGCGCAGGATGTGCTCCCAGGGCGTACGCGGCGTCGGCCGATCGGCCAGCAGCCCGCGCAGCATGGAAAAGGCGCCGTCATCGGCGTGCGCCCGCAGCAACCGCTCGGACCAGGCGCGGGCCTGCTCCGCGGCCACCTCCGGCACCTCGCCCTCGGCAGGCAACAGGTCGGTCCCGGCGCCGGCGGCCAGCTGGCGCAGCCGCGCTGCCCGCGGGCCATCGCTGCGCCCGGTGCCCTCCTCGCGCCGGCCCGAGCTCGCCGCCCCGCCCTGCTGCCCGGCCCGGCCCCGGTCCTCGCTGCTGCCCCCGCGCCGATCGTCCACGGCGCGGTAGAGGCGCTCCACGTCCCACTCCAGCAGCGCGCGCTCGGGGGTGGCGGCGTCATCCGGCAGCACCTCGCTCAGCACCCGCTCCAGGGTCACCGCCCCGGCGGGCAGCTCCAGCCACTCCAGATGGCCGAGGGTGGTGTTCACCAGGGCGTCGGCGCAGTGGTTGAACAGCGCCGGATCGACATCGCCCAGGACCCCGGCCAGGGCCTCCCGGCGCTGCGCATGGCGCAGGGCGACGTGGAGCACCTCGTGGGCCACCCAGCCGACCTGCTGCGCCCGCGGCAGTCCGGCGAAGGCCGGCGCGTAGTAGAGGGTGCGGCCGTCGTTGACCACCGGCGCGCCCAGGTCGTCGGCCGCCACGTCCTGGTGATGGGCCCAGAGGGCCAGCCCGCCGGTGCCGGGGGCCTGCTCGACCATCACCCGGATCGCCGCCGTGCCGCGGTGGGTGTAGGGCTCACTCGCCATCGGCCTGGCGCTCGGCCATGTAGCGCTGGTACGCCTCGCTGCGCAGGATCGCCCCCTCCAGGCCCCAGGCCAGGCCGCGCTGGAAGAGCAGCTCCATGGCCAGGGTCTGCGCCTCGCGCGCGGGCAGCGGCGTGCGCCCGCGCATCTCCGGGAACTGCTCGACGATCTCCAGGGCGCGGGTGAGCGTCGGCTCGTCGGTGACCGCCGCCACCAGGCCGTAGACCATGCCGTAGAGGCCATCCAGGCTCTCGGGCAGCAGCGCCGCGGTCTCCGGCCCGGGCCGCGCGGCCAGCAGCCGGGTGACGTCGGCGGCCGCCTGCAGCTCATCGAGCACCCCGAAGAACTCGGCGGCGTTGGCCGCGCCGATGCGCCCCTGCACGAACAGCCGCCGGGCGGTCTCACCCAGATCGGCGCGAAGGACCGCCGAGACATCCTCCCAGCCCCGCGGGCTGGCGCCGACCAGGTGGTCGTTGGCCAGCTGCGTGGCGGTGTCGTCGAGGCGGTCGGCGCGCACCCGCAGGAAGGCCATCACCTCCGGGGCCAGCTCGCGTTCGGCGGCGTAGTCGAGGAACGCCTCCAGGGCCGTCTGCACGTTGAAGTGGAACATGCGATCGGCCAGCGCCGTGCCCATGTCGTGGCTCACCGCCCCCTGGAAGCGGGCATTGCCCGCCGCCACCACCTGCCAGCCGTCGGGCAGCCGGTACGCCCCCACCTTGCGATCGAGGATCAGCGAGTAGGCAGAGATCTGCAGACGCTGATCGGCGGCGGTGAGCTCGTCGAGGAAGAGGATCCCCTCCGGCTGGTCGGCACCGGGGAGGAACTCCGGCGGGAACCACACCGTGCGCTGCTGCTGCTCATCGGCGTAGATCGCCCCGCGGATGTCCACCGGCTCAATGGTGGTCAGGCGCAGATCGACCAGGGGCACGCCGAAGTGTTCGGCCACCTGCGCCACCACCGACGACTTGCCCACACCGCGGGTCCCCCACAGCATGGTGGCCCGCCGGCGCAGGATGGGGTCGGCGAACTGCTCGATCAGCGCCTGCCGCACGGCGGCCACCGAGACCGCCGGGATGTTCATCGGATCAGCCGCCATCACTCCCTCCGTGCCAGGTGCTCGCCTCCAGGGGCCGCGGCAGCGGCGGCCGATCCACCAGCGGCACCTCGGTCCCGGAGAAGAGCAGCGCGCCGATGGCCAGCAGCGGCGGGACGCCGTGGAGCCACGGCGGCATCTCACCCTCGGGCAGGACCACGCCGAAGAGCGGCACCGCGGCGAGGACGAGGAAGAAGATGGTCATCGGCAGCAGCCGCCGGCCCACCACCGCCCAGCGCTGGCGCCGGAAGCGCCGGTGAAAGGCACCCGGGGGCTCGGCGAAGACCGCCGCCAGGTGGGCGATGAGCTGCTCGATCCGAGCCTCGACGGCCGCCCGCCGGCGCGGCTCCTCCCGGGGCAGCGCCCGGGTGCTGCGCCACGCCTTCTGCCGCCAGACCAGCGGCCGCCAGCCCCAGCCGAGGACGGCGATCAGGTCCTCGGGCAGCGACGGCTCGCCCTCGGGGGGGGGCGTGATCTCGATCTGCGCCGGCAGGCCGGCACCCGGGGTGGCGTCGAGCACCACGCGCCGCCCGGCCAGCCGCGCCTCGGCGCCCACAGCCCGCCACCGCGGGTCACCGGGGTCGGCCTCGGAGGCCTTCGCCCAGTAGCTGCGGCCGATACAGACACCGGCGATGCGGACGAACAGCCGGGGGCGCAGCTCCGTAGCCTGCAGGCCGGCGAGCAGGTCGGCGGGATCCCGGCCGTCCAGGGCCAGGCCAGCCCAGGTGCCATCGGCGGCGGTGTAGGTGGCACTGAGCCGATAGAGCCCGGGCTCCCGCTCGGCGAGGACCAGCTGCTCGGTGACCGGCCCCCCGGCGGCGTCCAGCCCCTCGTGGCTGCGCGGCTCGAAGGCGATCTCGCGGTGGGCCCGGTCGCTGGCGGCCAGATCCACGGCCCACCCGGCGGCGCTGAACGGCGCCACCCGGGTGAGGATCTCGTGGTGGGAAAGCGGCTTGACCAAGGCGGTGGTCCCTCGCGCGGGCTGCTCCGCCGTCGAGGGTACGCCCGGCCGGCGGCGCAATGAAGCCACTCGCCGCCGGGGTATCCCGCCCTGGCCCTGGCTCGCCCCGCCCTACTCCGGGCGGAGCAGCTGCCCGCTGAGCAGCTTGATCACGGTGGCGATGAAGACCGTGGCGATGACCAGCGTGGTCAGCACCACCAGCAGCATCACGCCGCGACCGCCGCCGGTCTGGTAGGCCTGGACAAAGTGCTGACTGGCCAGGCAGAAGGCGGCCAGCGGGAAGGTGTACGCCCACCAGGAGGGGTAGTACGGCAGGCGGACGAGCCGCGGCACCTGGATGAGCAGCAGCAGGAAGGTGAACAGCGCCTTGTAGTAGAGCAGCCGACCGACCACCCCGGGATCACCGCCATCGAGCAGCGCCACCCAGGCCACATAGCCCACCGCCGGCGGGGCCAGGAGCACGAAGAGGGTCGGCAGCAGGAACGCCGGCAGGTTGGGGGCGAAGATCAGCCGGTAGTAGACCAGCGTCATCAGGATCAACCAGAAGAACAGCCCGATGCTGAAGAAGAACCAGGCCACCTCCATGTAGCCGGCCTGCGCCGCCGGGATGGGCACCAGGATGTTGCCCACAGCAGGGATGAACCAGACCGGGTTCAGCGTGCCGAGTTCCAGCTGGCGCTGCATCCAGCTGGTGACGATGGCCAGCATCAGGATCAGGTGCAGCAGCGCCCCACTGCCCCACAGGGCCGTGGACAGCGGCTCCGTCTCGGTCACGATGCCGAACAGGATCAGCGAGATGGAGATCGCCGGCAGGAAGTTGAGGCGCACCGGGTGGGTGATCTCGCCCCACGCCGCCGATGGGTGCAGGGCCGCCTTGAGGCCGTAACCCACCGCCATGGCGACGAAGCTGACCACCGCCAGCACCACCACGGCCTCGCCC
>PULM01000174.1 GCA_003552345.1 Ectothiorhodospiraceae bacterium
CGTCGCACTCATAATGCGAAGGTCGGTGGTTCGACTCCACCCATAGCCACCAGATTCCTCTCCATCCTTTCCCGCTCTTGTCGCTTCTCCGCCGCGCGCCAGCGCGACCTGTAAGGCACCTCGGATAGGCTAGTATTCCCCGAAGAAGGGGGCGGGGCCTATGGCGACCGTCGAGAAGCGCTGCAGCTGGCGGGCGGGGGTCCGCCGCGGGGGCGTGGTCGAGCCTACAAGCCGGTACAGGGCCAGCCAGCTCGCCATGATAAGGGACTATGATGCGCATCCTCTTTGCCACCCACCATAAATACCCTCCCGAGGTCTTCGGCGGGCTTGGGGTCAACACGCACCGTCTGGTATGCGGGCTCCTCGAGCGCGGGCACCAGGTGGCCGCCGTCGCGGGTTTAAAAGGTGTTGGTCGCACCGGATGGAGCGCGCGGCTCAGGATGAAGCTCTTCCGGGACCCATCGCCCCGGGACCGACGCATGGGTTATTCCGTCTGGAGGGGTTGGGAACCCGCTACCGTTGTCGAGAAGCATGCCGCAACGTTCAAGCCCGACGTTGCCGTGCTCCAAGGCGGCGCCCATTTCATGCCCATGCTGCAAGCCCTGCTGCGCCTGGGGATTCCCGTGGTGGCCTATCTGCACACATCCGACCGTCTTCCGCTGTCGCACGACGCCCCCAAGCCGCCACGCCTTTCCTTCCTGACCAACTCAAACTACACCGCATCACTGCACGGCGATAAGCATGTGTCGAGAGTCATCCCTCCCTTGGTCCATCCCCAGGACTATCAAACTGAAACGGATCGCACCTCGGCGATCTTCGTGAATCCGGCCGGCTACAAGGGACTGGACATCGTGCTGGCGCTGGCCCGGGCACGCCCCGACGTGCCCTTCGTTTTTGTCGTGAACGGCAGGCGCAAGCCCCTTGGCGTCAGCGGATTTCACAACATCCGCGTTACCGGCCCCGTGGACGACATGAGAACGGTCTACAGCAAGGCGAAAGTCGTGCTGGCGCCGAGCAAGGAGGAAACCTGGGGGCGGATCGCCACCGAAGCACATGTCAATGGCATCCCTGTGTTGGCCAGCAATGCCGGGGGGTTGCCCGAGGCCGTCGGGCCGGGCGGGATCTGCCTGCCGTTCAAGGCGCCCACGGCGGACTGGGCGCGCGCCTTTTCCCGTCTGTGGGATGAGCCGGCGACCTACGCCCATTTCTCGGAGGCCGCTCAGCGTTACTCACAACGAGAAGAGATACAGCCGGACTATCTGATTCACGCCTTCGAGGCCCACTTGGCTTCGCTCGTGACGCCCGGCGCTAACCAATGGCAGTGATCCCACGGGGCCCCTCCCAACCCCACCGAGAGTGGGCCGCTCTGAGGGGCTGGGCTCATTAAACTTGCCGCCAAGCCCCGCCTGTCAGTGAGCCCGGTATGCCCCCACGCCCCGACCCATCCGATGAGCGCCGCGCTCCCGCCGGGAGCGCGCTCGGCTATCTGGACTGGCTATTCAACCCCTTGCAGCGTCGCGACGCCCAGGCCGTCTACGACCTGCTCGGCACCGGTGCCATCACCGCCGAGGGGCTCTATCTGAACCTGGGCTACTGGGCCGAGGAGGACGACCTGGACGCGGCCAGCGCGGCCCTGGCGCGGCTGGTGGCCGACACCGCCGGCTTCGGAAAGGGGGACACGGTCGTGGATGTCGGCTTCGGGTTCGCCGATCAGGACCTGCTCTGGGTGCGCAGTCACGAGCCGGCCCGGATCATCGGACTGAACATCACCGCCTCGCAGGTGGCGGTGGCGCGGCAGCGCGTGGTCGAGGCGGGTCTGGAGGGACGGATCGAACTCTGCGAAGGCTCGGCCACGGCCATGCCGTTGGCCGATGCGTCGGTGGACTGTGTGGTGGCCCTGGAGTCGGCCTTCCACTTCCAGACCCGGGCCGATTTCTTTGCCGAGGCGTATCGGGTCCTGCGCCCCGGCGGACGCCTGGTGACCGCCGACATCATCCCGCTACCGCCGGCCAAGCGTGCGGTGGATCGGCTGCGTCAGCGCCTGTCCTGGTGGCTGGTGGCGAGCCGCTTCGCCATCCCCGAGGCCAATCGCTACACCCGGCTCGCCTACCCCGGATACCTGACCTCGGCCGGGTTCGTGGACGTGCACGTGCGCTCGATCCGCGAGCAGGTCTACGCACCGCTGCACGCTTGGCTCCAGGCGCATCCGGAGACGCTGCAGCGGCTCCACCCGGTGGCCCGTCTGCCGGCCCGCTGGGCCCGGCGTATGGATGCCGATCGGCTCTACGCCGGTCTGGACTATATCCTGGCCAGGGCCGTGCGACCCTAACGTCCCCGGGGGCGAGGCACTTCGACGCCGACCCTGGTCCAGCCTGCGCCTGAATGGGCTATCATGCCCCGATGAACATGGGAATGCACGACGAAGACAAGGTGTTGCTGTCGGCCATCGACGATCCGGAGGATCTGCGGCGCCTGCCGCTGGACCGGCTACCGGCTGTGGCCAGGGAGATGCGCGACTTCCTGCTCGAGAGTGTCTCGCAAAGCGGGGGCCACCTCGCCGCCGGGCTGGGGGCCGTGGAGCTGACCCTGGCCCTGCACTACGCCCTCGACACGCCCCGCGATCGGTTGGTCTGGGATGTCGGTCACCAGTGCTACGCCCACAAGGTACTCACCGGCCGACGCAGCCAGCTGCCGCGCATCCGCCAGGCCGGTGGACCCGCCGGGTTCCCGGTCCGCGATGAGAGCCCCTACGACGCCTTCGGGGTCGGTCACTCTTCAACGAGCATCAGCGCCGCCCTCGGCATGGCACTGGCCGAGCGTGCCGGCGGCGAGCACCGGCGCTGCGCGGCGATCATCGGCGATGGTGGCCTCAGCGCCGGCGAGGCGCTCGAGGCGCTGAATCACGCCGGCGACGTGAAGGCCGATCTGCTGGTGGTGCTCAACGACAACGAGATGTCGATCTCGGAGAATGTCGGCGCCCTGTCCAACTCCCTCACCCGGCTGCTTTCCGAGCCGCTGGCCGGGCAGCTGCGCCGCGGTGCCCGCGACATGCTCCGCTATCTGCCACCGATCCATGAACTGGCACGACGTACCGAGGGTCACGTCAAGGGCCTGCTGGCGCCGGCCACGCTCTTCGAGGAGCTGGGCTTCCACTACTTCGGTCCGGTGGACGGGCACAACGTCGAGGGGCTGGTTCGTGTCCTGCGCAACCTGCGCGATCAACCCGGACCGCGGCTGCTGCACGTGGTCACCCGCAAGGGCAAGGGCTACGCCCCGGCCGAGGAGGACCCCATCGCTTACCACGGGGTCAGCTGCTTCGATCCGGCCCGCGGGCTGACCAAGGGGGCGGCGAGCAAGCTCAATTACACCGATGTCTTCAGCCGCTGGGTCTGCCGGGCCGCCTGCACCGACGAGCGGGTGGTGGCGATCACCCCGGCGATGCGCGAGGGCTCCGGGCTGGTGGAGTTCGCCCGCCGCTTCCCCGAGCGTTTCTTCGATGTCGGCATTGCCGAGCAGCACGCCGTGACCCTGGCCGCCGGACTGGCCTGTGAGGGCGCGCGCCCGGTGCTGGCCATCTATTCCACCTTCCTGCAGCGTGGCTACGATCAGCTCATCCACGATGTGGCCCTGCAGCGGCTGCCGGTGCTCTTCGCCGTGGACCGGGCCGGGATCGTCGGCGCCGACGGCGCCACGCACCAGGGGACCTACGATCTCAGCTATCTGCGCTGCATTCCCGATCTCACCGTCATGGCGCCGGCCGATGAGGCCGAGTGCTGGCGGATGCTGGCCACCGGACTGACCCTGGACGGGCCGTCGGCGGTGCGCTACCCGCGCGGTACCGGCCCCGGTGTGGCGCTGCCCGACGATATGGATCCGCTGCCGGTGGGGCAGGCCGAGGTGCGCCGCGAGGGTGGCAGCGGCGTCGCGCTGCTCGCCTTCGGGGCCCTGCTGCCGGTGGCCGAGGCGGTGGGCGAGGAGCTCGACGCCACGGTGGTGAACATGCGCTTCGTCAAGCCGCTGGACGAGGCGCTGCTGCGCCGGCTGGCCGGCGAGTACCGGCATCTGGTTACCCTGGAGGAGAACGTCATCGCCGGGGGGGCAGGCAGCGCGGTCGCCGAGTACCTGTCGAGCATCGGCGTGTATACGCCGGTCACCCATCTGGGACTGCCCGATACCCCTGTGCACCACGGGGTGCGCAATGACATCCTGGCCGCGCACGGCCTGGATCGCGACGGCGTGCGCAGGAGCGTGCAGGGCCTACTGCAGCAGTCGTAGCAGGGGGTGAGATGCCCGCGGACTGGTCGGTCGAGGAGGCGCTGGCGCGCAACAAGGCGCGTCACGAGCACTACGCCGGGCTGGATTATGTCCGCCTTACCGACAGCTTCTCGGGCTGGCCGCGGGGTACTGTCCTCCTCGACGGCCGGGCCGTGCCCGGCTACCCCTCCATCGGTCGGGTGCTCAATCTGGAGCAGGGCCTGGCGCAGCATTTCCGGGCCCCGTTCCACGCCGAGGAGAAAGTGGATGGCTTCAACGTCCGGGTGATCCGCCATCGGGGCCAGGAACTGGCCTTCTCCCGCGGCGGATTCGTCTGTCCGTTCACCACCGACCGGCTGCCGGATCTGATCGACCCGGCCGTCTTCGATGTCGAGCCGGATCTGGTCCTCTGTGCCGAGGTCGCCGGGCCGGGCAATCCTTATCTGGAGGGGCACCCGCCGGAGATCGAAGAGGACGTGGTGCTGCTGGTCTTCGATCTGATGCGCTGGGACCGCGTCGAGTTCATGGAGGTCGGGGAGCGCCGCGAGCTGCTCCGGGCCCATGGGCTGCCGGCGGTGCCGTATCACGGACGGTTCACCGCCGATCAGGCCGGCGAGCTGCGCGAGGTGATCGCCGCGCTGGACGCGCGCGGCGTCGAGGGGGTGGTGCTCAAGGAGGAGGGCGATCGGCGCAAGCGGGCCAAGTACGTCACCCCGGCCTCGGTGGTGCAGGACATTGGCGCCATGGGCGACGCCCTGCTCGACCTGCCCCCGGAGTATTTCACCAACCGTCTGCTGCGTCTGGTGCTCATCCTCGAAGAGTCCCCGGATCTCGACCGGGAGACGCTGCGCGCCGAGCTCGGCGGGGCGCTGATCGATCCTCTTCTCGCGGCCGCCCGCGAGCACCGCCAGACCCACAAGGTCGCCCACCACTTCTGCAGCCGCTTCCGCCACCGGGCCAACGCCGAGCGCTTTGCCGAGCACCTGCGCCGGGGCCCGCAGAGCCAGATCCACACCACCGTGCGCAGCCTCGAGCAGGCCGACGACGGCTACTGGGAGCTGCGCTTCGATCGGGTCTTCCCCAGGATCAGCGGGTTGCTGGGCAACTTCCTCAGCGGCGGGCAGGTCTACGACTAGGCGAACTCGTCCACCTGGTGGCCGTCGTTGCCGCGGCGCGCACCTCGGCCGCGGGCGCTCTGGCCGCGGCGCAGACGCTCATCGACCGCGTCCGGCCGCCCAGTCTCGTCGCCGGAGTGGCCGATCGGCTCGATGCGCGGGTAGGGGGCCACTGGTTGGATCTCGGCGATCCCCTCCAGTTGTCGGAGGCGGACATTGCGCTGGGTGTCCCGTATCGGGGGGACATTGAACACGGCGTCCTCCTTCGGCCTGGGGCCGGGCTGGTTACTCCCTAACCAGTGTAGCGGCGCCTGCGTCTGTTGGCTTGAGTCACATCGGGTGGCGAGCGGTCACGGCGTCAGCTACCAGTCCTCCCCTTCATCATCCCAGTCCCCATCGTCCCAGTCGTCCTCTTCGTCCCACTCCTCGTCATCCCAGTCGTCATCGTCCCAGTCCCCCCAGTCGTCCTCGCCCAGGCGTTCACGGCGGTTTTGCAGGTACGACTCGCGCATGAAGATGTAGGGGTCGGTGCCGGTCTCGGCCATCAGCTCGTCCAGGGAGAGCAGGGCCACCCGGGTGTCGATGCCCCGCACGGTAGTCGTGGCGTAGCGCTCGGCGGCATCGATATCCGCCCAATGCAAAGGGGCGTGGTAGTTTCGGGTGTAGTACTGACCGAGCAGCCCGGCGCTGTCGCGGGCGGTGCTCGGGCCGAGCAGCGGCAGGACCAGGTACGGGCCCTCGGGGGTGCCCCAGTGGCCCAGGGTCAGCCCAAGATCGCTGCGTTCCCGCTCCAGGCCGGCGGCACCGGCGACGTCGAATAGCCCGAACACGCCGATGGTCGAGTTGATGGCGAAGCGGGTGGCGCTGCGGGTGCCGGCGCTGCCACGGCCCTGCAGCAGGTGGTTGCCGGCGTAAAAAGGCTCGCGCAGATTGGCGAGGAAATTGCGGATGGGCCGGCGCACCGCGCCAGGGACCGTGTCCCGATAAGCAACGGCCACCGGGCGGACGGCGTAGCGGTCGGCAACGTCGTTGAAGGCATAGACCCGGCGGTTGAAGCCTTCCAGCGGATCCCAGGTGCCCTGGTCCCAGTCGTCGTAGTCATCCCACCCGTCGTCCTCGTCCCAGGCCGGGTCGTCGGACCACTCCGTCTCGTCGGTGTCCTCGGCGTTGCCGGAACTGGCGCAGCCGCCGAGCAGCGGGATCAGGGCCAGCAGCAGGGCCGCGTGCAGCAAGCCTCGTCTCATCGGGGGTCTTCGCTCTCGGGTGGGGGCGGGGCATCGGCCGCGGCGGCCCCCTTGCCCGGGTTGAACAAGTGGTCAGGATCCAGGGCGTCCTTGATCCGCCGCATCAGCTCCAGGCCCAGGGGGTCGGCGCAGCGTGCGACCTCGTCACGCTTGGCCTGGCCGACGCCATGCTCGGCGGCCACCGAGCCGCCATGCCGGCAGACCACATCGTGCACCGCCCGGTGGAAGGCTTCGGCGCGGGCGCGGAAGGCCGCCGGCTCGGCATCCGCCGGCTGGCTGAGGTTGAAGTGCAGGTTGCCATCGCCCACGTGACCGAAGACACAGGGACGGATCCCGGGATCCAGCGCGGTGACCGCGGCCAGGGCCTCCGGGACGAAGTCGGCCAGGGCCCCGGGGCGCACCGCGATGTCGTGCTTGAGGCTCGCCCCGGCCAGTTTCTGCCCGTCGGGGATGGCCGTGCGCAGCCGCCACAGCCGC
>PULM01000178.1 GCA_003552345.1 Ectothiorhodospiraceae bacterium
GTGGCCAGCTGGTGCATGCCGCCGTCGACCTGCCAGACGCCTTCGGACTCGACATGGGCGATCAGCATCAGCGTCGCCGGGGCCTCGAACGGCGATGAACCGCAGTAGGTCGCATAGCGGCCATAGAGCTGGCGCAGGCGTGGGTCGTGGAAGTAGCGGCCCAGCGCGCGCCAGAGGGTGGTGAACGGGCTGATGCGCAGCAGGGCGCCGAGGTGGCGGTATCCGACTCGATGGAACAGCCCCAGCGGCGTGGTGCGCTGGGCACGCATGAAGGTGCTGTCCAGGGTGTCGTGGATCTCGGCGGCACGTCGGCAGAACGCGCGAAAGCGACGGGCCTCGTCGGCCCCGGCAAAATCGCCGATGGCATCCGCCGAGCGCCGGGGATCGGCGAACAAGTCCAGTTGCCCGCCCTCGACCCAGGCATGGCGGGCCAGCCGCTCCACCGGGCGCAGGCGCAGATGGTCCTCCAGGCGCTCGCCGGCATCGGCGAATAGTTGCTCGAAGGCGCCGCGCATGGTGAAGACCGTCGGGCCGGCATCGAGCCAGGCGTCGCCCACGCGCACCGGGCGCAGCTTGCCCCCGGGGGTGGGTGCCTGCTCGAGCAGGGTGACACGCAGCCCGGCGCAGGCCAGGTCGATGGCGGCGGCGAGTCCGCCGACCCCGGCACCGATGACGACGGCCCGTTGTTCTCCTGCGGCTGGGGATCGCAGCGACGTTGACATGGGGTGGGTCCCTGACTAGCGTACTCGACGACTCTTATCTTCCCTGGAACGCAAGCCTACACGCCGCCGGCGGGAGGGGGCTACATGGAACCGAGCGAAAGAATCGAACGCGCCCTGGAGGCCGCAGTGGCCCGGGCAAAGGCTGCCCCGGCCCCGCCGCAGCTGGCGCAAGCCGTGCACCATGCCGTCTTCGCAGGCGGCGCCCGTGTGCGGCCACGCCTGTGTCTAACCGTCGCAGCCGCCTGCGGCGATGATCACCCGGAACTGGCCGACGCCGCCGCCACGGCGATCGAGCTGATGCACTGCGCCTCGCTGGTCCACGATGACCTGCCGTGCTTCGATGACGCGGCGACGCGGCGGGGACAGCCGTCGGTGCACGCTGCCTACGGTGAGCGGCTGGCGGTGCTCGCCGGTGACGCGCTGATCGTGCACGCGCTGGAGACCCTGGCCCTGGCGGTGCCGCAGGCCCCCCAACGGGCCAGCGCGCTGCTGACCACGGTGACCCGGGCGACGGGTATGCCGTACGGCATCACCGCCGGGCAGGCCTGGGAGTCGGAGCCGGAGATCCCGGTGGCCGAGTACCACCAGGCCAAGACCGGCTCGCTCTTCGCGGCGGCCACCGTGGCCGGGGCCATTGCCGCCGGCGCTGAGGAGCAGGCCGATCACTGGCGGACGGTGGGCGAGCGGCTGGGTGAAGCCTACCAGGTCGCCGACGACCTGCGCGACGCCGTAGGCGCAGAGGACGAGTTGGGCAAGCCCACCGGTCAGGACTCCTCCCACGGCCTCGCCAATGCGGTCTCCGAGCACGGGCTTCAGGGCGCCAAGGAGCGTCTGGATCGGCTGGTCCAGGAGGCCGTGGATGCGGTGCCGGAGTGCGCCGGTGCCGAGCAGCTGCGCGCCGGGATCCTCAAGGAGATGGAGCGGGTCCTGCCCAAGACGCTGGGCCGCAGCGCGGCGTGATCCTTCGTTCCTGGCACGAAAGTCAGTGGCGGGACCGCCTGCACGACTGGCGGGACCGCCTGCTGGCCAGTCCGCGGTTTCACCGTCTGGCCGCCCGCTTCCCGCTGACCCGGCCGATCGCCCGCCGCCGTTCCAGCGAGCTGTTCGACCTGTGCGCCGGTTTCATCTACTCGCAGGTGGTGCTGGCCAGCGTGCGCAGCGGTTTGCTGGATCGCCTCAACGAGGGGGCGCACCCCCGCGAGCAGCTGCTCGGCCGGCTCGAGTTGCCGGAGATGGCCGGTGAGCGGCTGCTGGATGCGGCGGTGGCCCTGCGCCTGGCGGAGGTCCGCAGCCACGGCCGCTACGGGCTCGGGGACCTGGGGGCTGTCCTGGTGGCCGCGCCGGGGATCCGCGCCATGGTCGATCACCACGCCATGCTCTATGAGGACCTGCAGGATCCCCTGGCCCTGCTGCAGGGCGAGCGGGGCGCGACGACACTGGGCCGTTATTGGGCCTATGCCGGCAACCAGGCCCCCGACGCCCTGACCGGGAGCGAAGTGGGGGGCTACAGCGGACTCATGGCGGCCTCGCAGCCGATGGTGGCTGCGGAGGTGCTCGACGCCTACTCGCTGCGTCGGCACCGTCGCCTGATGGATGTCGGCGGCGGTGAGGGCGCGTTTCTGATCGCCGCCGCACGGCGCTGGCCTCACTTGCACGGGCAGGTGGTCGATCTGCCCGCGGTGGCCGAGCGCGCCCGCGCCCGCATCGCCGAGGCGGGCCTCGACGGACGTCTGACCGCCGGTGGAGCGGATTTCTTTCGGGACGTGCTGCCGGCTGATGCGGATGTGGTCACCCTGGTGCGCATCCTACACGATCACGACGACGAGGAGGCCGCCCGGCTGTTGGGCAACCTGCACCGCAGCCTCGCCCCCGGCACCACGGTGCTGGTCGCCGAGCCCATGTCCGGGACCCGCGGCGCCGAGCGCGTCGGCGATGCCTACTTCGGGATCTACCTCTTCGCGATGGGGCGGGGACGTCCGCGTACCGTGGATGAGAACTGCGGCCTGCTTGAGGCCGCCGGGTTCGAGCAGATCCGTCTGTTGCCGGGCTGCAACCCGCTGCAGGCCCGCGTCATTGCGGCTAAAAGCCGCAGCCTATCCCCCTGATTGACCAGCTTGACACACGGGTCAGTCAAGTTAGGCTGACACCATGTCTGAGGCAAGCCATCCATCGGACCATCCCCCGGCAGAGGCGGCGGCCGCGCCTCATCGGGCCCGTGCGGTTGTCTTCGAGGCCCCCGAGCGTCTCGCCCTCCAGGATGTCTCTCTGATCGCTCCGGGGCCGGGCGATGTGGTTGTCGACATCGCCTTCAGCGGCATCAGCACCGGGACCGAGCGCCTGCTCTGGAAGGGCACCATGCCGCCGTTCCCCGGGCTCGCCTATCCCCTGGTCCCGGGCTACGAATCGGTGGGCCAGGTCGTTGCCGCCGGTGCCGAGTCGGGGCGGCAGGAAGGGGAGACCGTATTCGTACCCGGGGCGCGGTGTTACCAGGAGGTCAGCGGGCTGTTCGGCGGTGCTGCCTCGCAACTGGTGGTCGCCGGTGAGCGGGTGATCCCGATGCCGGAGGGGCTCGGCGAGCGCGGCGTACTCCTGGCCCTGGCCGCTACCGCGTGGCACGCGGTGGCCGAGGCGCCGCCGGATCTGGTGGTCGGGCACGGCGTACTGGGGCGACTGATCGCCCGCATCGGGGTGCTGCAGGGCCATCCGCCTACGGTCTGGGAGACCAACCAAGACCGCCGTGCCGGGGCCCAGGGTTACCCGGTGGTGGATCCGGATAGCGACGAGCGGCGCGACTATACGCGGATCTGCGATGTCAGCGGCGACGCTGGACTCCTCGATACCCTGATCGGCCGTCTCGCCCATGGGGGGGAGGTCGTGCTGGCCGGCTTCTACAGCGAGCGGCTCTCCTTCGCCTTCCCGTCCGCCTTCATGCGCGAGGCGCGCCTGCGCGTGGCAGCCGAGTGGCAGCGCAAGGATCTGGAGGCCGTGACCGCGCAGATCGAGTCCGGGGCATTGAGCCTTGACGGGCTGATCACCCATTGCCTCGATGCCGCCGAGGCGGCGTCGGCGTACCGGATCGCCTTTGGTGATCCCGACTGTCTCAAGATGGTCCTCGACTGGAGAAACAGCGGATGAGCAGCGAGCAGCCGGCGAAAGAGACCCAGATCATCGCCATCTATGGCAAGGGCGGCATCGGCAAGAGCTTCACGCTCTCCAACCTCTCCTACATGATGGCGCAACAGGGCAAGAAGGTCCTGCTCATCGGCTGCGATCCCAAAAGCGACACCACGTCGCTGCTCTTTGGCGGGCGGGCGTGTCCGACCATCATCGAGACCTCCTCGCGCAAGAAGGCCGCCGGCGAGACCCTCGGTATCGGCGATGTCTGCTTTAAGCGCGACGGGGTCTTCGCCATGGAGCTCGGCGGGCCCGAGGTGGGCCGGGGCTGCGGCGGCCGCGGGATCATCCACGGTTTCGAGATCCTTGAGAATCTGGGCTTCCACGAGTGGGATTTCGACTACGTCCTGCTCGACTTCCTCGGCGACGTGGTCTGTGGCGGGTTCGGCCTGCCGATTGCCCGCGACCTGTGTCAGAAGGTAATCCTCGTCGGAGCCAACGACCTGCAGTCACTCTACGTGGTCAATAACGTCTGCTCGGCGGTGGAGTACTTCAGTCGCCTCGGCGGGAACGTCGGGGTGGCCGGGCTGGTGATCAACAAGGACGATGGCACCGGCGAGGCCCAGGCGCTGGCCGAGCAAGCCGGGATCCCGGTGCTCTCCAGCATCCCGGCCGACGACGAGATCCGGCGCAAGAGCGCCAACTACGAGATCATCGGCTATCCCGGTGGCCCCTGGGGCAGTCTGTTTGAGCAGCTGGCGCAGAACATCGCCGGCGCCCCCCCGGTCATGCCCCAGCCCCTGAGCCACGATCAGCTGCTCGGACTGTTCAAGAGCGACGAGGTCGGCGGCGAGGTCGAGCTCGTCCCCGCCACTCCGGAGGACATGTGCCCGCAGGGGGCGACCAGGAAGCCATCCCTGGAGATCGTCTACGACGATACCTGAGTCAGACCCCGGAGCAAGGGCCATGAACGATCGAGCGGGACCCCATGATCAACCTCAGACCATGTGCCCGGCCTTCGGGTCGTTGCGCGTGGGACTGCGCATGCGCCGCACGGCCACCGTGGTGGCCGGTTCGGCGTGCTGTGTCTACGGCCTGACCTTCACCTCGCACTTCTACGGCGCGCGGCGGAGTGTCGGCTATGTGCCCTTCGACTCCGAGTCTCTGGTGACGGGGGGGCTGTTCGAGGACGTCCATCAGGCGGTCCACGACCTGGCCGACCCCGAGCGCTACGACGCCATCGTCGTGATCAACCTCTGCGTGCCGACCGCCTCCGGGGTGCCGCTGCGGCTGCTGCCTGAGGCCATCAACGGGGTCCGTGTGGTGCCGCTGGAGGTCCCCGGCTTTGGCGTTCCGACCCATGCCGAGGCCAAGGACAAGCTCGCTGCCGCCATGCTGCGCTACGCCCGTGAGGAGGCGGAGCGGGGGCCTGTGGCGGCGCCGCGCAGCGGGCGCGGGGATCTGCCGACGGTGGCCCTGCTCGGAGAAATGTTCCCCGGCGATCCGGTGAGCATCAGCCGGTTGCTTGAGCCCATGGGGCTCGCCGCAGGGCAGGTGGTGCCGACGCGCGAATGGCGGGAGCTTTACGCGGCCCTCGACTGCCGCGCGGCTGCCGCCATCCACCCCTTCTACACGGCATCGCTGGCGGAGTTCGAGGCGGCGGGTCGGGCCTTGGTGCCCTCGGCGCCGGTGGGCCGGGAGGGCACGGCGGCCTGGCTGGAAGCGGTCGGTGCGGCCTGCGACGTTGGGCGCACCGATATCGACGCCGCCAAGGTGGCCGCGCTTCCGGCCATCGAGGAGGCGGTCGCGGCGGCGCCGGTGCGGGGCCGGATCACTGTCTCTGGTTATGAGGGTTCGGAGCTGCTGGTTGCCCGTCTGTTGGTCGAGTGCGGCGCGGATGTGCGGTATGTCGGCACGGCGGTGGGCCAAACGCCGTGGTCGGATCCGGATCGGGAGTGGCTGGAGGCGCGGGGCATCCCGGTGCGCTTCCGGGCCAGCCTCGAGGATGACACCGGCGCCGTGGATGAGCATCAGCCGGATCTGGCCATCGGCACCACGCCCGTGGTCCAGCACGCCAAGGAGCAGGCCATCCCGGGGCTGTACTTCACCAATCTGATCTCTGCGCGACCGCTGATGGGGCCGTCGGGGCCGGGGGCGCTGGCACAGGTCATCAACGCCGCGATCGGGAACAAGGAGCGCTTTGACGTCATGAACGCATTCTTTGCCGGCGTGGGCACCGGTGCGAGCGGCGGCGTGTGGAGCGATGCGCCGCAGATCCCGCCACGAGTCGAGATTCGCGGCGGCGGCAGCCAGCGTTGCGGGGAGGAGGGCTGATGCTCATCCCCGATCTCGACCGTGCCGGTGGCTACTGGGGCGCCGTCTATGCGTTCACCGCCGTCAAGGGGCTGCAGGTCATCATTGACGGTCCGGTCGGGTGCGAAAACCTGCCGGTGACCGCCGTGTTGCACTACACCGATGCGCTGCCGCCGGAGGAGCTTCCGGTGGTGGTGACCGGGCTCTCCGAACAGGAACTCAACCGCGATGGGACCGAGGGCGCCATGAAGCGCGCCTACGACACCCTCGACCCGCAGCAGCCGAGTGTGGTGGTGACCGGTTCCATCGCCGAGATGATCGGCGGTGGTGTGACCCCGGAGGGGACCTCGATCCGTCGTTTCTTGCCGCGGACCATCGATGAGGATCAGTGGCAGGCCTCGGACCGCGCCCTGCGCTGGCTTTGGGAGCAGTTCGGCATGCGCCGCGGCCGTGCCCCGCGCCCCCGGGAGCGCCAGCCCGATGAGCCGCCGCGTGTGAACATCATCGGGCCCGCCTACGGGATGTTCAACATGCCGTCGGATCTGGCCGAGGTGCGCCGGCTGGTCGAGGGCATCGGCGCCGAGGTCAACCTGGTGTTCCCCCTCGGCTGTCACGTGGACCAGGTGCCGCGGCTGGTGGATGCGGACGTAAACATCTGCATGTACCGGGAGTACGGTCGCGGCCTCTGCGAGGCCCTGGGCCGTCCCTACCTGCAGGCGCCGGTCGGATTGCACAGCACCACGCGATTCCTGCGCGCTTTGGGTGAGCAGCTCGGGCTCGATCCGGAGCCGTTTATTGAGAAAGAAAAACACACCACGCTAAAACCGCTCTGGGATTTGTGGCGTTCTGTCACACAGGATTTCTATGCGACGGCGAGTTTCGGAATTGTCGCCGCGCAAACCCACGCCCAGGGTATTCGTA
>PULM01000188.1 GCA_003552345.1 Ectothiorhodospiraceae bacterium
CACCATCGACTGGCGCTGGTCGCCGGATGGGCGCTACCTCGCGTACACGCAGAACGATCTCGACTTCAGCGCGAACATCTTTATCGTCCCGGCGGATGGTTCGGCGGATCCGATCAACATCACCCGGCACCCGCGCAACGACCTCAACCCGCGCTGGTCCGCAGACGGTCGGGTGCTGACCTTTATCTCCAATCGCAGTGGCGACAGCTACGACCTCTACCGGATCTACCTGGATCCCGATCTGGCCCGCTACAGCCGCCTCGAACTCGATCGCTACTATCGCCGTGGGCGCGAGGCGCAGCAAAAGCGCGATCCGCTGCCGGTCCTGTCTACCGGCAGCGTGGATGTTACCCGGGACGATGCCGGTGCCGAGGACCCGCCGGAGCTCGACCTGGAGGGGGCCTGGCAGCGGGTCGAGCGGGTGAGCAGCGCGGCGGGCAACGAGTACGCGAACCGGGTCACCCCGGCCGGCGATCGCTACGTCTTCAACAGCGCCGGCGAGGGGCTGATGGTCATGAACTGGGATGGCAGCGAGCGTCGGCGCCTGGGTCCCGTGGCCGATATCCAGCACCTGAGTCTGCGTGGCGATCGGGTCATCTACGTCGCCGGGGGGCGGGCCGGTGTGGCGCGGCTTTCCGGCGGCGAGCATCAGCGCCCCGACATCAGTGACCGGATCCGCGTCGATCGCCAGGCCCAGGCCGTCCAGAAATTCCGCGAGGCGGCGCGTGTCATCGAGGAGGGTTTCTACCAGCCCGATCTCAAGGGGCTCGACTGCGAGGCGCTGGTGGCCGACTACGAGGCGCTCATCCGCCGGGCACGGACCGCCAGCGAATTCAGTGACATCGCCAATCGCCTCATGGGCGAGCTGGCCGCCTCGCACACCGGGGTGAGCAATCCGGGGCCGGGCTCGGCGCTGCGCGAACCCTCCGGACGGCTGGGAGTCCGTCACGAGCGCGAGGAACTGGATGACGGCGGGATCGGCTACCGCGTTCGCTCGGTGGTGGCCAATGGCCCCGCGGCCCACGGCCCCGTCCCATTGCAGCGCGGCGATCTCATCGTGGCCATCGATGGCCGCGACCTGGACCCCGACGAGACCCTGCTGCAGCGCCTGCGCGGCCGGGTCGATGACGAACTGCTGATCGCCTTCCGCCGCCCGGAGGCCGACGGAGACGGCAGTCGCCTGATGCACACCCTGGTCACGCCGGTCGACTACCCGGCGCTGGCAGAACTGCGCTACGACGCCTTCCGCGAGGAGCGTCGCCGGCTCGTCGAGGAGCGCTCCGAGGGCCGGCTCGGGTACATCCACATCCAGGCCATGAATCAGGCGTCCCTGGAGGCTTTCCAGGGCAGCCTCTACGCGGCTGCCGAGGGTAAGGAGGGGTTGATCATCGACGTGCGCAACAACGGCGGCGGCCACACCACCGACCGGATCCTGACCTCGATCATGGCCGCCGAGCACGCCTATACCGTGCCCGCCGGCGCCGATCGGGAGCGCACGGGCCACTACCCCCAGGATCGGCTGGATGCGCCCCGTTACACGCTGCCGATCAACATGGTCGCCAACCAGAAGAGCTACTCCAACGCGGAGATCCTCGCGCACGCCTTCAATACCCTGGAGCGGGGCACGCTGGTCGGCGAGCAGACCTACGGCGGTGTGATCTCGACCGGTCGGCACACCCTGATCGATGGCGCTACGGTCCGGCGACCCTTCCGCGGCTGGTACCTGCCGGATGGTACCGACATGGAGCACCACGGTGCCGAGCCGGATATCCGGGTCCGTCAGCGCCCGGAGGACGAGGTGGCAGGGCGCGACCGCCAGCTCGAGGCCGCGGTGGATGACATGCTCGAGCGGCTCGACGAGCAGGAGTGACGGGCGCGGCGGGTCAAGGGCTCAGTCGGGTCGCGCGGCGGTGCTGCGCAGGAAATCGATCAGGTGGGTGGCCAGGGGGGCGGTGCGCAGGGTGAGGGCGCGCTGCAGGGCCTGCTCCGCCGCCCCCCGATCGCCGGCGGCCAGCAGTCGGATCCCCTCGCGCAGCCACGACTCGGCCGCCTGCTCGGTGCGCTGAAGCAGGGCCAGTTCCATCCCGCAGCGCCGGCACTGCTCCGTCGAGTCGTCGGCCCGGGCACGGCAGTTGGGGCAGCGCTCCATCACGACTCCAGGTAGAACAGCAGGTCGGCCAGGGCCTCGCGGGCTGCTTCAATGGCGGTCGCATCCTCCTGCTGTAAGGCATCGCGCAGCTGCTCGATGGCGTCCACCAGATCCTCACGGTCCTCAGGGTTGGCGTGCTCCAGGAGCCCCTCCGCCCGCTCGATCAATTCCGCGTCGCGCTGCCCTGCGGGACTCGCCGCGGCCTGGCGGGCGGGGGCATCGGCGTCGCGCTCGATCAGGTCCTGGACCCGCTCCTGTGCCGCCCCCATCTCCTCGCGCTCGAAGCGGGCCGTGGCACTATCGATGGTGATCTCCTTGCGCTTGCCGGTGAGCTTCTCCACCGAAGAGACGTGGAGGATGCCGTTTACGTCCAGCGAGAAGGTGGTGATGATCACGTTCCCGGCAGGCACGTCGCTGAGCCCTTCAATCCGGAACGATCCGATCTGGGTGTTGTTCAGCGCATCCGGATCCTCGCCCTGAAAGACGCGCACGTCGATGGCCTCCTGGCCGTCATAGGAGGTAAAGAACGCCTCGCTGCGGGTCACGGGGATGGGGGCGTTCTTGCGGATCACCGGGATGAAGCAGTAGGGGTAGCGTTCGCCGTTGAGTTCGGCGATAGCGCTGGTGCCGAAGGTGTAGGGTGTGACATCGACGAGCATGCTTGCCACCTGCTCGCCGGCGATCACCGCGCCCTGGATCGCCGCGCCCATCGCCACGCACAGATCCGGGTCGATCTCGCCGCGCGGCTGCAGGCCGAGGAGCTCCTGCAGGCGCTGCTGGATCCGCGGGGTGCGGGTGGTGCCGCCGACGAGCACGATCTCATCGAGGTCATTGACCGCCAGCTCGGCGTCCTCCAGGGCGATGCGCACGGCCTCCAGGGTCTCGTCGAGCAACGGCTCGATCATCTGCTCGTAATCGGCCCGGGTGAGATCCACCGAGAGGTTGATCGGGCCGTGCCGGCCCTCCAGCAGGTACGCCTCCTCGATGCGGGTAATCGGTGCGCTGGAGAGCTCCATCTTGGCCGTCTCGGCGGCGTGGCGCAGCCGCGCCATCGCCCGGGGGTCGTCGGCCGGGTCGAGGCCGTGATCATCTTTCACGTGGGCGCGCAACTGGTCGACGATCAGGGCGTCGAAGTCGTCGCCGCCGAGGTGGTTGTTGCCGTGGCTGGCGAGGACCTCGACCACGTCCTGCTCCATGCGCACCACCGAGACGTCGAAGGTGCCGCCGCCCAGGTCGTAGACCAGGATGTGCCGGCGCTGCGCGTGGTCGGCCTCGTAGGCGAGGGCCGCGGCGGTGGGTTCGTTGATGATGCGCACCACCTCCAGGCCGGCCAGGGTGCCGGCATCGCGCGTGGCCTGGCGCTGGGCATCGGAGAAGTAGGCGGGTACCGTGATCACCGCTTTGCGCACCGGTTCGCCGAGCTGGACCTCCGCGGCCTGCTTCAGGCGGGCGAGGATCACCGCCGAGATCTCCTGGGGGGTGTAGCTGCGATCGCCCAGCGGGATCTTGACGTCCTCGCCCATGCGCCGCTTGATCGAGCGCACGGTGCGCTCCGGATGCAGGGCCAGCTGGTTGCGGGCCGCCTGGCCGACCAGCAGCCCGTCCTGCTCGTCCAGGCCGACGGCGGAAGGCATCAGGTAGGCGTCCTCGACCTCGATGAGCTGGAGCCGGCCGCCGCGGACGACGGCCACCTCGGAGTTGGTCGTGCCCAGATCGATGCCGATGATGATGTCGTTCACGACTTGCTGTCCTTTTTGTTGACGATGACCTCGGCTGTACGCAGAACCCGGTCGCCGCGCAGGAAGCCCTGGCGGATCTCGCGCAGCACCTCCCCATGTTCCGCGCCGGGCTCTGTGGCCGTGTCCACCGCGTGCATGGTCTGCGGGTCAAAGGGCCGACGTACGGTCTCCTGCACCTGAACGCCGCGGCGCGCGAGGATCTCGTCGAGGTGGCGGAGGTTCATCTCCATGCCCTCGGCCATGCGGGCCAGGTAGCGCCTGGCGCCGCCGAGCCGGGCAAGCCACCCGGGGCGGTGGCCGGTGATTTGGCGGTGCCCGGCGGCAAGGCGATCGCGCAGGTCGATCAACTCCTGAAGGAGGCCATGCTCGGCGTCGTCGTGGGCCAGATCCGCGCGGCGACGTTCCCGCTGCAGGTGTTCCTGCAGTTGGCGGTTCTGCGCCCGCAGTGTTTCGCAGTCATCGCTCAGCTGATCGAGCGCCGATTTGTACTGCCGCGACTCGAGGCGGACGTCGTTCTTCAGCGCCGTCACTTCCTGAAGCAGCGTGAACAGGTCGGGCCCCTGCGGCGATGGGGTCGGCTCCGCCGTTGCCGCGCTGCGCTCAAGGTAGTCGCGGAAGCGTTGGACCAGGGCCTCGCGCTCGCTGCTCTCCATCACGCCTGCCTCCCCGGCTTGAGCACGGCGCGGAGCGTGGCCTCGTCGGGGCGCCCCGGGGCCCGCGCCGGGGCTGCCCGGTCGAGCAGATCGAGCGTGGAAGGAGGACGGCTGTCGAACAGCTCTTGAGCCACACGCCGTCGCTCGGTGCGGATGGCCTCGTACGCCTGGCGCAGCGCCTCAAAACGGTGCGGATCGCGCTCCGGCGGGCAGGCCCGGACGCCAGCCAGGTACGCCGCGTGGATGGTCGAATCATCCGCATCCCGCTCGACCCCCAGGCAGAGATAGGGGTCGGTATGTTCGAGCTCAGGCCTTGGCATCGGGTTCAGGGTCTTATCCATAGACGGCGCTCGGGTCAAGGGGCTGCGTGGTTCAGTCGCCGGTTGCCGGGTCGGGCATCCACTGCTTGATCAGGACCCCGGCCCGGTGGGCGGTGCGCTTTTCGTCGTCGCGGCGCGCCCTTCGGAATGCGCGGCGAAGCTGGTCGAGTTCGCGGCTGCTGGGCTGCCCGTTCTGCCCGCGGCGGTAGCGGGCCTCGAGGCTGTGCACGAGGAACAGCGGATCCTCCAAGCGATGGCGCAGTGCTTCGCGGGCGAAGCGCCCGCGCAGTTCGTCTTGGCCGGCGGCGCGCAGGGCCTCGCAGACCGTGGCGAAGTCCTCCAGCCCCAGGGTACGGATGCGATGGGCCCGACGCAGGGCGGGGGCATAGCACTCCAGGGCCCGGTCCAGGGCCTCGGGCGCCTCTTGGGCGAGTTCCTGCATCCCGCGGCAGAGGTCAAGCAGCTCGTCACGCTCCAGGCGTTTCGGCGGCCGCAGGCCGGATCGGGCGAGCACGGTCTCCGGAGGTTGGCCGGCGAGCTGAGCCTCAACCGCCAGCGCCAGGGCATGACCCAACGCCGGCCCTTCTCCGGCCGCCTGCCGGGGGCTGCCAACGGTGTCGTGACCGCCTTTGCAGCTGGCATCGACCACGGTGCGCAGCCGGTCGATTTGTGCCCGGGCGGGTGGCGATTCAGCCCACGCCTCGGCCTGATCAAGGGCCGCCCGGGCCGCCTGCGGGTCACCTTCGGTGCAGGCTGCGCGTGCCCGGGCCACCAGGGCCTCGTGGAGTACGTGGCGGGCACGGCGGTTGATCGGATCGCGCACCAGGATGCGCCGGGCAAACTCCAGCGCATCGTCGAGGGCCTCGCCCTCGAGCGCGATCTCCAGCCCGTCTTGCAACAGGGTGCGGTCCTCGGGCCAGCGGGCCAGCGCCCGATCCAACGCACGGCGGGCCTGGGTGAGGCGGCCGCAGGCGCGGTGGCGTTGGATCAGCAGCTCGTGACCGTGGCGGTGCTCCGGATCTAGGGCCACGCTCTCGGTCAGGGCGGTCTCCGCCTCGGCTGCCAGCGGCGTCTCCAGCAGGGCCAGGTCGTCGGCCAGGTGGCGCTGGATGGCGGCGATGCGCAGCGCGACCCCGTCTCCGGCGCTGGGCTCTCCGGCGGCACGCAGTGCCTCGATCACCGCCTGCCAGGCGGCGAGCAGTTCGGCGGGATCATCGCCGTGCCAGGCCTCGGTGTGCCAGGCGTGGAGCAGGGCGCACTCGAGTTCATCGGCGTCTTCGGGTGGAGTCGGCGGGATACCGCGCGACAGGGCGTCATGGAAGACGAGCCGGATGCGCTGCTGCCGGAACCAGGTGTCGCCGACTTCATGTCGCCACTGCACCAGGGTCGTGGCCAGGTCGGCGCTCGGGTCCGCAGCATCCGGGTGAAACAGGGTGCGGACCAGTGCCAGGCGCTGTGGCGGCCAGCCACGCAGGGAGGCCACCAGCCGTTGTTGCGGTTCGCTCAGCTCGTGGAAGGTCGGCAACAGCTCAGCCTCCGTCCAGCCGGCGCGCCGGGCCGCCTCGGCCAGCGGGGCAAAGGGGGAGGTCGTCTCGATGCCACCGAGTCGACGCTCGGCGGAGTGTCCATCCCCCTGGTCGTGGATCAGCGCCTTGAGCACGATCACGAGATCTCGATAGGGCGAGCGGTAGGGGATCGCCTGCAAGTGGGTGCTGGCAGCGCCCCCATCTCCATCGCAGTAGACCGTCAGGGCCGCCCGCGCGGCCTCGCCGTGGGTCCGTACCGGATCGTCCGGATCGAGGCCATCGAGAGACTCCGGCTCACTGAGGTAGGTGGCGGCCAGGTGGGTTCGAGCGCGGTTCAGGGTCTGCGGCGGCGCGTCTGACTGCAGACGCCCATAGGCCGCGAGGGCATCCTCGTACTCGCCGAGTTCCAGGAGCAGGGCGATCTGCTCGGGTTCCGGTCGGGCACCCGGGCAGCGCCACTCGCGGTTTTCCCAGATGGCCAGTGCCTCGCGGGGCATGCCCTTGGCGGACAGCTCCAGTGCGCGCCCACGGTATGCGGCGGCGAGGCCCTCGGCCCAAACCGAGGGGGGCTCGCTTGCGGATAGCGTGCGAAAGTGCTTGATCGCTTCACGATACCGCCCGGCCGCCAGTGCCTGACGCGCGTAAGGCTCCACCGTCATGTGCGCCGCCTGCAGCAGCGATTGCACCTCATCCCGCGGTGTCGATTGATCGGCCACTGGGTTCCCTTGTCTGCCACTGCCAAGCGGACCCGCCCCGGCGCGGTCCGTGGGCCCATGATACGCGTGCCGGCACGGCAGCTCATCCTCTGCCCGGCGTGGACAGGGTATGCCCGGGCAAGCATCATGATTTTTAGGATGACGAAAAACGCCATTGATGATGGTCAAAAAAGGTGCTGACTGATAATTTGTCGCGCGAAGGTCCCCTGTTTCCTCAGCGACGGCCGGTGTGCAGGCGTCGCTTCTCCCAAGGACCCCTTGGCGGGGCGCGGACGATCAATACCAAGGTGAGGCATGAGCATCGTTTCCTTTTACGGCTTTCTCGCTAGTCTGGGGTACACCCACCCGGTGCATCCGATCGCTGTCCATATCACTATCGGCCTGGTGGTGGCGGCGCTGGTCTTCGCACTGCTGGCCCTCTCTCCGCGCTTCGAGAAATACGCCGTTACGGCCCGCCACTGCGTGACGCTGGGCTTTATCATGGTCTTCCCGACCATCCTGCTCGGCTTGATGGACTGGATGCACTATTACGGTGGGGTCTGGACGAGCACATTCAGGATCAAGCTCTGGTTCGGCGTCGGCCTGGCCGTGCTCCTGGGGATCGCGGCGATTCTCCCGGCCAAGCTGACCTATCGCTCGCCGGTGGTGCTATCCAGCTACCTGGCTGCCTTCCTGGTGGTGGTCGTGCTCGGTTACTACGGTGGTGAGCTGGTGCATGGCTCGGCCGCCCCGGCCGCTGAGGAGGAAGAAGACGATGACGACGGCCGTGTCTCCTACGCGCAGATCGATCGCATCATGCAGGACGCCTGTGTCGCCTGCCATCGGCCCGGCAATGACATCTGGGACCTGGATCTGACCTCCTACGAGGCCCTCATGGAAGGCAGCAAGAACGGGCCGATCGTCGTCCCCGGTGAGCCCGGCGAGAGCGAGCTGGTCAAGCGCATCGACGGGACCACGGAGCCGCAGATGCCCCTCGGCGGCAGCCTCTCTGAGCGCGACAAGGATCGCATCATCCGCTGGGTGGAGCAGGGCGCCGAAGGGGATTAGCCGTCATGGCCGGGGCCCGGTTCCTACAGCCTATCCAGCTTCCGCCCATCGCCCACGAGCCCGGGGCCATCGAGTGGCTGTTGCCCTGGGTCGAGGAGCTCGTCGCGGCGCCGGGTACGGCGGTCCTGGTGACGGGGCGCTCAACGTGGGCGCAGCTTCCGGTGGTCGGTCAGGCGGTGGAGGCTCTGCGCAGCCGGGGCTGGGGGGTGACGACGGTGGTGGTCTCCGGCGAGCCCAGCGCCGAATGGGTGGATGAGCAGCGCCACCAGCTACCTGGTAGCGATGCCGCTGTGGTGGTGGCGATCGGCGGCGGCAGCGTCCTTGACGCGGGTAAGGCCCTGGCCGCCATGGCTTGCGAGCCGGGGCCGACGCGGGCCTATCTGGAGGGGGTGGGGGATCGCTCACCCTCAGGACAGCGTCTGCCCTGGGTGGCGGTGCCGACGACTCTGGGCACCGGCAGTGAGGTAACGCACAACGCCGTGCTGGGGCAGCCCGGGTTGGAGGACGGATACAAACGATCGCTGCGTCACCCGCGCTACGCGGCGGACCGGGTGATCCTTGACGCGCAACTGAGTGCGCCGGTGCCGCGCACGGTGGTGGCCAGTGCCGGCCTGGACGCCTTCTCCCAGCTGCTCGAGAGCTATCTGGCACCGACCACGTCACCGCTGCTCGATGCCTGGCTGATCCACGCCCTGGAAGGGGCGGGGGCTGCCTTGCCGGAACTGATCCAGCGCCATGGAGATGTGGACCTCCAGGCGCAGCGTCACGATATGGCGCTGGCGGCCACGGTCTCCGGGGTGGCGCTGACCTACACCGGGCTCGGCGTCGTGCACGGGCTCATCGGGCCACTGGGTGGCGTGGCGGCGATACCGCATGGCGTGGCCTGCGCCAACGTCCTTCCGCCGGCGATGCGGCATACGCTAAGTGAAGCGCGTACACTGGGCGGCGAAACGCAGGGTTGGGTCGAGCAACGGATGGCGACGGTCTCGGTACTGCTTGGCGGAGAGCCCCGAGCGGACGCGCTGATCGAGACCCTGGAGGAGTGGCGCCGGCAGGCCCGGGTTCACGCCGGATTGCCGGGAGTTGCCGATTACGGGATTGATGCCCGTCACCTGGAAGCCGCGCTGGCCCGTGGGTCGAACCGGCGCAACCCGGTTGCCTTGAGTCAGGCGCAGTGGCGGACCATCCTGGACGAGGGGCTGTAGCGATCGTGCCCCGGGAGTAGCGAAAGATGCACACCTTTGAAGACGTCAACGACGGCAACCGTCAGCCGCGGCGGGGACACCAGTTCCTCGTGCCGGCCGTGCTGGCCGTGGCGGCCCTCGGTACCGCGCTCCACCCGCCGCAGATCCATGAGTTCCGCATCGACAGTGGCGCTGTCCTCCAACCCGTTGCCCTGGAGCACGTCATGGAGCGCCGCCCCCAGGGGCCGCCGCCGTGGGGGGATGTGGAGCAGGTGACGCCGGAGGAGGTCGAGGAGATCTCGGGGCCGACCTGGGAGACCGGGGGCCGGCCTGAGGCTGCCGGCAGCAACGAGCTGCGCCAGCGCCCGGAGTCCTGACACGCAGCCCTGGCCACCGCTCAGGCTGTCGGGCTACGCGCCTCAAGTTCCTGCCAGCGCGCGTAGGCGGTTTCCAGCTGCGCCTCCAGCTCGGCAAGCTGCCCCTGTAGCTGCGGCAGACGGCCGTCGTCGACTTGATAGAGGGCCGGATCGGCCAGTTCCTCGTGCAATTGCGCCTGCCTCTGTTCGAGTGCCTCGATGCGCTCGGGCAGGTCGGCTAGTTCCTGCTCCTCATTGCGGGTCAGGCGCTTGGGTGTCTCAGAGCCCTGGGCCCGCGCCGTGGGCGCGCCCGCATCCGGCTTGACGGACTTGCGCGATGCCCTCGGCTCCTGCCCGGGGCGGCGCTGTGGCGCCGGCCCGGGACGCTGTCGCTGCCAGTCGCTGTAGCCGCCGGCGTATTCGCGGAAGCGGCCGTCCCCCTCGTAGGCGAGGCTCTGGGTCACAACGGCATCGAGGAACGCCCGGTCGTGGCTGACCAGCAACACGGTGCCGGTGAAATCCAGGAGTCGTTCCTCAAGCAGTTCGAGGGGCTCGGCGTCCAGGTCGTTGGTGGGCTCGTCGAGTACCAGCAGGTTGGCCGGCTGGCTGAACAGGCGTGCCAGCAGCAGGCGGTTGCGTTCGCCGCCGGAGAGGGCGCGTATCGGCTGGCGGGCGCGCTGGGGCGGGAACAGGAAGTCCTGCAGGTAGCTGAGCACGTGGCGGGACTGCCCGTTGATCTCGATGTGCTCGCGGCCGCCACCGACGTTGTCCTGGACGCTGGCGTCCTCCTCGAGCACGGCGCGCTGTTGGTCGAAGTAGGCGATTTCCAGCCGGGTGCCGCGACGCAGCGTGCCCTGGGTCGGTTCCAGGGCTCCGAGGAGCAGGCGGATGAGGGTGGTCTTGCCGCAGCCGTTGGGCCCGATGAGGCCCACTTTGTCGCCACGCAGGATGGTGGTGTCCAGATCCCGGATAATGGTGGTATCGCCGTAGGCGAAGTGGACGTCTTTCGCTTCGGCGACGATCTTGCCGGAGCGTTCGGCCTCCTGAACGCTGAAGCGCGCCTTACCCTGCTGCGTGCGCCGCTCGGCTCGCTCGGTGCGCATGCGCTGTAGTTCTCGGACCCGGCCCTGGTTGCGGGTGCGCCGGGCCTTGATGCCCTGGCGGATCCACGCCTCCTCCTGGGCCAGTCGCTTGTCGAACTCGGCGCGCTGCTGCTCCTCTGCGTGGAGGCGTTCCTCACGCCGGCGCAGATAGTTCTGATAGTCCCCGGGATAGCTGATGGCCGCCCCGCGGTCGATCTCCACGATGCGCGTCGCCAGGCTTTGCAGGAAGGTCCGGTCGTGGGTGACGAACAGCAGCGCCCCCGGCCATTCGCGGAGGAAACCCTCGAGCCAGGTGATGGCCTCGATATCGAGGTGGTTGGTCGGCTCGTCGAGCAGCAGCAGGTCCGGGTTCGTGACCAGGGCACGGCCGAGCAGGACGCGCCGCTGTACGCCCCCGGAGAGGTTGGCCATGGCTGCATCGGGGTCGAGGTCCAGGCGGGAGATTACGGCCTCAACTCGCTGTTTCAGATCCCACCCACCCTGGGCGTCCAGCGCGTCCTGGCAGGCCTGCATCTCCTCCAGGCATCCGGTATCACCGGCGGCAACGGCCTCGGCGAGTCGGTGGTAGCGCTCGACGGTCTCGCCCAGCTCGCCGAGGCCGGCGGCCACGTGCTGATAGACGGTGCCGCGGGTGTCCTCGGGCAGTTCCTGGGCCAGTTGGGCGACCCGGATACCCGTATCGCAGAGGACCTGGCCGTCGTCGGGCTCGATGGCACCGGTGAGGATGCGCATCAGGGTGGATTTCCCGGCGCCGTTGCGCCCGACCAGGCAGACCCGCTCGCCCGGGTCAATGGTCAGGTTGATGTCCTCCAGCAACGGGGGGTGGTGCCCCAGGGCGAGCTGGACGTTGCGAAGCTCAAGTAACGGCACAGGCTCCCTCAGTCAGCAGGTTCCAGGCGGTAGATGCCGCCATCGGATTCATCGGTCAGCAGGTAGATGTGGCCCTCGGGCCCCTCCTGGACGGCGCGCACCCGGCCCACGGTATCGCGCAGGATCTCCTCCTCATGGACCACGGTGTCGTCCTCAACGACCACGCGGCGCACCGCCGGTCTCACCAAGGCCCCGGCCAGGAAATCGCCCTCCCAGCGCGGAAACGCCTCGCCGCTGTAGTGATCCAGGCCCGAGGGAGCGATGGCCGGGGTCCAGTCGCGGATGGGTGACTCCATGTCTTCGGCGTGGCGCCCCGTGCCGATCTGCTCTTGCGTGGTGTAGTCGCGTCCGTGGGAGATGGCCGGCCAGCCGTAGTTCTTCCCGGCCTCGACCCGGTTGAGCTCATCGCCGCCGCGCGGGCCATGCTCACTTTGCCAGATCTCGCCGCTGTGCGGGTGGACGAACTGGCCCTGAGCGTTGCGGTGGCCGTAGGAGTAGATCTCGTCGCGGACCTCGTCGTCATCCACGAAGGGGTTGTCCGACGGCACCGCGCCATCGTCCTCCAGGCGCAGCGTGGTGCCCACGTGGTCGTCGGTCTTCTGGGCCCGGTGGGTGTCCGGCTGGTGCTCATCGTCGCCGCGGTCACCGACGGTCATCAGCAGCGTGCCGTCGGGCTTGAAATCGATCCGCGAGCCATAGTGGCGGCCCGGGGTGGCCGCGGCATCGGCCACGAAAAGCTCTTCGAGATCACTCAGGCGCGGCTCGTCGTCATCGAGCCGGGCCCGTGCCAGGGCCACGGTGGTCTCGTTGGCATCCCCCTGAGCGTAAGTGAAGTAGACCTTTCGATTCTCCTCGAAGTCCGGATGGAGCGCGATATCGAGCATGCCGCCCTGATTGCGCGCGTAGAGATCGTCGGGCCCGCCCTCGAGGCGCTGGATCTCGCCGTCGTCCACCCGGTTGATGTGGCCGGGCCGCTCGGTCACCAGCAGGCCGCCCTCGGGCAGAAAGGCCAGGCCCCAGGGGTGTTGCAGGTCTGTGGCGACCTGCACGATGCGCACACCGTGGTGCTCGGTGTCGTGACTGGACTCGATCACCTCTTCGGCGACAGCTGCTGTGCTGATCAGCGGAAGGCCGATCAGGGTGGCGATGCGCGGGATTCGGACCATGGCAACGGCTCCGTGCTAGCGTATGCGGCATATGGCCCCTACCATTCAAGCAGAGGAGGTCCGCCGTGGACAGCATACGCTCGCGAACTGGCGTTTCCGTGGAGGTCATCGATCTGCACTTCCAGGGCAAACCCGGGCGCATCGCCAGTTTCCTCATCCGACACGGCAGTGGGGCCATGCTCATCGAGAGCGGCCCGGGCAGCACCATCGGTGGACTCGAATTCGAACTCGGGCGGCGGGGCCTGGCGCCCAGCGACATCACCCATCTGCTGCTGACCCACATCCATCTCGATCATGCCGGCGCCGCCGGTTGGTTGGCTGGCCACGGCGCCCAGGTCTATGTCCATCCACGGGGTGCCCCGCACCTTGTCGACCCCACCCGGCTGCTCGAGAGTGCCGGGCGCATCTACGGCGACGAAATGGACCGGTTGTGGGGGGAGTGTCTGCCGGTCCCGCAGGCGCAAATCACCACTCTGGATGACGGCGATGAGGTCGCCGTCGGCGGGGTCGGCGTGGTTGCACTGGACACCCCGGGACACGCCGAGCACCACCTGTCCTTCCTGCTCGACGACATCTGCTTTACCGGCGATGTGGCCGGGGTGCGGATGCCTCACTCGGGCGTGGTGATCCCACCGGCCCCGCCCCCGGAGTTTGCACCGGAACGCTGGCGGCGGAGCCTGGCGCACATCGCCGCGCAGCGGCCGGAGTATCTGGCGTTGACCCATTTCGGCCTGTTCCTCGACCCGCCGGAACATCTGGCGGCGCTGCGGCGAGGGCTTCAGGCTTTGTGCGAGTGGGCCGATGAGAACGTTGCGCAGGCGGAGGACGTGGCCCGTCTGCAGGCTCGCTATGCCGATTGGCTGCAGGCGTGGGCGTTGGAGCAGGGGCTGGATCCGGCGGATTGGCCCGGACATCAGGCGATCAACCCGGCGTGGATGTCCGCGCTGGGACTGCGGCGTTACTGGAAACAGAGGCAGGGCTGAGGCCCTGGGCGCTGGGACGACGGAGGAGGCTGCATGGCGGCGGGGGCAAGCTACGACGATCTCCCCATGGACTGGGTGGGCAACTGGGCTGGGCGGCGGGCCGCCCTCACGCCGGAACGGCTGGCGCTCTACGAACCCGACGGCGAGCGCTGTGTCACCTACCGAGAGGTTGATCGGCGGGCCGAGCGTGGCGCAGCGCTTCTGACCGATGGCCTGGGCATCGGTCCCCGGGAGCCGGTTTGCCTGCTCTCTCGCAATCGCCTGGAGGCTGTCGATCTCTACCTGGCCTGCGGCAAGACCGGCGTCGTCCTGGCGCCGCTCTCCTACCGCCTGGCGCAGCCCGAACTCAATGACCTGGTCCGGCGGATCGCCCCGCGTGCCCTGTTCTATGACGAGGCGTTCGCCGAGTTGGCCGCGGATCTGGATTTGCCCGCGGGCGCGCAGCGCCTGGAACTGGCCGACGGGCGCGGCCCCTGGTTTGAGGCGGTGGATGCGGGTGAGGATCCGGATGTGGGGCAGAATCGCCCCCTGGCCCTGTCCGATCCGTGTCTTTACGTGCACACCGGCGGGACCACGGCCACACCCAAGATTTGTGTGGTCTCCCACCGTCAGATGGTCTGGAACGCCGTGGATATCCTCGTCAGCAGCGGCGGATCGCTTGGACCGCAGCAGGAGCTGTTGACCTTCCCGCTGTTCCATATCGGCGGCTGGAACACCCTGACGCCGGTGTTCTATGCCGGTGGCTACACCGTTATGCCGCGTAGTTTCGATCCAGGGCAGGCCCTGGAACTGATCGAGGCCGAGGGCATCACCCACTTCGGCGCGGTGGAGGCGATGCTCCAGCTGATGGCCGAGCACCCGCGCTTTGCCGGGGTGGACATGAGCACTCTGGAACAGATCACCACCGCCGGCGCCCCTTGCTCCTCGTGGACGATGCAGCCGTTCTGGCAACGCGGGATCCGTGTCAGCCAGTCGTACGGGATGACCGAGGCGGGGCCGTCGAATTTCCTTTACGTCGGGGACGATCAGGGCATCGACGAGTTGCGCGAGCACCACGACTCTGTGGGCACCTCGATGTTCCACACCGATTATCGCATCGTCGATCCCCAGCGGCTGGAACCGGTCCCCCGGGGTGAGGTCGGCGTGCTGCTGATGCGCAGCCCCCACAACTTTGACGGTTACCTGGATGAGCCTGAACGCAGCGCCGGGACGCTGCTCCCCGATGGCTGGGTCTACAGCGGCGACCTCGCCCATGAGGACGAAGGGGGCTACGTCCGCCTGGTCGGCCGGGTGGACAACATGTTCATCAGTGGCGGTGAGAACATCGCCCCGGAGGAGGTGGAGCGGGTATTGCTGCGCCATGCCGGGGTGCGCAAGGCGGCAGTGGTTGGGGTGCCCGATGCGCGCTGGGGGGCGGTGCCAGCGGTGGCCGTGGTGGCCCGAGACGGGGCCGATGTCGACGCCGAGCAGATCCGGCAGTTTGCCGAGCGGGAGCTGGCGCGTTACAAGGTGCCGCGGTTGATACGGTTTTATGAGGATCTGCCGCTGACCGGTGCCGGTAAGGTGGATCGCCATCGCGTCCGCGAGCAGCTGACCGACGCACCGGGCACGGCCCAAGGAGAGGAGCAGGCATGACGGATCGATTCGGGAACGCGCGGGTGCTGGTGGTGGCGGGCTCGGACTCCGGTGGAGGGGCCGGGATCCAGGCCGATCTGAAGGCGGTCATGGCGCTGGGCGGTTACTGCACCACGGCGATCACCGCGTTGACCGCGCAGAACACCCAAGGGGTGCAGGACGTGCACACCGTCCCGCCCGGGTTCGTCGGCGCCCAGATGCGCTCCGTGTTGACCGACATCGGTGCCGACTGCGTGAAGACGGGCATGCTCCATGATACCGCTGTCATCGACGCGGTGGCCGCCGAACTCGACGCCCTGGCCCCCGAGGTGCCGCTGGTGGTGGATCCGGTGATGGTGGCGCAGAGCGGGGATCGGCTCCTGGCGGAGGCGGCCGCCGAGCGCCTCGGCGATGTGCTGCTGCCGCGGGCGACCCTGCTGACCCCCAATCTCCCCGAGGCCGAGGTGCTACTCGGTCGCTCCGTGCCAGGTACCGAGGCTGGTCTCCAGGAGGCGGCCCGGGCCCTGCGTGGGTTTGGCGCCGAGGCTGTCTTGGTCAAGGGCGGGCACGCGCCCGGCGAGGAGGTGTTCGACTGCCTGGCCACGGCCGATGAGGAGGTCTGCTTCCGCAGTCACCGGATTGAGACGACCTCCAACCACGGTACCGGGTGTACCCTGGCCAGCGCCATCGCCGCCGGTATCGCGCGCGGGCTTCCCCTGCGCGAGGCCGTGACCCGGGCCCGCGACTACCTCCACGAGGCGCTGCGCACGGCCCACGGGCTTGGTTCCGGCGCCGGACCGGTCAATCACGCCTTCAACATTGCCCCCTACTGATCGGTGCGCGGGTGCTGCGGCAAATTGGCACAGAACTAAAAATGGACTAGTATGGTCCAGAATAGAATCGGTCCAAACCGTGAGGGCTGTGCCATGTACGCCAACGCCGATCCCAACACACTGGTCCAAGTCACGGCCCGCGGGCGGTACGCCGTCGGTGCCGTGCTGCATATCGCGCTGCACGACGAGATCGGCCCGGTCCCCCTGGCCGAGATCTCGGTATGCCAGAACATCTCCACCTCGTACGTGGACCAGATCTTCGCCGACCTTCGGCCGCACCGGATCATCGAGGGGATCCCGGGACCAGGCGGTGGCTATCGGCTGGCCCGGCCGGCGGGGGAGGTGACGGTGGCGGAGATCATTGCAGCGGTGGAGCGGCGCGAGGCCGGCACCCACTACCGCAGTCCGCTGGAAGGGGCGGTCTGGAGCCGGCTCATGGCGGACATTGCCCATTTCATGGAGCGGCTGACCGTGGCCGACCTGGTGGAACGTCCGGCAGCCCGGGAGTGGCTGGCGCGCCAGTACCAGAGCGGTCCGTGGCGCTGCGAGGTCTGCGGTGTGTTGACCGAGCGCGGGCCGAAGGCCCCCAGGCATCGTCATCGGGCCGGGACGGCCCGGCGCGCGCGGTAGGGTCATTCACCCCGGCGGAGGCGCGGCGGCGTCGCCTCGCCCCCGCCGAAGGGGTTCAGCCGAAGCGCCGCTCGACGTACGACTCGACGATCTGCTCGAACTCCTCGGCGATGTGCTCGCCCTTGAGGGTCACGGAGCGCTCGCCGTCGATGAACACGGGGGCCGATGGGTGTTCGCCGGCGCCGGGCAGGCTGATGCCGATGTCGGCGTGCCGGCTCTCGCCGGGCCCGTTGACCACACACCCCATGACGGCGATGCGCAGGCCTTCGACGCCAGGATAGCGCTGGCGCCACTCCGGCATGCGTGCGTCGATGTGATTGCGGATGTGCTCGGCCAGGCGCTGGAAGAAGTCACTGGAGGTGCGTCCACAGCCGGGGCAGGCGGTCACCCGGGGGGTGAAATCGCGCAGGCCCATGCTCTGCAGCACCTGCTGCGCGACCTCCACTTCGCGGGTGCGGGCGCCGCCGGGATCGGGCGTGAGCGAGACGCGGATGGTGTCGCCGATGCCTTCCTGGAGCAGGATGGCAAGAGCCGCCGACGAGGCAACGACGCCGGGTACGCCCATGCCCGCTTCGGTCAGGCCCAGATGCAGCGGGTAGTCACAGCGGCGGGCCAGGTCCCGGTAGACGGCCACCAGATCCTGCACGCCGCTCATCTTGCAGGAGAGCACGATGCGATCGCCGGGCAGTCCGAGCTCCTCGGCCCGCTGGGCGCTTTCCACCGCCGAGGTGACCACCGCATCGCGCATGACGGTCTCCGGTGGGAGCGGCTCCGGGCGGGCTGCGTTGGCATCCATCAGCCGGGTCAGGACACTGTCGTCCAGGCTGCCCCAGTTGACGCCGATGCGCACCGGGAGGTCGTGGGTGCAGGCGATCTCGATCATCTCGGCGAACTGGGGATCCCGCCGGCTGCCCTTGCCGACGTTGCCCGGATTGATGCGCATCTTGGCCAGGGCCTCGGCGCACTCCGGGTGACGGCGTAGCAGCTTGTGCCCGTTGAAGTGGAAATCGCCGACCAGCGGGACCTCCACGCCCATCTGCGCCAGGCGCTCGCGAATACGGGGCACCGCCGCGGCCGCCTCTTCGTTGTTGATGGTGACGCGGACCATCTCGGACCCGGCGCGGGCCAGATCCGCGGCCTGTACTGCGGTGGCTACCTCGTCCGCCGTGTCGGTGTCGGTCATCGACTGGACCACGATCGGTGTCTCACCACCGATGTACAGATCACCGATGCGGACGATTCGGCTGCGGCGCCGCGGCGCCGGCTCGGCTTCCAGGGGGCGGGGTTCTGCATCCATGGGCGCTATTGTAGCCCAATCCATCGTCGACCCGGAAAACATTCGTCCTTTACGATGCGAGCAAGAGAGGGTCGCGATGACGTGGCAACGCCAACCAGGGAGGCACCATGATCGAACTCTACAGCTGGCCGACCCCCAACGGGCAGAAGGTGCACATTGCCCTGGAGGAGATGGGGCTGGATTACCGGGCTCATGGGGTGAACATCGGCCAGGGCGAACAGTTCTCCGAGCAGTTCCAGCGCATCAGCCCGAACGGCCGGATCCCGGCCATCGTCGACAGCGACGGACCGGAGGGAGGGCCGTTTGCCCTGTTCGAGTCCGGAGCTATCCTCCTCTACCTGGCAGAGAAGACCGGGCAGTTCCTGCCCTCGGATCCGGTCGGCCGGATGCGCGTGATCGAGTGGCTGATGTTCCAGATGGGTGGGGTGGGGCCGATGTTCGGCCAGGCGGGTCACTTCCGCAACCAGGCCCCCGAGCGGGTGGAGTACGGCATCGAGCGCTACACCCGCGAGACCGAACGTCTGCTTGGCGTCCTGGATCGCCGCCTGGGGGAAGTCGATTACCTGGGTGGCGCCGAGTACAGCATCGCCGACATGGCAACCTACCCCTGGGTTCAGGTGGCCGAGCGCCTCGGGCAGCGGATGGGCGACTTCCCCCACGTGCTGCGCTGGACCGATGAGATCAGCGCCCGTCCGGCGGTGGAGCGGGGTATGGCCGTGCTCAAGCCGTCGTAGGCGTCTGCGGGGGCGGGGACGGTGCCAGGCAACCGCACCTAGGCGCCTTTCTCCGGCCCCGGGGCGATGCCGTGCTGGATGATCTCTGCGGCTGCGGCCAGGGCGTCGGGCTCGGGAACGCAGTCGTCGCTGAAGATCAGGTGCCGCTTGCCCATGAAAAAGGCGATGCCGATCAGCGCCAGCGCCTGGGTGTAGGGGTCGCCGGAGCGCACTTCGCCGCGGCCTTGGGCGGCCCGGAGCCGCTCGGCGTAGCCCTCGGCTAGGGTCTGGAAGTACCAGCGGTGCGCCTCGGGGTCGACGAACTGCGACTCCAGCACAATCCGGTACAGGTTCTCGTGCTCGCGGCAAAAGCGCAGGAACGCCTCCAGCCCAATGCGCTCGGCCTCGACGCGGTGAGTGGCCCCCTCAATGGCCTCGCTGAGGTAGCGGCGCATGGTGCGGTTCATGTGCTCGACCAGCGCGCGGAAGATCTCCTCTTTCGAGCGGTAGTAGAGGTAGAACGTCCCCTGGGCGACCCCGGCGCGCTGGGTGATGCTGCTGATCGAGGCGTTGTGAAAGCCCTTTTCGCCGAACTCGACTTCCGCGGCAGCGAGTAGGTTGCGGCGCGTGCGCTCGCCGCGCTCGGTCGCCGGTCCCACGCCCTGGGTCAAACCGGGTCTGGTCTTTTCCATGGCCATCCCGCAATTGGCTGGTGAACCCACGTACGCTAAGTTGGCGGCGTTAACCCTGTCAAATCGCCCGGAAAAGCGGGGCTATAGGAGGGCTGCGTGGAAGCTGTCGACCGTCTGCTGCAGATCATGGCGCGCCTGCGCCACCCCGAGCATGGGTGCCCCTGGGATGTGGAGCAGGATTTTCACTCCATCGCGCCGCATACGGTGGAGGAAGCCTACGAAGTGCTTGACGCCATCGAGCGTGGCGACATGGAGGCGTTGCGCGATGAACTCGGCGACCTTCTGTTGCAAGTCATCTTTCACGCGCGCATGGGAGAAGAGGTCGGTTACTTCGATCTGCAGGCGGTCGCCGAGACCCTTGAGGACAAGCTCATCCGCCGCCATCCGCATGTCTTCGGCTCCCTCAAGGTGGCTGAACCGGAATCCGTGACCCATCATTGGGAGGCGATCAAGGCTCAAGAGCGCCGGCACCGGGGCGAGGGCGGGAGCGCCCTCGACGGCATTGCGACGGCGCTCCCGGCGCTGGCCCGTGCCACCAAGCTCCAGCGCCGGGCCGCTCGTGTCGGTTTCGACTGGCCGGATCACCGGGGGGCAGCGGCCAAGGTCCGCGAGGAGTTGGCGGAGGCGGAGGCCGAGGTCGATGGGTCGGCCGAGCGCCGCGAGGCCGAGATCGGGGATCTTTTGTTTGCCGCGGTCAATCTTGCCCGACACCTCGACGTGGATCCGGAGACCGCGCTGCGCCGGGCCGGGCAGCGCTTTGAGGGGCGCTTCAGGGCTGTAGAGGCGGAGTTCTACGCACGTGGCGAGGACCTCGCGGCGCAGTCCATCGACGCGCTGGAGGCAGCCTGGCAGCGGAGCAAAGGGAGGGAATCCGGTACGTGAACGAACCGAGACAGGATCCGGCGGCGGAGTCGCGGCTGCCCCTGGCGATGCACCGCGTGTGCAGCATTGTGCCTCTCTTTCTGGCGCTGGTAATCCTGGTCGGTGTGCTTACCGCGGCAGGCGTTTTGGGCCATTGGTGGGAGGAGTATCGGCTGGAGCAGGCGCGCTCGCAGGTGACGCAGGAGGCTTCGGCCCTGCGCAGCCGGATTGAGGGCGAGCTGAATGCATCGGTCTCGCTGGTCGCGGGCATGGGGGTTCTCGTGGGCGCCGACCCGGAGATCGACGGGCAGCGATTTGCCACCATCGCCCAGCGGATGATGCGTCCGGAATTCCATATCCGCAACGTCACGCTGGCGCCGGATAATGTGATTCGCTACGTCTTCCCGCTGGCCAGCAATACCCGCGCATTGGGGCTGGATATCCGCGAGCATCCGGTCCAGGGGCCGAGCCTGGAGCGGGTCATGGCCACCAGGGCGCCGGTGGTCGCGGGTCCCACGGAGCTGGTCCAGGGTGAGCGAGCGTTGATCGTGCGGGTGCCCATCTACGAGGACGATGGCCGCTACTGGGGCGTGGCCAGCGTGCCGCTGGATCTGGAGCGCTTCTATGCCGCGGTCGGGTTGCGGGAGGTCGACGATTCTGGGCTGCAGATCGCCCTGCGAGGCCGGAATGGCCTTGGCGATACGGGTGACGCCTTCTTCGGCGACGGGGCGGTCTTTGAGCAGGAGCCGGTGCGTATGGGCATCACCTTCGGCGTCTCCCGTTGTGAGATGGCGGCGATCCCCGAGCAGGGGTGGCGGGCGCAGGCGGCGCTGCCCTCTTGGTGGTGGTGGGCCTGGGGCGGGGGCGCGCTGCTGCTGGCCATCCTCGGTGGTGTCGTGGCCCGCCAGGCCCTGCTGCTGCGGTTCTTCAAGTATCGCCTGGAGGCCATTGTCGCCACCATCCCGGATCTCGGCTTCGTGATCGATGATCGTGGGCAGTTCCGGGAGGTCTTCGGTGGCCAGGAGCAGCGGCTCTACGGGGATCTGCGGGGGATGGTCGGCCGGCGGCTCCATCAAGTGCTCCCCTTCGATCGCGCCGAGCAATTCCTCGAGTGGATCCGCAAGGCGCTCGCCGAGCGGCGCCTGGTCACGCTGGACTACCAGCTCGACCTGGCGCAGATCGATGGCGGTGACAAGTTCGGGCCGACGGGGGCGCAGTGGTTCGAGGCGCGGATCTATCCGCTGCCGCCGGGCCTGGAGGCCCGTCCCTCGGTCCTTTGGCTGGCCTACAACGTCACCGAGCGGATGCAGGCGTTGGCTGAATCCGAGCAGATCCAGGAGCAGATGCGTCACATGGCGCTGCACGACCACCTCACCGGGCTGGCCAACCGCGCGCTGCTGCTCGATCGGTTGGAAAAGGCGCTCGAGTGGGCGCGGCGCAACGGGGAGTCGGTGGCCTTGCTCTTTATCGATCTCAATCGGTTCAAACCGATCAATGATGAGCACGGCCATGAGGTCGGTGATCGGGTCCTTCAACAGCTGGCCGGACGCCTCAGTGGGGCGGTGCGTGAGGTCGACACGGTGGCCCGTCACGGGGGGGACGAGTTCGTCATCCTGCTCGAGGGCGTGGATGGCTGGCGCGCCGCCGAGCGGGTGGCCGACAACATCGTGGCCAGCCTCGACGAGCCAGTCGCCGTTGACGGGCTGCGCTTCGAACTGTCTTTGAGCATCGGTATCGCCATCTACCCCGAGCACGGTGAATCGGCGGACGAGCTGCAGCGCGTCGCCGATGACGCCATGTACGCCGCCAAGGCCGACCGCTCGCGCAGCAATTATGCCTTCGGCTCGCCCGCTGCCGGGTCGCGGGCCCCGGGCTAGTGCAACAGGAGCAGGGCCGCCACGGGCCGGTCCTCGCCCACCAGCAGGTTGAAGGTCCGACAGGCGGCGCGAGTGTCCATGGCCTCAAAGCCGATTCCGGAACCGATCAGTGCGCGCATCAACTCTCGGTCCGGAAACGCCTGTTGGCTGCCCGTGCCAAGCAGGATCACCTCCGGCTCCAGGTCGATGGCCGGCTGCAGGTCGGCGAGGGTCAACTCCGCCAGCCGTTCGGCTTGGATCTCGGTGCTCAGAGAGTGTGGCGTGAGCAGGACGCTGGTCTCGTACTCGGTCTGATTGATGCGGATCCACCCCGGCTCGAAGGCGCGGATCCAATAGCCGGTTCTGCCGTGATCTTGGGCCAGTTTCATGGGGTCATGCCTCTTCTCGTTTGACAGTTCTGCCCCGGGTGAGTAGGTTCACAGGCTTCATTGCCCCCGGTCTCTACACTGAATTCCTTGAGGATCGCCCGTGGACGCCGATCTGCCGAAAGCCGACTTCCCTCGGATCAAGCGGCTGCCCCCGTACGTCTTTAATATTGTCAACGAACTCAAGGCCGCTGCACGCCAGCGGGGCGAGGATATCGTGGATTTCGGGATGGGCAATCCCGATCAGCCCACGCCCCAGCATATCGTGGATAAGCTCTGCGAGGCGGCGCAGCGCCCGGATACGCACCGCTACTCCATGTCGCGGGGCATCCCGCGCCTGCGCCGGGCCATCAGTAACTGGTACGCCGAGAATTTCGACGTGCACCTCGACCCGGAGAGCGAGGCGATCGTCACCATCGGCTCCAAGGAGGGCCTGGCTCACCTGGCCCTGGCCACCCTAGGGCCTGGGGATGCGGTGCTGGTGCCCAACCCCGCCTATCCGATCCACCCCTACGGCGTCGTCATTGCCGGGGCGGACATCCGTCACGTGCCGATGATCCCGGGCGGGGACTTCTTCGTGGAGCTCGAGAAGGCGATCCGCGACACCTATCCCAAGCCCAAGATGCTCATCCTCAACTTCCCGTCGAACCCGACGGCGCAGTGCGTCGAGCTGGAGTTCTTCGAGAAGGTGGTGGAGATCGCCCGCAAGGAGGGCATCTGGGTGGTCCAGGACCTGGCCTACGCGGAGATCGTCTTTGATGGCTACAAGGCGCCGTCGATCCTGCAGGTCCCCGGTGCCAAGGATGTGGCCGTGGAGTGTTACTCGCTGTCGAAGACCTACAATATGCCGGGCTGGCGCATCGGTTTCGTCTGCGGCAACCCGGAGCTCATCGCCGCCCTGGCGCGGATGAAGTCGTACCTGGATTACGGTATGTTCACGCCCATCCAGGTTGCCGGCATCCTGGCGCTGGAGGGGCCGCAGGACTGCGTCGAAGAGATCCGTGAGATGTACCGCGTCCGGCGCGACGTCCTCTGCGATGGTCTGGAGGCGGCGGGATGGCCGGTGGAGCGGCCGAAGGCGACCATGTTCGTATGGGCCCGTATCCCGGAGGCGTACCGGGAGATGGGGTCGCTGGAGTTTTCGAAGAAGCTGCTGGCCGATGCCAAGGTGGCGGTCTCCCCAGGGATCGGCTTCGGCAGCTATGGGGACGAGTACGTCCGGTTCTCTTTGATCGAGAACGAACACCGCACGCGCCAGGCGATTCGCGGCATCAAGCAGATGCTGCGGCGTGATGATGCCTGCTGAGCCCGTGCCCCCTGCGGCGACGGGCTGTCACACCGTTCAGACTCGGAGGTGAGGATTGAAACCGGTTAATGTCGGGATGCTCGGCCTCGGCACCGTGGGCTCGGGGGTGGTCAACATCCTCGAGCGCAATGCCGACGTGATCAACCGCCGCGCCGGGCGCGAGATCCGCGTTACCCACGCCTCGGCGCGGCATCCGGAACGCCCGCGCAGCTGCCGTCTGGAAGGGATTCGCCTGACCACGGACCCGTTCGAGGTGGTCGATGATCCGGAGGTGGAGATCATCGCCGAGCTGATCGGCGGCTACGAGCCGGCCCGGGAGCTGGTGCTCCGGGCGCTGGACAATGGCAAGCACGTCATCACCGCCAACAAGGCCCTGATCGCCTCCCACGGCAACGAGATCTTCGCGCGCGCCCGGCAGAACGGGGTGACGGTGGCTTTCGAGGCGGCGGTAGCCGGCGGGATCCCGATCATCAAGGCGGTGCGCGAGGCGCTGACCGGTAACCGCGTCGAATGGCTGGCCGGGATCATCAACGGCACCTCCAACTACATCCTCACCGAGATGTTCTACGAAGGGCGGGACTTCGGCGACGTGCTCGCCGAGGCGCAGCGCCTCGGCTACGCCGAGGCCGATCCGAGCTTCGACGTGGACGGAACCGACGCCGCCCACAAGCTGACCATCCTGGCCTCCATCGCTTTCGGCATCCCGCTGCAGTTCGACAAGGTGTACGTCGAGGGCATCGACCACATCACCCGCGAAGATGTCGCCTTTGCCGAGGAGCTGGGTTTTCGCATCAAGCACCTGGGCCTGGCGTTCCATGAGGAGAACGGGTACGCCCTGCGTGTGCACCCGACCCTGCTGCCCCGCCGGCACATGCTGGCCAATGTGGATGGGGTGATGAACGCGGTCATGGTCAAGGGCGATGCCGTCGGGCCGACGCTCTACTACGGCGCCGGGGCCGGCGCCGAGCCGACGGCCTCGGCGGTGGTGGCTGACATGATCGATGTGGTCCGGGAGGTCAACCTGGAGCCGGAGAACCGGGTGCCGTACCTGGCCTTCCACACGGAGGCCCTCTCCCAGGAGCCGGTACTGCCCATGCGCGATGTGGAGACCGCCTACTACCTGCGGCTCTCGGCGCGTGACGAACCCGGCGTGCTCGCCGATGTGACCCGGGTGCTGGGGGATTTCGGGATCTCCATCGAGGCCATCATCCAGAAACAGCCGCAGGCCGGGGCCGACCATGTCCCGATCATCCTGCTGACCCACCGCATCCACGAGCGTCATATGGACGCGGCCATCGAGCGTCTAGAGCACCTGGAGCAGGTCGATGGCCGGGTGGTGCGTATCCGTGTCGAGAGCCTGGAGTAAGAGCATGCCCTTCCGACCCCGTTACACCGGACTGATCGCCAAGTATCTGGACCGGCTGCCG